>CAKQPE010000027.1 GCA_934256695.1 uncultured Eubacteriales bacterium
GATATGTCATAATAAACAGCTCCTTTCAATTATTGCTGTGGGAAAGAAATAAAAGAAAATAATCTGTTAATCCTTTCTTAAAAATATATATTCGACGTTTATATTTAAAATCCTTTAAATAAATTAAATTTTTTTTATTAAATAAAACGAGGGGTTTCACTACATATCATGTTTTGAGATTAAATGCAAAATTTCCGTTAATCGACAAATGGCATTTTGATAAAAGTTTTACTCGATTTTTTTCATGGTCAGGAATTTTCGCTTTGCGAAAACGAGCTACGTTTGCCGCATTTATCTTTGTGGTTCCTTAATCGAAGGGTGTGGGACAGAGTCCCACGGTTTTAAATGTTTTACAGTAATTTTGGTACGGTTTTGAGTTTTCAGACAAAAAAAGCCTCCGAAATTTAATTTCGGAGACGGAAAAATTACGGATTTAAATTTAATTTTTTGTATACTGCTTTAAATATTTTGTATGTATTTTCATCATAGCAGACTAAGTTTACTTTTTCAAAATCAGGGTGTGATAAAAGAAAGTCTGATATTTCTCTTACGGCTATTTCTGCCGCAGGCTCAGCAGGATAACGGTAAACGCCTGTACTTATTGAAGGAAATGATATTGAACGTATTCCGTTTTCATATGCAAGAGTAAGGCAGTTTTTGTAACAGCAGGCCAAAAGAGCAGGTTCACCTTTGTTTCCGCCACGCCAGATAGGACCGGGTGTATGAATAACATATTTTGCATTTAATTTAAAGCCCGGTGTAATACGAGCCTCTCCTGTAGGGCAGCCGTTAAATTTTCTGCATTCTTCTATGAGCATAGGTCCTGCGGCACGGTTAATTGCCCCATCTACGCCGCCGCCGCCCAAAAGAGATGTGTTTGCGGCATTTACAATAGCCTCTGTTTTTGCTTTGACAATGTCACCTTTAACAATATTTAATCTGTTCATGGTATCCACTCCCTTCAAGGTTTATTTTATATTATTTTTAACCAAAGGTAAACACCTATATATCAAATTTTTAATATTTTTGTCATTAAAATTTTACTGTGCAGGCATAAAATAATACATTTTACTTTAGTGCTTTAAATTTTTACGATTAAACGCTTTAAATTGGTGTAAAAGATTGACAAAAAAAAGCAATCGTATTAAAATTACCCTTAGTATTATCTTTAAAAAAAGGGACTTTTGAAGGGAGAATTAGATTATGAAAAAAAGATTTAAAATTATAGCTTCATCGGTATTGGCTCTTTCAATGGCACTTGCTATGGCAGGCTGCGGTTCATCTGCTGCTTCATCAGGTTCTGCATCTGCATCAACATCAGGCTCTGCATCAGGTTCTGCTTCGGCAGAAGCAAATGAAGGTGCTTTTAAGATTGGCATAATCCAGCTTGTTGAGCACGATGCTCTTGATAAGGCAAGAGAAGGATTTATTGATGACTTAAAAGAAAACGGATTTGTTGACGGTGAGAATATAATTATTGATTATCAGAATGCACAGGCAGATCAGTCAAACCTTAAAACAATAAGCCAGAGATTTGTTCAGAACGATGATGACCTTATTCTTGCGATAGCAACAGGTGCGGCTCAGTCAGTTGCGGCAGAAACAAGCGATATTCCTATTCTCGGAACAGCAATTACAGACTACGAGGCAGCTCAGCTTGTAGAAAGCAATGACGCTCCTGGCGGAAATGTATCAGGTACAACAGATCTTACACCGGTTGAAAAACAGGTTGAACTCCTTAAAGAAATGATGCCTGATGTAAAGACTTTGGGTGTACTTTATAACTCAAGCGAGGTAAACTCCGAAATTCAGGCACAGATGGCACAGGAAGCTGCCGAAAAAGAGGGTATTGAGTGCAAAACAGCAACTGTTACAAACACAAACGATATAGCACAGGTTATGGAATCAATAGCAGGAGATGTTGATGCTATTTATATACCTACAGATAATACATTTGCATCTGCTATGGCTACTGTTTCAAAGATTGCGGAAGAATATAAACTCCCTACAATCTGCGGTGAACAGGGAATGGTAGAAAGCGGCGGTCTTGCAACAGTTGGTATTGACTACTACAAACTTGGCAAACAGACAGGCGAAATGGCAGTTAAAATATTAAAAGACGGTGCAAATGTGGCTGAAATGCCTATTGAAAGCCTTGATGATACAAATGTTTGCCTTAATATGGATACAGCTGAGGCTATAGGATATGAATTCCCTCAGTCAGTTACAGACAAAGCTGTTTACCTTATTAAAGGCGGAGAACTGGTTGAAAATAAATAATACAAAACAAAAATAAAATCTCTTTTGTTTATTATTACGCCGGGCTTTTTACAGTCCAGCATAAATGATATATAAAATAAAAAATAGTAAATTTAGAACGGGTGGATTAATAATGCGTTTAAGTGTATTGATGGGTTCGGTATCACAGGGGCTTTTGTGGTCTATATTGGCTATAGGCGTTTATATTACATATAAGATACTTGATTATGCCGATTTGACAACAGAAGGAAGTTACCCTCTGGGAGCGGCTGTTGCAGCTCAGATGATTTTAAGCGGTGCAAACCCTTTTGTGGCAACATTTGTTTCTATGCTTGCAGGTATGGCAGCAGGTTTTGTAACAGGTTTCCTTAATACAAAACTTAAAATACCTTCACTTCTTGCAGGTATTCTTTCTATGACAGGTCTCTATTCGGTAAATTTAAGAATAATGGGAAAAGCCAATCTTCCGCTTTTAAAACAGGATACGGTTATATCAGTAGTTTCCAAAATGGGTTTTGATACTTCTACAGCTGTCTTTGTTGTAGGTATTGTAGCTGTTTTGGTAGTTATACTTATACTTTGGTGGTTCTTTGGTACGGAAAAAGGTTTTGCCATAAGAGCAACAGGTGATAACTCAAATATGATAAGAGCTTTGGGTGTAAACACAAACTCAATGGTAATACTCGGTCTTGTTATAAGCAACGGTCTTATAGCACTTTCCGGCGGTATAATGGCACAGTATAACGGCTATGCCGATGTAGGAATGGGTACCGGTACTATCGTTATCGGTCTTGCATCTGTTATTATAGGTGAGGTGCTTTTCGGTCATTCATCAATAATTAGAAGTCTTTTTGCAGTAGTTCTCGGCTCTATACTTTACCGTATAATTATAGCCTTTGTACTTTCAAAAGGACTTGTTCCTACAGACCTTAAACTTCTTTCCTCTGTACTTCTTGCAGTATGTCTCTCACTTCCTCTTATAAAAGAGAAGATTTATAATTTTACAGAAAAGCTTCACGGCAGTAAGAATAAGGAGAGTGAGACAAATGCTTAAAGTTAAGGATGTAAGAAAAATATTCGGCAAGGGAACGGCAAACGAAAAAATCGCCCTTGATAAAGTAAGCTTTGAAATGAATCCCGGTGATTTTATAACTATAATCGGCGGAAACGGTGCGGGAAAGTCAACTACACTTAATGCAATAGCAGGTCTTTTCCCTGTAGATGCAGGTCAGATAGTAATAGACGGAAACGATGTAACAAAGCTTCCGGAATATAAAAGAGCAAAATATATCGGCCGTGTTTTTCAGGACCCGAGAATGGGAACGGCAACCAATATGACAATAGAAGAAAATCTTGCTATGGCTCTCAGAAGGGGCAAGCACAGAGGTTTAAAAAGAGGCATAACAAATGCCGAAAAATCAAAATTCAGAGAATATCTGGAAATGCTTGACCTTGGACTGGAAAACCGTATGAGTGCAAAGGCAGGGCTTCTTTCCGGCGGCCAGAGACAGGCTATAACACTTCTTATGGCTACTATGACTAAGCCACAGCTTCTTCTTCTTGATGAGCATACGGCGGCTCTTGACCCTAAAACAGCCAAGAAGGTTCTTGAGCTTACGGAAAAGATAATTGCAGAGGATAAGCTTACGGCACTTATGGTAACACATAATATGCGTGATGCACTTAAACTTGGCAACCGTCTTATAATGATGCACAGCGGAAATGTGCTTATTGACGTAAGCGAGGAGCAGAAGAAAAACCTTGAAGTAACTGACCTTTTGAAGATGTTTGAAAAGGCAAGCGGCGGACAGGGCATTGTAAACGACAGAATGTTATTAAGCTAAAACCTTGGGGTTTCACCCCAAACCCTGACCAGTTTTTGAAAAAACTGGACAAAAACTTTTAATAAAAAGCACTTTAAAACTATGTTTTAAAGTGCTTTTTTGGAAATATAATAAAATCTTTAAGGTAGTGAATAGTTTTCTTAATAATAGTATGCTTTTACGAAAAACGCAATGAAGTTGCGTTTTGATAAAAGTTTTACTCGATTTTTTTCAAAAAATCGCAGGTGTGGACAGAGTCCACGGTTTTAAAGTTGACCTTAGCGGATTAATGGTTTATACTGTAATACGAAAATTTTGTTTAAAAATAAGATTTGGGGAGTGCTTAAAATATGGATAATATAAATGCTGTTATTCTTGCCGCAGGCGAGGGAACAAGAATGAAATCAAAAATGCCTAAGGTACTGCACGAGGTTATGGGCAGACCTATGGTAAAAAGAGTTGTTGATACAGCAAAAGACCTTGAAGCAAAAAATATATGTGTTGTTACTGGTCATATGTCAGAGACTGTTCAGGAGGCTCTTAAAGACGAAGGCGTAAGTTTTGCCGTTCAGGAAAAACAGCTTGGCACAGGTCATGCCGTAATGCAGGCAGAGGAATATATAAACGAAAACGAAGATGTTCTTATTCTTTATGGTGATACACCGCTTATAAAGGCAGAAACACTTGAAAAGCTTATAGAATACCACAGAAGCGAAAATAATGGTGTTTCAATAATATCTGCCATAGTTGAGGATTCCGCAGGCTATGGACATATTATAAGGGATAAAGACGGTAATTTTGTAAAGAATGTTGAATATAAAGACGCAACACCGGAAGAAAAACTTGTAAAGGAGATTAATTCCGGAATCTATTGCTTTAAAGGTTCAAGCCTTAAAAAAGCTCTTAAACTGATTACAAACGATAATGCACAGGGCGAGTATTATCTTCCGGACGCACTTGAAATTATATTAAAGAGCGGAGAAAAGGTAAATGCCATGACTATAGGCGATGTAACCGAGTTCTTTGGTGTAAACAACCGTGTACAGCTTGCACAAGCTAATAAAATAATGCAAAAAAGAATAAACGAAAAGCATATGCTTAACGGTGTTACAATAATCGACCCGACAGATACATATATTGCAGACGATGTTGAAATCGGTATGGATACAATAATATATCCGGGCTGTGTACTTGAAGGAAAGACGGTAATAGGTGATGACTGTAAAATAGGCCCTGATACAAGGCTTACAGATATGACACTTGCACCAAACGTAACAATACAGTATACAGTTGCTATGGAATCGGAAATCGGCAGTGGTACGAAAGTAGGGCCTTTTGCATATATCAGACCAAACTCAAAAATAGGCGAAAACATTAAGATAGGTGATTTTGTCGAGGTTAAAAACTCCGTAATAGGAAACGGCACAAAGGTTTCACACCTTACTTATATAGGTGATTCCGATGTAGGCGAGAGAATAAACTTCGGCTGCGGTACGGTAACGGTAAATTATGACGGACACAAAAAGTTCAGAACAACTATAGAAGATGATGTATTTATTGGCTGCAACGCAAACCTTGTTGCACCGGTAACACTTAAAAAAGGCTCTTATGTAGCGGCAGGTTCTACAATAACGAAAGATGTACCTGAAAAATCACTTGCTGTGGCAAGAAATCGTCAGACAAATATAGACGGTTGGACAAAAAAATAAAATTTTTGTAAAATTCTATTGAATTTTGTCTCATAGGGGTGTAACATGATATTGAATGTAATAATTATTGATTGTTTATAGGGAGGATTAGTTTAATGATGTATTCAGGCAGAAGCAATATAAAAATCTTTTCTTGCAATGCCAACAGAGGCTTAGCCGAGGAGATGGCTCAGTGTCTTGGACTTAAATTGGGACAGGCAGAGGTAAGTCATTTCAGCGACGGAGAAATTTCAGTTAAAATTGATGAAACTATAAGAGGTGCAGATGTTTATATTGTGCAGTCAACATCTTATCCTGTAAATGATAACCTTATGGAGCTTCTTATTATGATTGATGCCATGAAGAGAGCTTCAGCAGGCAGGATTACAGCAGTTATTCCATATTACGGATATGCTCGTCAGGACAGAAAAGCAAGAGCAAGAGATCCAATCAGTGCTAAACTTGTTGCCAATATCCTTACAGTAGCAGGTGCAGACAGAGTTCTTACAATGGATCTTCACTGTGCTCAGATTCAGGGATTCTTCGATATTCCTGTTGACCATCTTGTAGGAGCACCGCTTCTTACAAACTACTATCATGAAAAATACGGTGAAGCTATAAATGAATTTGTAGCAGTATCACCTGACCTTGGCAGTGTAGGCAGAACAAGAAACTTTGCTACAAGACTTGAGATTCCTCTTGCAATTATCGACAAGAGACGTCCAAAAGCCAACGTAAGCGAGATTATGAACATAATCGGTAATGTTGAAGGCAAGAGAGTTATTCTTGTTGACGATATGATCGATACAGCAGGTACTATTACAAATGCTGCAAATGCTCTTAAAGAAAGAGGAGCTATTGAAGTAGACGCTTGTTGTACACACCCTGTACTTTCAGGTCCGGCTCTTGAAAGAATTGAGAAATCAGCTATTAATGAGCTTCTTGTACTCAATACTATCAATCTTCCACCTGAAAAATGTATTTCAAAAATAAAGGTTCTTTCTGTTGCTAAGATTTTTGCAGAAGCAATTAATCGTATACATGAAGGAATGTCTGTTTCAAAATTATTTGAATAAGATTATTTTTAAGACCGGCTAAAAAGCCGGTCTATTTTTTTATCTGTATTTATAACCGATACGATATTTTATGTATCAAAATATTTAATGAAGATTAGTTGAAAATATAATGAAATAGCGTATCAATAAAAGATAATATATATGTTTAATATTGTCAGATTAAAATATATTTGGATAAGCCTTAATAATTTTAAGTAAAACTAAAAGGTGTTTTTAAAAGTATAAGTAACAATAGTGATATATTTTTATCAAAAATAATAACCAAAAATTTTATAATAGTGGTATAGCGGTCTAACCGCAAAAAGCTGTTTTTTGCCTAATATAATGGGGATTTAGTAATAATTGTTAATTTTTTGACTAATATTTCTGCAATATTGCCATAAGTTTTACTCTTGATTTTATAATACAACTTTGATACAATATTAACAAATAAAAAATAAAACTGTTATTTAAAATACAGTTTATGTTGTAGGCAGTATTGAAACAATTAATTTTGTCTATACTTATTATTACTGAAACCAAACATACACTATTAAGGAGAGGATTTAATTTATGAGAATAGCATTTTTTGATACTAAGGACTATGATAAAATTTGGTTTGAAAAAATAGCACCTATATATGGCTATGACCTTGTTTTTTATGAGACAAGATGTACAGAGGATACAGCAATACTTGCAAGCGGATGTGATGCCGTATGTGCGTTTGTAAACTGTGAACTTACAAAAAAGACAGTTGATAAGCTTTATGAAATGGGAATTAAAGCTATCCTTTTAAGATGTGCAGGCTATGATAATGTTGATATAGAAGCATGCAAGGGAAAAATCCCTGTTCTCAGAGTACCAAGCTATTCTCCTACAGCAGTGGCAGAATATGCCGCAGCACTTTTCCTTACTCTTAACAGAAAAATTCATAAAGCATATACAAGAACAAGAGAATTCAACTTCAAGATTTCAGGTCTTATGGGCGTAACATTAAGAGGAAAAACAGCAGGTGTTGTAGGTACAGGTAAAATCGGAAAGATTATGATTGAAATACTTAAAGGTTTTGGTATGGACATACTTGCATATGACCTTTATCCGGATCCAAACCTTGATGTTGAATATACAACACTTGATGATCTTCTCAGACGAAGCGACGTTGTTACACTTCATTGCCCGCTTACAAACGATTCAAAGTATATAATCAACAAAAACAGCATTTCAAAAATGAAAGACGGTGTTATCCTCGTAAATACATCAAGAGGTGCGCTTGTTGATACAGTAGCACTTATAGATGCACTTAGAGAAAACAAGTTCAGAGGAGTTGCTCTTGACGTTTACGAAGAAGAAGACAAATATTTCTTCGAGGACCGTTCAAGCGATATAATCAAAGATGATGACCTTATCAAGCTTATGGCGTTCCCTAATGTACTTGTTACATCACATCAGGCATTCTTTACAGAGGAATCTCTTGAGGCTATTGCAAAGACAACTTGCGAAAACCTTAAAGCTGTTGAAGAAGGACTTCCTCTTGAAAATGAAGTAGTTTCAAAATAAAAATCTAAACAGCTGCATTGCCAGTAAAAGTTTAATAAAAATTTTTAAAATAAAACCCCTTTCAAAAATTTTTTGAATGGGGTTTTATAAGGTTTGGGATTAAAATTTTTATATTAGGACATATTTGTTTTTACGGTCTATGACAAAGGCTGTTGTTTTAAAATTTGTTTTACAAGATAGTAAAAATACGGTAAAATATTATATGTGGTTTAATAGGGTATTTTTAGTTTTTTGATTTTTACAAAAGATTAAATGGGGGAAATTTTTAATGAGAAAATATATGGCCTTTTTAAAGGTAATAGAATGCGGCAGTTTTACCATTGCTGCAGATGAACTTAATTACACACAGTCTGCCGTAAGCCAGATGATAAGTGCTCTGGAAAAAGAATTGAAAACAACGCTTTTTATACGTTCAAAGTTTGGACTTCAGCTTACAAAAGAAGGAGAACAGCTCAAACCGTATATATATGATTTAGTTGATTCATATAACAATTTAAATGAAAAATCATCTGCTTTAAGCGGACTTGATTCCGGCATAATAAGAATTACTACATTTGGTACTCTTGCAGGAGGCTTTCTCCCTAAAGTGTTTAAAAAATTCAGTGAAGATTATCCTAATATTATAATTGAGACAAAACAGGGACATTATAGGGAAATTGAGCATTGGCTTAACAAGGATATGGTTGATTTTGGCATAACAAACATAAATGATGTTAAGGGTTTTGAAGAAGTTATGCTTTTTGAGGATCCGTTTTATGTTATATTGCCGGCAGGACATAAATATTCCGATGAAGAAGAAATTATACCGGAACAGTTAAAGGGCGAAGCATTTATAGCACTTAACGAGGAAAGAGACATGGAGTTTTTGAATGTTTTAAGGGCCGTTAATGTAGAACCGGATATAAAATGCAGGCTTGATGATTATAACAGTATACAGGCTATGATTGAACAAGGAATAGGAATATCCATAATGCCGAAACTTGCATACCTTTCCGGAAGGTTTAACATAAAAGCTGTTCCGCTTAAACCTACGGTAATACGAAATATCGGTGTAATATACAAGAATAAAAACCAGTTGTCACCTTCAAGCAGAATATTTATAAATTATCTTTGTGAAGAAGGGAAAAATTTTGATAAAGAAGAATAATATTTATATAATTCTATAGACAATAAATATGTTTTGGATTAAAATTGAATAGTATTTAATGCTTTTGGGTAATTTCCCGAAAGATTAAAAATTTGACATTATGCCCTAAGTTAATTCTTAGGGCTTATTGCTGTTTTATTTTTGGAGGTAAGATTAAAATGAAACTTATAGTAGGATTGGGAAATCCCGGAAAAGAATACAGCGGCACAAGGCATAATGTTGGCTTTGCCGTAATAGATGAATTAAGCAATGAATACAGTATTGATGTAAGTAAGGGTAAGTTTAAGGGTGTTTACGGAGAAGGCAGAATAAATAACGAGAGAGTAATACTTTTAAAACCGCTTACTTATATGAATTTAAGCGGAGAAAGTATAAAAGCAGTAAGTGACTTTTATAAAATTCCCGTTGAAGATATAATAGTTATATATGACGATATAAGCCTTCCCGTAGGTGGACTGAGAATAAGAGAAAAAGGCTCAGCAGGCGGACATAACGGAATAAAAAGTATTATTGCACATTTAAAAACAGATGAGTTTCCCAGAATTAAGGTTGGTGTAGGGTCTAAACCGGAAGGCGGAGATCTTGTAAACCATGTATTGGGACATTTTTCAAAAGAGGATTCGGTTTTGATGTCGGATTCCGAAAAAAGAGCAGCTCATGCGGCAGTGGCAATTATAAAATCCGGCCCGAGAGAGGCAATGAATGAGTATAATTTTATACCTAAGAAGGAGAAAAATAAGGAAGTGCAAATATGAGAAACATTACGGGTATTCTTTCTAAACTCAGCAGTTATCAGACAATAAGAGATGATATAAAAAATAGCAATACACCTGTTTTTGCATCGGGAATAATAGATGTGCAGAATACTCATGTTATGGCAGCCCTTACGGAAGAACTTCAAAGACCGGCTCTTATAATAGCGGAAAACGATATAAAAGCAAGAGAAATATATGAAAACCTTTATTTTTTCAATAAAAATACGGTAATGTTTGATGCAAGAGATATAATTTTTTACAGTGCAGATGTTCACAGCCGTGATACAGATACCAAAAGACTTTCTGTACTTAAAAATCTTGTTGAGGGTGAAAAAATAAATGTTGTAGTTCCCGTTGATGCGGTATTTGACAAAATTATACCGCCGAATATTTTGAAAAACAGTGTTGTTTCCATAAAAGAAGGGGAAGAATACAATACAGAAGACCTTATAGAAAAGCTTATATATATGGGCTATGAAAGATGTGAAACGGCTGAGTCAAAGGGACAGTTTTCCGTAAGAGGCGGAATAATAGATATTTACCCTTCCGTAAGCGATACAGCTTTCAGAATAGAGTTTTGGGATACAGAGGTTGATTCCATAAGAACAATGGACGCATATACCCAGAGGTCAATAGACAGAGTAGAAGAAATAGAAATTTATCCTGTAAACGAGTTTTTCTGTGATAAGGACAGACTTTCAAAGGCTGTAGATTTGATGGAAAAGTCATATGAAAATGCCAAAGCTTCTTTTGAAAAAAAATCCCTTTCGGAAGAAGAAAGCATACTGGAAACCCATGTGGGAGAACAGATAGAAAAGCTTAAAAACAGGGAAGGGATAGTTTCTTCCATAGGCTGTATAAACTATTTTTATGATGAAACCGTAAATATATTCGGTTATATGCCACAAGACACAATTATATTTTTCTGTGAGCCTAAAAGAATAAAACAAAGAGCGGAAAATATGTTTAAGGAGTTTTCGGAAAGCATAAAAAGCAGAATAGAAAGAGGATATATGCTTTCTGAAATGGCAGATGTAATATATGATTATACATCGGTTATTAAAATGTCGGAGAAATACAGCACTGTTCTTTTTTCGGCAATAAACGGTTTAATGCCTGATTTTAATGTTAAAGACACAACAGATTTTTCTGTAAGAAGTACGGAATCGTTCAATAACCGTCTTGAGCTTTTTGCACAGGAAGTCAAACGTCTTAAAGGAGAAAAAAACACGGTACTTATACTTTCTTCTTCCGAGATAAGAGGAGAAAGACTTGTACGTGAACTTTATGATTACGGCATAGAGACGGCATTTGTTTTAAACCCTTGGGAGGCAGAACTTGCACAGGGGACGGTAACGGTATCGAGAGGCACTTTGAGCCGTGGATTTATGTATAATTACATTAATCTTGCCGTTTTCAGTGAAAATGAATTTGCAGACGACAAAAAGACGGAAAGAAAACGCCGTAAAAAGAAAAATACAAAAACCATAGAAAGCTTTTCTGATCTTAAACCGGGAGACTATGTTGTTCATTCGGGACACGGCATAGGTGTTTACAGGGGAATGGAAAAAATAACCGTTGACGGAGTAAACAAAGACTATGTAAAGGTAAGCTATGCCGATGGCGGTAATCTTTTTATACCTGCCGGACAGATGGACAGTCTGCAAAAATATATAGGTGCCGACGGAATAAGAATTAAGCTTAATAAGCTTGGCGGAAAAGAATGGAGCAAGACGAAGGCAAAGGTAAGAAAATCGGTTGAAATTCTTGCGGAGGATTTGGTTAAGCTTTATGCAAAACGTCAGGCGGCAAAGGGATATGTTTATTCTCCGGACAATGTATGGCAGAGGGAGTTTGAGGAAAGCTTCCCTTATAACGAAACCGATGACCAGCTTAATGCCATAGACGAAGTAAAGCACGATATGGAGACAGGCCGTGTAATGGACAGACTTGTGTGCGGTGACGTAGGCTACGGAAAGACAGAGGTTGCCATAAGAGCCGCTTTTAAAGCCGTTCAGGACTCAAAACAGGTGGCTTACCTTGTGCCGACTACCATACTTGCACAACAGCACTATAATACGTTTACCCAGAGAATGAAGGACTTTCCCGTTAAAATTGAACTTCTTTCAAGATTCAGGACAAAAAAACAGCAGACCGAGTCCATAAAAAGACTTGAATCTGGACTAAGTGATATTGTTATAGGTACTCACAGAATATTGTCTAAAGACGTTAAATTTAAGGATCTGGGACTTGTTATTGTAGACGAGGAACAGAGATTTGGTGTAACACACAAGGAAAAACTGAAAAATCTGAAAGAAAATCTTGATGTTCTTACCCTTACGGCAACACCTATACCGAGAACACTGCATATGAGTCTTTCGGGAATAAGGGATATGAGCCTTCTTGAAGAACCGCCGAGAGAAAGACGGCCTATACAGACATATGTTATGGAAAATGACAGCGAACTGATTAAAGATGCAATAAACAGGGAGCTTTCAAGAGGCGGACAGGTTTATTATCTTTATAACAGAGTTGAAAGCATATCACAGGAGGCAATGAAAATACAGTCTCTTGTGCCGGACGCAGTTGTTTCATATGCTCATGGGCAGATGACGGAACGTGAGCTTGAGGTAATAATGAAAGACTTTATCGATGGTGAAATAGATGTACTTGTCTGCACGACTATTATTGAAACGGGGCTTGATATAGGAAATGCCAACACAATGATTATTCAGGATGCGGATCGAATGGGACTTTCGCAGCTTTATCAGCTTAGAGGACGAGTAGGCAGAACTAACCGTACAGCCTATGCATATCTTATGTACAGAAGGGATAAAGTATTAAATGAAGTATCGGAAAAACGACTTCAGACAATTAGGGAGTTTACAGAGTTCGGTTCTGGGTTTAAAATAGCAATGAGGGACCTTGAAATAAGAGGAGCGGGAAATATTCTCGGAGCCCAGCAGCACGGTCATATGGAATCGGTAGGATATGAAATGTATTGCCGACTACTTGATGAGGCCGTTAAGAAACTCAAGGGCGAATTTGTTCAGGACGATTTTGAAACCCTTATAGACGTTACACTTGATGCTTATATTCCTTCTTTCTATATAAGAAACGAGGAACAAAAACTGGAAATATACAAGAAAATAGCTAATATTTCCACAAAAGACGATTATAACGATATTCAAGAGGAAATAGAGGACAGATACGGAAATATTCCTAAAAGTGTACAGTATCTTCTTGATACGGCATTAATAAAAAGTAAAGCACACAGCATGGATATTATTTCCGTTGTGCAGAAACCGGAAGCTGTACTTATAAGTTTCAGAGGTGATGCAAAACTTGATCCGGCAAGGATAACGGGAGCAGTAATTAAAAAGCCGCTTAAATATAAATTTACAATGGCGGCAAACCCTTATATTACGGTAAAAATAAATGACAATGATAAGAAAAATATACTTTCCGTTATATCGGAGGCGTTAAAAGATATTGAACAGTCATAAAAGCAGGTGGTTTATTGATTCGTTTAAATTTTAAATTAAAAAACTTAATTAAAATAATATTGCTTTCATTTTGTTTGGTAATGATATTTTGTTCATGTTCTGCCAAAAACAAAGAAAACGATGAAACTGTAATTACAATCAACGGCAAAGATGTCAGCTTTGGCGAATACGGAATATATCTTAATGAGGTAATAAACAGTTTTGAAAAAATAGGCGGTTCGGATATATGGGATACTGATTTTGACGGAAGAAGTGCTTTTGATACAGCAAAAGAAAATGCTTTAAATTCCCTTAAAATGGTTAAGCTGACTGTGGATTATGCTGATAAAAACGGTATAAGTCTTACAGATGAAGAAAAAAAACAGGCAGAAAATGAAGCAAATGATTATATAAACGAGTATGGTGAACAGTATAGCGATTTTGTCCGAAAAGTTATGGAAGAAAAGATATTGTATAATAAAACGAGAAATGAACTTTTGAAGGATTATACAATAAGTATGTCCGGATTTGACTCTTTTGTTGACGAAAACATAGATATATATAATGAAAAACTGGCTGATATAAGCTATTTTGCGGTATATTTCGACAGCTTGGGAAAGGCTGATGAGTTTGAAAAAGCCGCAAAAGAAAACAGTGATTTCAATGCTGTTTTAAGTCAATACGGTATTTCGGCAGAGGAAAAAAATGAAAAGTTTTCGGATATAACAGACTTTGCATGTGATATATCTTCCGTTTACGAAGGAAGCATAACATCTGCAACCGAAACCGAAAATGGTTATGCCGTATGTCGTATAAAAAATATTTTTTACCCAACAAAGAATGAAGTAAAAGAATATGCAAAATATGATTATGAAGAAAAAGTAAAAAATGACTTATTTTACGATATGCTCTCGTCTTGGGAAAAATCTTCTGAAATAAATATAAACAATGATTGCTACGGCAGTATTGCAAAAGATGATTTTATAAAAGAATAATAGAAAAAATTTGTTGCAAAAGGTGCGGTTAAAAGATATTTTAATAAGTGCTTTGATCTTTTAAGGAGGGAGTTTTATGCTGGCTGTAGTTTCCGGAAAGAAAAAGGGTGTAGGTGCTGTTATATCGAGTGAAGCCGAAAAGCTTGGGTATGACGTAATACTGCACGAGAACGAGAAAGAACCGTTAAACTATGATGAGCTTGGATGCGATGTTCTTGTTCAGTTGGATATGTTCTCTTACAATAATCCGTCGGATTTTCGTAATCTGAAATTTGTTCAGGCACTTATGGTGGGAACGGACAAACAGCCCATAGCAAAGCTAAAAGAAATGGATGTTAAATATGCCAGCATGAAAGGCGTGTTTGACAAGCCTATAGCCGAGTTTGTGCTTATGCGTATATTAGATATATATAAGCATATGCGTACGTATGAAAAAGAGCAAAAAGAACATTCTTGGAAAAAACGCTTTGACCTTCTGGAGCTTACCGATAAAAAGATTGCCGTTATCGGAACAGGGCATATAGGCAGTGAGATAGCCAAAAGGATTAAAGCGTTTGATGCATACTGTTACGGTTTTTCAAAAAGCGGAAACAAAGCACCGTATTTTGATGATGTATATAAAGCCGATAAGTTGAAAGAAAAAATCGGTCTTTATGATATTGTTGTTGCCGCAATGCCGCTTACAGACGATACATACCATCTTTTTGACGAGGATATGTTTAATCTGATGAAGGATAATTCGGTATATATAAATATAGCAAGAGGCGGTGTGCAAAGCGAAGAAGCACTTTATAATGCCCTTACAAACGGAAAACTTATGGCTGCGGCAGTAGATGTTTTCGAAAAAGAACCGCTTGATGCCCAAAGTCCTCTCTGGAATCTTGAAAATTTCTTTTATTCACCGCATAACAGTTTTGGCGGAGACAAAAATGATGAGATGACTGCCAAGGTTGTACTGGATAATTTGAAGGCATATATCGAAGGCAAAGAACCTGAAAATATTGTTTAATAATAAATTTTTAAATAAATTTTAAAATAACACTTGATTTTTTGCCTGAAAAGTGGTATTTATATATGCATAGTAATTTTATATTTTAACTTTGAACAAAGGCGTTCTCAAATTATTTTTGGGGACGCTTTCTGTTTTTTCTAAGAAAAATTTTTAACGGAAAGGTTGCGATTATATGGCAGAAATTATATCTATACCGGAAATTTATGGAAGCAGTGTCTTTAACGATGCGGTTATGCGAGAAAGACTTCCTAAGAAAGTTTATAAAGAGCTTAAAAAGAGTATAAGCACAAGCACAGAACTTACACCTGATATAGCAGAGGTAGTAGCCAACGCTATGAAAGACTGGGCTATTGAAAAAGGAGCAACACACTATACACATTGGTTTCAGCCGATGACAGGTATTACGGCAGAAAAACATGATGCTTTTATTTCGCCTACTGATGACGGAAAAGCAATTATGGAATTTTCCGGCAAGGAGCTTATAAAGGGTGAACCTGATGCTTCTTCTTTCCCTTCAGGCGGTCTTAGAGGAACATTTGAAGCAAGAGGTTATTCTGTATGGGATTGTACATCACCTGCTTTTCTTAAAGAAGATGCCGGCGGAGTTACACTTTGTATACCTACAGCCTTTTGTTCATACACAGGAGAAGCACTTGATAAAAAAACACCGCTCCTTCGTTCTATGGAAGCAATAAGCAAACAGGCATTAAGAATTTTAAAACTTTTCGGTGATACCGAAACAACGAAAGTTACTACATCAGTAGGCCCTGAACAGGAATATTTTCTTGTAGACAAGGAAATGTATAACAGACGTAAAGACCTTATTTTTACAGGCCGTACACTTTTCGGTGCTATGCCTCCTAAAGGCCAGCAGCTTGATGACCACTACTTTGGTACAATAAGAGAAAGAGTAGCGGCATATATGAAAGACCTTGATGTGGAACTTTGGAAGCTTGGCATTTCGGCTAAAACAGAGCATAACGAGGTTGCACCTGCACAGCATGAACTTGCACCTATTTATGACGATACAAACATTGCAACAGACCATAACCAGCTTGTGATGGAATATATGAAAAAACTTGCTCCAAGACATGGTTTTGAGTGCCTTCTTCATGAAAAACCGTTTGCCGGCGTAAATGGTTCCGGTAAGCACAACAACTGGTCAATGGCTACAGATACAGGCAAGAACCTTCTTGACCCAGGCAAAGAACCACATAAAAATAAACTTTTCCTTACAGTTCTCCTTGCCGTAATTAAAGCAGTTGATGAAAATGCAGTTCTTTTAAGACTTGGTGCATCAAATGCCGGCAACGACCACAGACTGGGTGCCAACGAAGCTCCGCCTGCAATTATTTCGATTTTCCTTGGCGAACAGCTTGAGGATATTCTTGAACAGATTGAAAACGGCAGTCTTACAAGCAGCAAGAGTGAAACATCAATGAAGATTGGCGTTTCTACAATGCCTTCTATAAAGAAAGATGTTACCGACCGTAACAGAACATCACCTTTTGCTTTCACAGGCAATAAGTTTGAGTTCAGAATGGTTGCTTCTTCAGAATCAATCGCTTGCTCAAACTACATACTTAATACAATAGTTGCAGAATCACTTAAACAGTTCGCAGACGAACTTGAAAAGGCAGATAATTTTGATGAAGCTCTTGAAAAACTTATGCAGAAGGTTGTTAAAGAACACAAGAGAGTTATATTCAACGGCAACGGATACTCAGACGAATGGCTTGAAGAAGCTGCAAGAAGGGGACTTCCAAACTGCAAGTCTGTTGTTGATTCCGTATATGCAATGACAGAGCCACGTACAATAAAGATGTTCAAAGACCATGGTGTACTTACGGAAGTAGAGTGTGCATCAAGAGCGGAAATAGCTTACGAAAGCTATACAAACAGAGTTCTTATTGAGGCAAGAACAATGATTGATATGGCTGCTAAACAGATTAAACCTGCCGTTATAGCATATGCAAAGACAGTAGCAGACACAGTTTCATCAATAGAGACTGTAGGTGCAGATTCATCTGTTGAAAGAGAACTTCTTACAAACATTACAGCCAACATCAAAGCACTTGATACAGCTTATAAGAAACTTTCCGAAGCTATTGCAAAATCAGATACAATAAGCGAAGTTAAGGACAAAGCAATGTTTGTTAAAGACGAAGTATTTACTGCAATGGGCGAATTAAGAGCACCTGCCGATGAACTTGAAATGCTTGTTGACGAAGAATACTGGCCGTTCCCAACATACGGTGACATTCTTTTCTACGTATAATAGATATTAACAAATAATTTTGTTGCATATCAATAATTTATATGCTTATATAATAAAAACCTCCTTTGAGATACAATCTCAAGGGAGGTTTTTATATAATCGTATTTACGGTTCTATTTTGTATTTCTGCTCGTAATATTTGTATGCATCGGTATATTCATTTGTAGGCTCATTGTGTATTCTGTCTGCAAGTATATGTGCATTATTTATATCCGGTACATCTTTTTGTAATGATTGTACTATATAAAGAGCTATGTTTGAGCAATGGTCGGATATTCTTTCAAGACTTGTTAAAAGTTCAAGAAGTGAAACACCGCCTTCTACACTGCAAAGACCGTCGCAAAGACGTTTTACGTGGCAGTCTTTAATAGCAAAGTTAATTTTATCTATTACCTGTTCGAGAGGTTCTATTCTTAATGCTTCTTCAAGGCTTCGTTTAGAATATGCTTCAGTAGCCATAGTTAATATTTCCGTAACGGCATTGCCTATTATGCTAAGCTCTTTTTTTCCAAAATCGGAAAATACTATTCCGTCTTCGGCATTTTTTCTTGCAACTTCTGCAATGTTCATACAGTGGTCGGATATTCTTTCAATATCACTTACACTGTGGAGCATTTCCATAACAAGTTCGTTTGTTGTATCGTTAATATCGGTTGATGAAATCTTTAAAAGATAGTTTTCTATAGCTGTTTCAAAACGGTCGATAAGATTTTCATCACGTTCAACCTTGGCAAATTTCTTTTCCGAATACTCGTTAAAAAGAGTAAGTGATCTTTTAAAGTTTTTAAGAGCAAGGGCAGCCATTGAGTTAAGAACTTTTCTTGCCTGCTCAACTGCAAGGGTAGGTGTCTTTAAAAGCAGGTCGTCAAGAAGTGCCAAGTCTTTTTCTTCTACTGATATATCATCTTTTTTAATAAATTTGTCCGAAATGTTGATAATTATGTTTACAAACGGAAGCAGTACAATAGTTGTTCCTATATTGAAAAGAGTGTGGAAGTTTGCAATATCTCCTCTGTTTACTATGCTGTCCCAGAATGAAAATTGAACTATATAATTAAGACCGTAAACAGCAACAAAGAATATTACAAGACCGATTATATTGTTTAATACATCAATAAATACAACTCTCTTTGCATCACGTTTGGAACCGATGCTTGCAAGAATAACGGTAATGCATTTTCCTACGTTCTGACCGAGAATAATAGGTACGGCAGTTGAAAATGTTATTGCACCTGTTGAGGAAAGAGCCTGCAAAATACCTACAGAAGCCGATGAACTCTGGAGTATGGCTGTCATAACCATACCTAAAAGCATACCGAAAAATGGATTGGAAAACACGAAAAACAGATTTGTAAACTGCGGCATATCCTTTAACGGTGAAAGAGTTGTTTCCATTGTATTCATACCGAAGAATATCATGCCGAGACCGAGAAGAATTGTACCTATATCTTTTTTTCTTTTGGATTTTGAAAATACATAAAGTACGGCACCGATACCTATAAGTATTGGCCCGAAAGATGACGGTTTAAGAAGTGAAAGTATAACACCGCTTTCACCTATATCTCCAAGTCTTAATATCTGTCCGGTAACGGTTGTACCTATATTTGCACCCATTACAACAGGTACTGCATTGGAAAGCTTCATTATGCCGGCATTTATAAGACCTACAACCATTATAGTGGTTGCCGAGGAACTTTGTATAACACCGGTAACGGCCGTACCCAAAAGCACACCCTTAGTTCTGCTGCTTGTCAGTTTCTCAAGCATTTTTTCAAGGCTTGCACCTGCGATTTTTTCAAGTGCCGCGCCAAGTACGCTCATTCCGAAAAGGAAAAGACCGATACCGGCAAAAAGCGGCAAAATAGATATTAAGCTCATTTTTGATTGTCTCCTTTGAACATTTAAGCTTTTTTAGTATAAAATCCATACAGAAAAAGTATAACATTTTTTTTTTGTATCAACAATTAATATAGTGTCCAAAATACGCCAAAAATTTACACAATTTTTACATAAATTTTACATTAATTGTGTTTTTCAAGATTCGGATTTGTTTTGTATAAAAATTTTACGGAAAGTTCAGATTGGATTTTTTTATGGGAACTGAACTTTTATGTATAAATATTTTTTATTCTGCTATGTAGATTTTGGTTGTCTGGTGTTTAACTAAAGCGGACAAAACCTATGGTTTTGTGTAGGATGTCGACAAAGTCGACACCTAAGTCGAAATCAGGATTTCGACTTGTTCAAACAGAAGAATAAACAGACAGGTTCCAT
>CAKQPE010000028.1 GCA_934256695.1 uncultured Eubacteriales bacterium
AAATGCAATGAAATTGCATTTTTCCAAAAGTTTTACTGAAATTTTTTCAAAAAATTTTCAGGGTTTGGGGTGAAACCCAAAGGTCTTTCAGTCCGATAAAGTTTTGTATTTGTTTTTTATATTATTTTGATACTATATTCCAGACATGAAAAAATCACAGCTTATTATACTGTGATTTTTTATTTTTTAATATATATGAATATTCAAAAAAAATATACATATTATGTATCCGGTATAATACAAACAGTGGGATTAATGTATACAACATTCGTTATTTTGACGGTAAAATAAGTGCTTTTGTATAAAATATACTAAAAATTAGAAAATTTTTAATAAAATATCTAAGAATAAATATGTGAAAAAAAGGCAGTATTAGATTATAATAATAATTAAAGGTTTTTAATTTTTTGGTGTGTTTGTGTGGTTGATAAAATATAAATTTGTATTTAATATCAGACAGTCAGACCAGATGCGGAGGGCTGCTTATGATTTTTGTTTTGTATATATTATGGTTTATATTCAATGAAAAAATTACAGCGGAGACGGCTGTCTCCGGTCTTATTGTTTGTGCTGTTTTATATTTCTTTCTTTGCCGATTTATGGGCTATAGCCTAAAAAAAGATGTTAAGGCTCTAAAAACTCTTCCTTTATTTTTAAAATTTATTGCAGTTCTTTTTATTAATATAGTTTTATTCAATATAAGTGTTATCAAGATTATACTTTCTACAAACCAAAAGCCTGAGTCCGAAATAGTTACCTTTGATCCGGAACTTAAAAAATTCGGTACAAAATGCCTTTATGCCAATTCAATAACAATTACACCGGGAACGTTTACAATAAAGCTTAAAGACGGTATATATACTGTTCATTCGCTTATACCGTCATTTTCAAAAGATTTAAATGACTCTGTACTTCTTAAATACATAAAGCAAATGGAGGAAATTGGAAAATAATGACAGATTTATTAAAAAATATATTTATTGTATATTTTACTGTTTTGGCACTGCTTCTTATATTTTCTTTGATTTGTGCCATAAAAGGGCCGAGATTTACAGACAGGATAATAGCTGTAAATGTTGTCGGAACGATTTCAACAGCTGTAATATGTGCCGCATCGGTATATATTAAAGAACCGTTTCTTACGGATATAGCATTGGTATATGCACTGCTTAATTTTCTTTCGGTAGTTATATTGAGCAGAATAGTTACACTTGAAAAAAATAAGCATAAGGTTAACGAAAACGGAGAGGAGAAAAGCCTGATATGACAATAAAAATGGTTGCTGCTTCATTATTTCTTTTATGCGGTGCATTTGTATTTGCCGTATCTGTGGTTGGACTTTTTAGGTTTAAAAACACATTGGACAGAATACACGCATCTGCACTTTCGGATACAATGGGTATATTTTGTACGATAGTGGGACTTATTATTTTAAGCGATAATTTTTTTTCGGCAGCTAAACTTTCTCTTGTTGTAATATTTATTTGGCTTACAAGCCCTGTAGCTGCTCATCTTATAGGGAAAATAGAAATTCTTACGGCAGGGGAAAACTATAAAAACAGGAGGGATATTAAATGATAGTTTTTGAATATGTACTTTTAATATTCCTTATAGTTTGTGCCATAGGTGCAACTGTTGCGAAAAAACTTCTTGTTACGGTAATTATATTTATGGCATACAGTACGGCAATGGCTCTTGTATGGGTACTGCTTAAAGCTCCTGATTTGGCCATAACAGAGGCGGCGGTAGGTGCCGGTGTTACAACAATACTTTTCTTTATTACGCTTAAAAAAGTGCGTGCCATAAAAGAAACGAGGGAAAAATAATTGGACTATAAAAGTGACCCTAACAACATAGGAAAATGGGAAAAGTTTTTCAGATGGGTAAACGGAGAGGATTCCCTTGATTCTGTCTGGGAAAAAGAAATGAAAATAAAAATAATAACCAAACGCAAAGAGCATCAAAAAAGTATTGAGGGGATAATAGATAAAATTATCTCTTATAAGAAAAAAGCGTATGTCGTTTTTTCTGTTCTTATAACGGTTTTATACATAGGCATACTGCTTTATACCGCTTCTTTGCTGCCGGAACACGGGAACATAAATAATCCTACAAACAACGAGGTTTCACAAAGATATATAGAACGAGGAGTGGAGGAAACAGGTGCTTTAAACATTGTTTCTGGAATGATTCTTGATTACAGGGCATTTGATACGTTTGGTGAAACGGTTGTACTTTTTACTGCGGTAATGTCTGTTGCCATACTTTTAAAAAGAGACAAAAACAATATCTGCAAAAGGGAAGACAACGAAATGTCGGCAGAAGAAGAAATAATGGAAAAGTTCGGAAGTTCCATACCGAAGTATATTGCAAGATTTGTAACGCCAATAGCTATACTCTATGGAAGCTATGTAATACTTAACGGTCATATTTCGCCGGGCGGCGGATTTTCCGGCGGAGCGATAGTAGGTGCCGGACTTATACTCTACGCTGCTTCATATGGGCCGAAAAAAGCCGCAAAAGTACTTAATTATAAGCAGATTACAAATATCTCTATAATATGTTTGCTTATATATTTCTTTTCAAAGGGCTATTCCTTTTTTATGGGCGGAAACCATCTGCATGACCATATACCTAAAGGAATACCGGGACATATTTTAAGCGGCGGTTTTATACTTCCTCTTAATATATGCGTAGGCATAATAGTTGCCTGCACTATGTACAGCTTTTATTCCTACTTTACAAAAGGGGACATATAAACATGATTAAACTTATTACAACAAACCATTTTGAAGCAGCTGCAATAATACTTTTCGGCATAGGTTTTATGAATATGCTCCTTCAGGATAATCTTATAAAAAAATTTATAGGCCTTAACATAATGGATACGGCAGTTTATCTGTACCTTGTGGCATATGGTTATGTTTCTGGAAGGGGAGTGCCTATAGCACAGGCAGGAAAAGCTGCATCTATGGAGGATTTTATTAATCCCATACCAAGCGGACTTGTTCTTACGGGAATAGTCGTTTCTGTAAGTGTAACGGCTTTTTCGCTGGCACTTATACAGAGAATGTATAAAAAATACGGAACACTGAGCTTTGACGGAGTGCTTAAAAAGCTTAAAAACGGGGAGGTCAAAACATATGATTCTGACTCATAATATAGCACACAATATACCGTTTTTGAGTATATTTCTGGCAATGTTCGGCGGAATAATAACACCACTTGTAAAAAGCGGCAAAAAGAGCCGGCATATACATATGACAATTACGGCAGTAATAGGAATACTTTCAATACTTCTTTTGGCACACGTATATGTTAATCATGAACGATTTACATTTATTATGAGCCATTTTCCTTCACCGTGGGGAAATGAACTTAAAGCAGGGCCTATGGAGGCAGTGCTTAGTCTTGTGTTTTCTGTTGTTATGCTTCTTAGTGTAGGCGGAGGACAGTACATGACAGAAAAAGATATTCTGCCGGAAAAAAGAAATCTTTACTATGTAATGCTTAATTTCCTTTTTGGTGCAATGATAGCCATTATATACACAAATGATATTTTTACAGGATATGTTTTTGTAGAAATAAATACTATATGTTCCTGTGCGATAATAATGTGCAAAGATTCCGGTGCGGGAATAATGGCAACAATACGTTATCTTATAATGAGCATACTCGGTTCCGGAATGATACTTTTTGCCATAGCTATGCTTTATACCATAACGGGACAGCTTCTTTTTCCACAGCTTAAATCGGAAGTAATACGCCTTGCAAACTCCGGAAACTATACTTTTCCGCTTATGATAACAGCAGGACTTTTTACACTGGGAATAGGAGTAAAAAGTGCATTGTTTCCTTTCCATACAATGCTTCCGGGGGCATATGATGCGGCAACATCGTCATCAAGTGCCATACTGTCGGGATTGGTTTTGAAAAGCTATATAATTTTTCTTATAAAGGTTTATTATTGTGTTTTTACACTGGAACATATAAGAGAAATGAAAATAACAAATCTTATATTCTTCCTTGGTGTGTGCGGAATGATATTCGGTTCGATAATGGCACTTAAAGAAAGAAGAATACGCCGTATACTTGCTTATTCATCAGTGGCACAGATAGGATATATATATATGGGAATAGGTCTTGGCACCAATATAGGTGTAACGGCGGCAATGCTTCATATTGTGGCACATGCGGTTACAAAATCACTTCTTTTTATCTGTACAGGCAGAATGAAGGATATATCAATGGCAGGAGAGGCAGACCATTGTCTTAAAGGAATAGGTCACAGAGATATGGTTGCGGGAATAGGTTTTACTGTAGGAGCTTTATCCATAATAGGTGTACCGCTTTTTGCAGGCTTTGCTTCAAAACTGTATCTTGCAATAGCATCATTTTATTCACCGTTTAAAATGGCGGTGGCACTTATAATTCTTGCTGTAAGTATGGTGCTTAACGCTATGTATTTTATACCTCCTATAGTTGATATATGGCATTCGCTTTCGCCAAATGATGCCAATACAAAGATAGTAAAGCAAAATGTACCTACTTTTATAACGGCAGTGCTTTTATTTATAGGTGTTAATATATTTGTCGGTACGTGCTATGACAAAATATTTAAAATGATAGAAATGGGTTTAACTCTTATGAGATAAATAATTTGCGGAGGGTTTTTATGGGAGATTATATATTGCTTTTCCCCGTGTTTTTTCCTATAGTTTGTGGGGTTTTAATGCCTTTTATCAAAAATTCAAAGGCAAGAAATTGTTTTATAGCAGCAGTTCTTTTAATCGAATTGGCAGTGGCTTTTTCGATAGCATTCGGCCCGAAAAGAGAAATAGAGGTTTGGCGTATAAGCGGAATGTTAAGCATAACATTTGCCAATGACGGTTTAAGCAGAATATATATCTGCCTTATAGGAGCAATATGGTTTGCTGCGGCAATATTTTCCTTTGAGTATATGAAGCACGAAACAAGGGTAGGAAGATATTTTATGTTCTATACGGCTTCTGTTGGAGTGCTTATGGGAATATCCCTTTCGGCAAACTTTATGACTATGTATCTTTTTTATGAATTTATGACCCTTGCAACGGTTCCACTTGTTCTTCATACAGAAACCCATGATTCGATAGCAGCAGGTCTTAAATATCTCGGATATTCAATATTCGGTGCAGGTCTTGGTCTTATAGGATTTTTCTTCTTGTGTATATATGGTAATACGACAACATTTACGGCAGGAGGCGTTTTAAATCCCGTTACAATAATGGGACATGAAAATTTCCTTAGGGTTGTATATTTGGGAATGATGATAGGTTTTGGCTGTAAAGCCGGTATGTATCCACTCCATGCATGGCTGCCTACGGCACATCCCGTTGCACCGGCTCCGGCAAGTGCCGTTCTTTCCGGTATAATTACAAAATGCGGTGTTCTTGCCATAATAAGAACCACATATTATCTTTTCGGAGTGGATTTTGTAAGAGGAACATGGGTGCAGAACGTAATACTTGTTCTTGCCATATGTACTGTATTTATGGGGTCAATGCTTGCCTACAGAGAAAAAATGCTTAAAAAAAGACTGGCATATTCTTCAATAAGTCAGGTATCATACGTGCTTTTCGGACTTTTTCTTATGACACCGCAGGCTTTCTGTGGTGCAATATTGCAGATAGTTGCCCATGCAATAGCAAAGAACGCACTTTTCCTTTCGGCAGGTGCGGTTATATATAAAACGGGACATACATATGTTGATGAGCTTAAAGGTATAGGAAAACAAATGCCTATAGTTATGGGCTGTTTTACGGTGGCAAGTCTTTCTCTTGTAGGCATACCGCCTACGGGAGGATTTGTAAGCAAGTGGTTTCTTGCCACAGGTGCATTGGAGTGTACGGTAGAAAATCTTATACCCGTAATAGGAATAGTTGTACTTATTATATCGGCACTGCTTACGGCAGGATACCTTCTTACAATAGTTGCAGATGCGTATTTCCCGGGAAAGGATTTTGATTACGGCAGTCTTGAAAAGAAAGAACCTAATCTGCTTATGCTTGTTCCGCTTATAGTTCTTGCCTGCGGAGTGGTAATAGTCGGTACCTTCCCTTCGGGACTTATATGGCTGGCAGAGAATATAACGGAAAGTATATTTTAAGGTTTTGGATTTCTATTTTGGGGACGGTTTTTGAAAAATTTATGTTTAATATAAAAGTTTTGTGATTTTAAAGTCTTCCCCTTGGTGGGGAAGATGTCACGTAAGTGACATATGAGGGAAAAATAATCTGAATTTAAACAGAAAATACCCCTCATCCGCTTCGCCTGCGGCTCAGCACCTTCTCCACAAGGGAGAAGGCAAACCTCTCAGTCACTGCGTGACAGCTCCCCTTTCATGGGAGCCTTTCCAATTTTAAAAGCCGTCCCTGAAAGGGAAGGTGTCAAACCGCAGGTTTGACGGAAGGGTTTGATAAAAGTTTTGATCCGACTTTTAAAAAATTAATTGGGTGTGGGCAAAGCCCACGGTCTTTGGTCTTTTTGGAGGGCTTTATATGAATTTATCTACAACTACTGTATTGCCGGTGGTTTTTCCTGTAATAAGCTGTTTTTTAATACTGGCAAAGCCTTTTAAGGACAGGACATATATGAGAATATTAACTATGGCTCTGGTATGCATTAATACAGTTTTTACTCTCAGTGCCATATATTATTTTCAATACACATATGTAAATGTATTTGAATTTTCCGAAAACCTTAGGATAGCTTTTAAGATAGACGGCCTTTCAAAGGTTTTCGGTACAATGGTGGCTCTTTTGTGGCCTGCAACCACGTTGTATGCCTTTGAATATATGAGCCACGAAAAAGATGAACAGAGGTTTTTTACTTTCTTTGTAATGTCATTCGGTGTAACGGTAGGCATTGCTTTTGCGGCAAATATGCTTACTATGTACCTGTTTTATGAGTTTCTTACGCTGGCTACACTGCCCCTTGTTATGCATGAAATGGACGCAAAGGCATTTCATGCCGGCAAGATGTACATAATTTTTATGATGAGTGGTGCGGCAATGGCATTTATAGGTCTTGTTATTATAATATGCTACGGAAACGGAACGGATTTCTTTATGGGCGGTATGCTTAATTATACTGCTGTAAAAGGAAATGAAAATATACTGCGACTGGTATATGTAATTACGTTTTTCGGCTTTGGTGTTAAAGCAGCCGTATTTCCGCTTTTTATGTGGCTGCCTACGGCGTCCGTTGCACCTACGCCTGTAACGGCACTGCTTCATGCCGTAGCCGTTGTTAAGGCAGGAGCTTTTGCCGTAATAAGGCTTACATATTTTTCTTACGGAACTTTTATTTTGAAGGATACATGGGCACAATACATAGTTATGTGTACGGCAATGATAACTATACTTATAGGCTCTGCAATGGCTCTGAAAACAAGCCACATTAAAAGAAGGCTTGCATATTCAACCATAAGCAATCTTTCGTATATACTTTTCAGTGTATCCCTTATGACACAGGGAGGACTTGCCAGCGGACTTTTACATATGGTATATCATGCGGTAATTAAAATAACACTGTTTTTCTGCACAGGTGCTATTCTGGTGCAGACGGGAAGACAGTATGTAAGAGAGATTGAAGGCATAGGAACCAAAATGCCTGTTATATTCGGCTGTTTTACCATATGCGGTTTTGGACTGGTAGGTGTTCCGCCTTTTGCAGGTTTCCACAGCAAATGGAACATAGCTGTTTCGGCAATAAGGGTGCATAATCCTTTTGCCTATGCAGGTATTTTTGTAATTATTGTATCGGCACTGCTTACGGCTCTTTACATATTTACAATACTTATAGCAGCATATTTCCCTAAGCCTGAGGTAGTGGAGGGCAGAGATGATTCGGCAGTAAAGGATCCGGGCTGGATGATGAAGCTGACAATAATTGTGCTGACAATAGCAACGGTTGTACTGGGATTTTTCCCTACACCGCTTTTATATATGTTTGACGTTATAGCTTCCGGTTTCATGTAATGGAGAGGTGATTTAATTGGATATTAATTTAATACTTCCTTTTATGGTTATTTTTCCTATGATTTCGGCAGTTATAGGTTATATAATAGGGCGGAAAAACAAGAAGGCAAGAGATATTTTTGCCTGTGCAGTAACGGCTGTTGAATTTGCAATGGCTGTGTTTATGTGCAGTAAGAATATTGTATTTAATTTAGACGGAATATTCGGTCTGGGAATAGAGTTTCGTGACGGCGGTTTAAGAGGAATACTGACGGTAACGGCAGGGTTTGTATGGCTTATGTCAACACTGTTTTCGGCAGAATATTTCAAAACATACAGAAACCGAAACAGATACTATTTCTTTATGCTTGCAACTCTTGGGGCGACAATGGGAGTATTTCTTTCGGCGGATTTTTATACGACACTTATATTTTTTGAGATAATGTCATTTACATCATGGGTGCTTGTAATGCATGATGAGACGGAAAATGCCATGAGAGCCGGAATGACATATCTTACGGTGGCGGTTTTCGGAGGACTGGTAACACTTCTTGGAATGTTCTTTATGTATAAAAGTGCCGGAACACTTAATTTCGAAGAACTTGGTAGAATAATAGCTTCGGCAGACGATAAAAAAGAGTATTATATTTATGCAATACTTATACTTGTAGGCTTTGGAGCAAAGGCAGGTGCTTTTCCGCTTCATATTTGGCTTCCTGAGGCACACCCCGTTGCACCGGCTCCGGCAAGTGCGCTGCTCAGCTGTGTTCTTACCAAAACAGGTATATTCGGTGTTCTTGCTTTAAGCACACAGATTTTTATTTATGACTCAAACTGGGGATTTTTTATACTTGTAATAGGAACGATAACAATGTTTTTGGGAGCGTTCCTTGCTGTATTTTCGATTAATCTTAAAAGGACTCTTGCCTGTTCGTCACTTTCGCAGATAGGCTTTATTCTGGTGGGAATAGGTATGCAGGGACTTCTGGGTGAACACAATGCACTGGCTTCCGGCGGAACAATACTTCATATAACAAACCACTCGGTTATTAAAATGACGCTTTTCCTTTGTGCAGGTGCGGTTTATATGAACCTTCACGAGCTTGACCTGAACAAAATCAGAGGCTGGGGAAGGGACAAAAAACTGCTTAAACTCATATTCCTTCAGGGACTTTTGGGAATAGGCGGTATTCCCCTTTGGGGCGGATATATAAGCAAAACACTCCTTCACGAAAGCATAGTGGAGTATATTGAACATCTGGCACAGCACGGACATTCCACGGGAATTTTTAATGCCGTTGAATGGATATTCCTTCTTTCTGGAGGACTTACTCTCGCTTACATGACAAAACTTTTCATAGCTGTGTTTGTGGAGAAAAATCCGTATGGAGAGATGAAGGGACACGGTCACGGAAGATATATGAACAAGGTTTCTTCAGCCGTACTTATAATATGTGCCGTTATAATATCTGTTTTCGGACTTATGCCGACACAGGTAATGGACAAAATTGCATATGCCGCAAGAGGCTTTATGAACAGCCATCAGCCTGAACACGCCGTTTATTACTTTGCATGGGTTAATTTAAAAGGTGCGGTAATATCGGTTGTAATAGGCGCTTTTGTATATCTGGTTATTATACGAAAACTTCTTATGAAGAAGGATGAAAACGGAAACAAAGTATATACCGATGTACTGCCTAAGAATTTAAGTATAGAAAAGAGCATATACAGGCCGATACTTTTGAATGTACTTCCTGCCATAGGCGGAGGTGCGGCACAGGTGATGAATGTATCATTCGAGAAGTTGTTTACAGCCGCTGTTTATACAGGCGGAACAACAGCGGAAATATTTGACGGTTCTTTTGAAACAGTATTTAAGTATAGTTATGCTTTTTCGGCTAAAGCGGCAGAAATTTTCAGTAATATAATTGAAAATGCATTTCTTGTTATACTTATAGGCGGTGTAATAGTAATACGTTTTATAAAGAGTGCATACGATTATGCTTTGCAGCTGATATTATATTTCTTCTTTAACTATGATGAAATATCATATGATGGGGAAAGAAATTTTAGAAAAGATGCATATTTTTCGAGATTTTCTATTGATAAACACGGTGAGGAACAGGGAGAACGTGAAAATCTTTCAATATCCCTGTTGCTGTTCGGAGTAGGTGTTGTGGCGGCACTTATATATTTGATAGTATAAACATTTGGCAATGATATAAATCACAAAAATAACCGCTCGGGTTTAATCAACTGAGCGGTTGTTTTTGTTTATATCATATCGGACTAATTGTCTGTCGGCAGTACTCTTTTTAATCACATAAAAAGAATAATGCCAATTAATTAAATGATATAAAATTATAATTTATGGAACTGATTAAAACCGTGGGGCTTTGCCCCACTCCCCATGAACTTTTGAAAAAGTTCAATCAAAACTTTTATCAAAACGCAATTATATTGCGTTTTTAGGAACAAAATTATAAGTTATGTTATTGAGATTTTGATTTTCTAAAAATTTGACGAATAAAATCTCTCTTGCAGTGATTTTAAACCGTAAATCCTGTATCTGTTGCCGTAAACATTGCATAGCTTATTTCCGGAGGCACATGGAATGTGCGGTCTTAAAGAGATTTTTGAAGGTGCAGGGAACTTTTTTAAAAAAGTTCCTGCAAATCACACGTTTCCATTTGGAAAAATTAAATTTAATTCTTTTTATTAAAACTTTGATTAAAAGATTTACCCCTCATCCACTTCGCTTTGCTCAATCACTTCTCCACAAGGGAGAAGGCTTTAAAACCCTTCCGTCAAACCTGCGGTTTGACACCTTCCCTTTCAGGGACGGCTTATTAACAAAAATTTTATAGTTAAACTCAAAATACCGTGACAGAAGTCACGGTATTTTGCTGAAAGTTTTACTAAATTTTTTTCAAAAAATTTTTAGGGTTTTGGGGTGAAACCCCAAGGTCTTAAAACTTAAATATTCCCTGAAGGAAAATGATTATTATAAGTATAGGCAGAATGTATGTAAGATACGGTCTTGCCCATTGCGGCATTTTTGTACCGGAACCTGTATTTACTTCCTTGATGTAGTTGTTCCAGCCCCAGCCACGTTTGCTCACACAGAATATAAGATAAATAAGTGAGCCAACAGGAAGAAGTATATTGCTTACAAGGAAATCCTCAAGGTCAAGTATAGTTGAGCCTTCGCCCAAAGGCTGTATTGCCGACCATATATTGTAGCCGAACACACACGGAAGGCTTAAAAGTATCATAAGCACCATGTTTATATAGGCTGTCTTTTTTCTGCTCCAGCCGAAAATATCCATGCCGAATGAAATTATGTTTTCAAAAACAGCTATAACTGTAGAGAAAGCCGCAAAAGCCATAAACAGGAAGAATAATGCACCCCAGATCCTTCCGCCTGCCATTGAATTGAATACATTAGGCAGAGTTATGAATATAAGGCTTGGTCCCTGATCCGGTGATATGCCATATGCGGAGCAGGCAGGGAAAATTATAAGCCCAGCCACAATGGCAACGAATGTATCAAGTATACCGATACGTATAGACTCGCCCAAGAGAGCGTGGTCTTTTCCTATGTAACTGCCGAATATTGCCATGGCACCTATACCGAGACTTAATGTAAAGAATGCCTGATTCATGGCAGCAACTATTGTATCTTTAATGCCGACTTCTTTCATACGGTTAAAGTCCGGAAGAAGATAAAATTTAAGTCCCTCTGAGCTTCCCGGTATAAGTATGCTGTGTACTGCAAGAACAAGCATTATAATCATAAGCGAAATCATAATGACCTTTGTTACACGTTCAACACCGTTTTCCAGTCCCGCAGAGCAGACAAAAAAGCCTATTATTACAACAACAATCATCCAGAAAGCCATAACGCCTGGCTGAGAAAGCATATTGCCGAAAACGGCAGATACTTCTTCTGTTGTTTTGCCCGTAAAATCGCCTTTAAGCATTAAATAGAAATAGTTAAGCATCCAACCGGCAACAACAGTATAAAACATCATAAGAATATAGTTTCCGGCTACGGCAAAAAGGCTGTGATAATGCCATTTCTGTCCCGGTTTTTCAAGAGCAACATAAGATTTTGCAATACTTTTTTTGCTGGCACGGCCTACGGCAAACTCCATACTCATTACAGGCATACCCATAATTACCAAAAAGAAAAGATAAAACAGTACAAATGCACCGCCGCCGTATACGCCTGTTATATACGGAAATCTCCATACATTGCCTATGCCTATGGCACAGCCTGCACTTAAAAGTAAAAAGCCCAGACGAGAGCCGAGTTTTTCCCTTTCCATAAAAACACCCCTTAAATAAAAATTATAAATTGTTGTTTTGTTTACTATATCGGTTTAAAGTGATAAAACAAAAATAAAAACAGACCGTTAATAAGGTCCGTTAAAACTTATTTATATTTAAATCCGAATTTATCATAAAATACCGCCTGTAAACAAATAATATAACCGCAGATATATTTTATATTGCAGTAAAAGTCATCTTACCTATTGTAATATATAAAAGAATACAAATCAATACAAAAAATATGAGTTAATTATTAAAAATTGCATATAAATAAATTAATAATGCGGAAAACAGATATAAAAATTTATAAAATTTGAATTTTCATAAAAATAATATCAAAAAAAGTGTTGACAAAATCCTATATGAATAGTAGTATATAGATATAGCAAAACATATCAAATAGGTAGGATTAAGAATGTACGTATTATAACATATATAAAAGGTTGGTGCAATAGTAATGAAAACGATTTATTTTGATAATGCAGCTACAACACCTGTAAGAAAAGAAGTATTTGAAGAAATTAAACCTTATTTTTCGGAATTTTACGGAAATGCTTCAAGTGTTTATGATATAGCAAGAAAGAGCAAGGCAGCTATAGAAAAGGCAAGAAAACAGGTTGCCGACGGTATCGGTGCTTTGCCTGAGGAAATATATTTTACAGCAGGCGGAAGCGAAAGCGACAACTGGGCACTTAAAGGTACGGCAGACGCACTTGCTTCAAAAGGCAAACATATTATAACAACAAAGATTGAACATCATGCTATTCTTCATACATGTGAATTCCTTGAAAAGCACGGCTATGAAGTAACATATCTTTCTGTTGACGAAAACGGTCTTATCTCTCTTGACGAACTTAAAAAAGCCATAAGACCTGACACAATATTGATTTCCGTAATGTTTGCAAACAATGAAATAGGTACAATAGAGCCTATTGCGGAAATAGGAAAGATTGCACACGAACATGGAATTTACTTCCATACAGACGCTGTTCAGGCTATGGGTCATGTTAAAATAGATGTAAACGAAATGAACATAGATATGCTTTCCATGAGTGGACATAAGCTTGGTGCTCCTAAAGGAATAGGTGCTTTCTATTTAAGAAAGGGCATTACAATATCAAATCTTATCCACGGCGGCGGACAGGAAAGAGGTAAGAGAGCCGGCACAGAAAACACACCTGCTATTGTCGGTCTTGGCAAAGCGGTAGAACTTGCCGTAGCGGAAATAGACGAAACAACAGCAAAGCTTGTTGAAATGAGAGACAAGATAATAAAGAACGTATTGTCTACAATAAAATACAGCAAACTTAACGGTGACCCTGTAAAGAGACTGCCTGGCAATGTAAACATTTCATTTGAATTTATCGAAGGCGAAAGCATGCTCCTTCTTCTTAACAGCAAGGGCATATGTGCATCAAGCGGAAGTGCCTGCACATCAGGCTCACTTGATCCTTCACATGTTCTTCTTGCAATAGGTCTTCCTCACGAAAAGGCTCACGGTTCATTAAGAATTACTCTCGGCAGAGAAAACACAATGGAAGAAGTAGATTTCCTTCTTAAAGAACTTCCGCCTATTGTTGAAAGACTCAGAGCAATGTCTCCTTTATATGAAGAACATTTAAAACATTTAAACAAATAATTTAAAATTGACGGTTAATTATATATACAGAACATTTTATGAGGTGAAAACACAATGGAATATTCAGAAAAAGTAATGGACCATTTTATGAATCCACGTAATGTGGGTCAGATAGATGACGCAGCAGGCGTAGGCACAGTAGGCAATGTTAAATGCGGCGATATTATGAAAGTTTATCTTGATATTGACGATAAGGGCATAATAAGAGATGCTAAGTTCAAAACATTCGGCTGCGGTGCTGCCGTTGCAACAAGCAGTATGGCTACTGAGCTTGTAAAAGGTAAGACGGTAGAAGAAGCAATGGAAGTAACAAACAAAGCCGTTATGGAGGCTCTTGACGGACTTCCACCTATAAAGGTACACTGCTCATGTCTTGCAGAAGAAGCTATTCATGCCGCTTTATGGGACTACTGCCAGAAAACAGGCAGAAAGATTGAAGGCCTTAAAAAACCTGTAAATGACATAGAAGAACTTGAAAACTAATTAAAATCGCTTTCTAATTCCAAACCACCTTCTTATATATCCACACAAATACCCTCGTGCTTTTGCACGGGGGTATTTACTTTAGACCTTGGGGCTTTGCCCCAATACCCCACCAGTTTTGAAAAGGGTGGCAGAGTTTGAGACAGAGTCTCAAGGTTTTATTGTTTTATCTTGATGTTTTGCGGTTTTTCTGTTAAACTCAAATGTGGCGTTAAATATCATTGGTATGATATTATAAGTGAGCATAAATTAATCAATTAATAAAATTTATTAAAATATTTTGTGACAGGAGAATTGTTATGGGAGAATCAATGACAGGCTTAAAGAGAAGCCATATGTGCGGCGATGTAACCGAAAATTTGGCAGGCAGCAAAGTAACTGTAATGGGCTGGGTACAGAGAAGACGTGACCTCGGTCAGCTTATATTTATTGCACTCAGAGACAGAACAGGTATTGTTCAGGCAGTAGTTGACGGTTCGGCAGAAAAAGAACTTTTTGCAAAAGCAGAAACAATAAGAAGTGAGTTTGTTGTTTCAATCACAGGTACTGTTGCTTTAAGAACAGCAGAAAACATAAACGAAAACATGAAAACAGGTCATGTTGAAATTATAGCTGAGGATTTAAGAATTCTTTCCGAAAGCGAAACAACACCTTTCCAGATAGAAGAAAATATTACTGTAAATGATGAACTCAGACTTAAATACAGATACCTTGATTTAAGAAGACCTAATATTTTCAGAAATATTAAACTTCGTCACGATGTAACTCACGTTGTACGTGATTTCCTTGATAAAGAAGGCTTCCTTGAAATAGAAACACCTATGCTTACAAGAAGCACACCTGAGGGTGCAAGAGACTACCTTGTTCCGAGCCGTGTTCACCCAGGCAATTTCTATGCCCTTCCACAGAGTCCACAGCTCTTTAAACAGCTTTTAATGGTTTCCGGCATGGATAAATATTTCCAGATAGCAAGATGTTTCCGTGATGAGGATTTAAGAGCCGACAGACAGCCTGAGTTTACTCAGATAGACATGGAGCTTTCATTTATTGATATAGACGATATTCTTGATGTAAACGAAAGACTTATAAAGAGAGTATTCAAAGAAGTTCTCGGTGTAGACGTTAAGACTCCTTTCAGAAGAATGACATGGAAGGAAGGCATGGAAAGATTCGGTTCCGATAAGCCGGATATGCGTTTCGGCATGGAGCTTAAAGACCTTTCGGAAATAGTTAAGGATACGGAATTTGTTGTATTCAAAAACGCTCTTGAGGCAGGCGGTTCCGTAAGAGCAATTAACGCTGAGGGCTGCGGAAAGATGCCGAGAAAGCAGATTGACCAGCTTGTTGAATTTGTAAAGACATACAAGGCAAAAGGCCTTGCTTGGATTGTTGTAAACGAGGACGGTTCAATAAAGAGCCAGATTGCAAAATTCTTTACAGATGAAAAGATGGCGGAAATAGTTAAAGCTATGGACGGAAAGCCGGGTGACCTTATTCTTATCTGTGCAGACAAGAACAAAGTTGTATTTGACGCTCTCGGAGCATTACGTCTTGAAATGGCAAAACGCCTTGACCTTACAAGACCTGACGATTACAACTTCCTCTGGATTACAGAGTTCCCAATGTTCGACTGGAGCGAAGAAGAAAACAGATGGGTTGCCGAACATCACCCGTTCACATCTCCTATGGACGAAGATTTAGAGCTTCTTGATACAAATCCTGGTGCGGTAAGAGCAAAAGCATATGATATGGTTCTTAACGGCGTTGAGCTTGGCGGCGGAAGTATCCGTATCCACAGACAGGATATTCAGAAGAAGATATTTGAGCTTCTTGGATTCAGTGACGAAGAAGCATACAACAAGTTCGGATTCCTTCTTAATGCATTCAAATACGGAGTTCCTCCTCACGGCGGACTTGCATTCGGTCTTGACCGTATGGTAATGCTTATGGCAGGTGCAAGCACTATAAGAGACGTAATAGCATTCCCTAAGGTAAAAGATGCGTCATGTCTCCTTACAGATGCTCCTAATGTTGTAGATCAGGTACAGCTTGACGAGCTTGATATAGCTTTAAAGGAAGAACCTGTTAAGACAGAAGAATAAGAAATATTAAAAAAATCACTCCGAAATTTTTCGGAGTGATTTTTTTGTGCCGATAATTGTAAGAATAGTTTAAGAATTTTGAAATCTCACTGAAATATTTTAATGGTAAAATATAAGAACAAATAAATTGATTTTTATACGGGAATATTTTGAGAGGAGGCTTTTATTATGAAGAAATTTATTTTATCTTTAACGGTTGTTGTTTTGTCATTAAGTACAACGGTTTTTGGCGGTTCTCTGTATATAAACGGAAACAAGACAAATATACAGACGCAAAAAATTGATAATGCCAATATGATTTCTCTCAGAGATACATTGGCGGAAACCGTAGGAAGAACATGGAGTTTTTTGAAATGGGACGATGAAAACAAAACAGCTTATGCCGATGAAATAGGGCTTAAAATAAAAGCCGGAAGCAGGGATATGATTATTTACGGTGAAAGATATATGGCTTTAAAACCGGCACAGATAAATAACGGCACACTTATGATTTCATTTGATGTATTCAACAAAATTTCGTATGGAGCAGGAAAAGAGGAAAGCAACGGAGATATTAGTGTTGAAAAGACAAGAATAAACATAAATAATCTTGAAGGTCTGTTTTATATAAGCAGTGTTTTTGAAGCCGGTGAAGAAAGCATAAAATCAGCCGTAAAGGAATATTTTGATGAGGATTTAAATGAGTATGCATATTCCGAAAAAGATGGATATAAGGTGTATACAAAAGACGGAGAGTCATTTGAAATTAAAACAGACGGAAAAAGAATAACGGAAATTAAATATAACTGCAAAATTAAAGAATATACGGATAAAGACGGATATAATGTAAAAGAGTATACAAACGGAATATTCAGATATTTTTTAAAAGTAAAGCCTGAAATTAATTACGGAAATAAAGTCGATATAAAGGCATACGGCGAATATATTCTGCCGGAAAGCAAATTAATAACTACGGAATGGAAAGAGCCTGTGGGACGTGTGCTTATATATGACGATAAAGGTGCGTTATATTACGGATATGCGGATTATGACAATTCGGGAGAGGACTGGCTTTTTGAAAAAGGTTTTACAGGATATGCGAAAATTGAAAAGACTCTGAACAGAGAAGTATATAATATGTATACAGCAGATGAAGATTCACAAAACAATGAACAGTCAAAGCCTTATATCAATAACAGGAGGGCAAAAGATTTTGTCGACAGCGGAATTCTTCCTAAGGGCACATACAAAGTTTATTTTAATACAGGTACGGGAGCAGACTGGACAGAGAATTACATGGAAAACTCATATGGTCTGTCACGAAGCAAAGAAAAAGAACTTGAAGCATATATAACCGTAAAATAAAAAATACAGGTTAAAAAATTAATATTTATTACAGGCAAAAAAAATCTGTTGATAAAATAAGATATTGGGGTATAATAAAATGATGATAACGATAGAGTAGTACATGGAGGAGAAAAATGTTTTTTGACAGATTTTTTGGCTTTGGTGAAAGCATAGGCATTGACCTCGGTACGGCAACGGTGCTTGTTTATATAAAAGGCAGGGGCATTGTGCTGAGAGAGCCTTCGGTTGTAACAATAGATAAAAATACAGATACTATCCTTGCAGTAGGCGAGGAGGCAAGAGAAATGATAGGCAAAACTCCAGGAAACATTGTGGCTGTAAGACCGCTTAAAGAAGGTGTTATATCCGACTATGAAACAACGGAGAGAATGCTTAAATATTTCATTAAAAAGGCTATGGGCAGCCACCCACTTGCAAAGCCTACTATAGCCGTATGTGTGCCAAGTGCTATTACAGAGGTTGAAAAGCGTGCCGTAGAGGACGCTACAAGACAGGCAGGAGCAAGAAAGGTACATATAATAGAAGAACCTATAGCAGCGGCAATAGGTGCGGGAATTGATATTTCAAAGGCCTGCGGAAGCATGGTTGTTGACATTGGCGGTGGTACGACTGATGTGGCCGTTATTTCTCTTGGCGGAAACGTAGTAAGTACATCACTTAAAATAGCCGGAGATAATTTTGATGATGCTATTATTAAGCATATGCGTAAGAAGCACAACCTTCTTATTGGTGAAAGAAGTGCAGAGGCACTTAAAATAAACATAGGCACGGCATTTGAGCGTACAATGCCTGTGTCAATGGATATACGAGGAAGAAACCTTATTACGGGACTTCCGAGAAACATTACCGTTACAAGTGATGAAATGTTGGAGGCGTTAAATGAGCCTGTAAACATGATTGCAGATGCAGTTCATTCCATACTTGAAAAAACACCGCCTGAGCTTGCAGCAGACATTGCAGACAGAGGAATAGTAATGACAGGAGGGGGAAGCCTTCTTTACGGTCTTGACAAACTTATAAGTGAAAAAACACATATAAATACAGTTATAGCAGATGATGCTGTATCATGTGTTGCCTTGGGTACAGGAAAGTATATAGAGTTTGAGGAAGGCAGCAGAGGATATAACAGAAAAAGAAAAAGACCGAAACCTGCCGATACAGAACAGAAAGCACAGGAACCAAAGCAGGTAAAGGCATTGCCTGAAAAGAACAAGGAACGAACTAAGAAAAAGAAAAGATTTTTCTTCTTTTAAAAAGCAAACATAAACTTAAACCAAAATCTCAACGGCAGAACAGCCGCTGAGATTTTTTGGTTTAAATATAAATTTATCGAACTAATTAAAACCGTGGGACTCTGTCCCACAACCCTGCGATTTTTTGAAAAAAATCGAGTAAAACTTTTATCAAAACGCAATTACATTGCGTTTTTCGGAAAAAAATATATTGAATTATTCCAAAAATACCATGGCTCTGCCATGGTATTTTACAAAAGTTTAGGTCAAGCCTTTTC
>CAKQPE010000029.1 GCA_934256695.1 uncultured Eubacteriales bacterium
ACCCTTCCGCTTTATAAAATAACTTTGTCTATAGTCTGAATCCCATGACATAGGTCATGGGATTTGATAAAAGTTTTTATCCTTTTTTAGCTATGTTTCTTATGTGCATATAAACCGTATTTTTGGAAATGCCCATCATATCAGCTATTTTAACAACTGAATCTTTGAAGTTGAAAATACCTTTATCATTAAGAATAGCTATAATTTCCTTATTTTTATTTGATGTTGTTATATTGCGGTCATTATATACAATATCTGATGCTTCTTTAAGTGATATTTTAAGAAGTTCATCAACATCATCAACGAAACTTTCGGCAAAAGCTGTAGGATGTGTTTCGTTGTTGTTCATACCAAGTATGGAGAGTACATCTGAGAGAGGTGTATTAAGGTAATAGTTTATGCATAAAAGACCGATTATATAGCCTTTTTCACCTGTAATGGCTATTGAACAGCTTTTAAGAGGTACTCCATCCATAGTTTTGTTGAAATAAGCCATGTGTTTTTGAGAATCGTTTTCACTGAGGCTTTTGACCATGGAAAGACCGAGGTCCGTTATAGGTGAACCTTCTTTTCTGCCGGTATGCTGACCGTTAATAATTTTTATTACAGAGTGTTCGAGATTTCCTAAGCTGTGTATAACTATTTCACAGCCTTCTCCCAAATATTCCGCAAGACCTTCTGCAAGAATCTTGTATGAATTAAGAATGGCAGTATCTGCCTTTGATAATGAAACAGGTTTTTGTTTCATAATTTTACCTCCTAACCTATAAAATATGTAAAGAATTTTATTTTATTGAATAGTTATATTTTTAGTATATACGAAATTTTAAGAATATCAATACATTTTAAATAAATTGTTGACAAATTTAATATTTTGAACAATAATTATAGTGTTTTTTTAATCCAATATTACTTTTATTTATGTTTTTTGAGAGATTGCTGCTGTAAAAATTAGTAGTATTTGAAATCAATAGGTTATTTAATGTGGGTGTTTATATATTTATACGTATAAAAAAACACTGCTTAAATATATTGAATTTATTTATTATAAAAAAATGGGGAGAGAAAAAAAGGTGTCTAAAAAAGTATCCGAGTTTGACAGGTATGAAAGAATGAAAAAGATGGAAAAGGAAGCAGAGGCAGAAAAACGCAGAAACAATATAGAACATATTAAGCAGCCTAAAAGACAAAAAAATATTTCCGGTGGAAAACTGAAAATAAATGACTTTGATTATTACGAAGAAGAATATATATAAATACTTTTATAAAAACTCCAGTGACTTTGCCGCTGGAGTTTTTATGTTAAATTAATAATTTGTTTTGAAAATTTTTCTGAATTAAAAAAAGATTTTTGAGTATAACGGATTTAATACATAAAGCTTATTTAAAAATATTTTTTAAGCAGTAAAAGGTTTCAGAGAAAAAACCAAAGATTTTTATATCGCCTCCTTTGTTTTGGCAATTTATGACAATGGTATTAACTATAATACAAATTAGAGGTGATATAAAATGGAAGGTGTTAAAAATCAGACAGAGAATATAAAAATACGAAATAAATCGAATTTAAATTTATCCGAAAAGTATAAAACACTTACTTACAGTTCATTGATTTGTGGTTTAAGTTTTATTTTCGGCAGAATAAGTTTTGAAGGCGATATGTCACCAACGGGTATTGCTCTTTGTGCCGTACTTTTGGGAAGGAGTGCTGTTTTTTATCCTGCCTGTCTTTTCTCTTTTCTCGGCTGTATATCAAAAAACGGTTATGGTACAGAAGGGCATACGGCAGCACTTTTTGCACTTGTTATTATTGGATTTCTGTTTGAAAAAAGAATATATAAATATACGGATATAAAAAAAGCTTTTCTGCCGGCGGTATGTCTTGTAATGGGCGGAACAGTTCAGTTTATTTTGGGAGATTTTGATATATACATAATTTTAAGATATGTTTTGGAATGTATATTAAGTTTTTGGATTGCGGTTATTTTTTCGAGAGTTATTAAAATTACAGAGAGAAAACATATAAGTGGCATAAGTGATATTGACAGGGCTGCTGTATTTTTTGTATTATCGCTTTTTGTGGCATCGTTTGTGGATTTTCCCGAGTTTGGAATAAGTTTATATATTATTATGAGTATATTTGGTGTTTTGCTTTTTGGCATATGCTTTCCTACCGTATCGGCTGAATTTGGTATAATACTTGGGTTTACGCTGTATCTTACAAAAGGTGCGGACAGCAGTTTTCTGCTTATAATATGCCTTTCTTCGCTTATATGCGGTTTTTTCGGAGAAAAAAGCAAACTGAAAACAATAGTGTCTTTTATTGTGGGCAGTGCCCTTGCGGTATTTTATACAGCTATGGAGTCAAATATGACTCTTGCAGTTTCTGCTGTTGCGGCAACCGTTATTTTTTCGCTTTTTCCGGATAAATTAATAAAAAATATGCATGATGCTTTTTACAGTGATTGTTATGATGCTTCCGTATATATAAAAAGTGCAAAGGATATTCTTTCGGCACAGATAAACAGTTTTTCATCTGCTTTCAGAAGTCTTGCAGAGGCCTTTGAGCCGGAGAATGATAAAATTCGGGATTATCGAAAAAGGAAAACCGATGTTGTCATAGATGAGGCTGCACAGAAAGCCTGCAGCAGTTGTACAATGTCCGTCTATTGCTGGGGTGCGAAGGTAAGTGAAACTTTAAGCGGATTTTATTATCTAATAAACCGATGTGAGAAAAATGACAGAGCCGATGAAACGGATATGCCGGAAAATTTCAGACAATACTGTATAAAGCCCAAAAAACTTTGCGATGCCGTTTCAGACTCATTTAAAATAATAAAAAACAATTCTTTTTGGCAAAAGCGTCTTTTAAAAAGCAGAAGCATAATATCCGAACAGCTTTATTCCGCAGCCGATATTATAGAGGATATGTCTAAGAAAACGGATATATCCGTTGTTTCTTCGATACCTTTGGCAAATGAGCTTTCAGACAGATTAGAGCAAAACGGAATAAAGACAGAGCAAATTTATGTTTTTAATGAGCCTGACGGAAGAATGACTGTTACGGTAAAACGTAAAAATTGTCGGAATAAGAATAATAATTGTTGGGCAGGCATTATTCCCGTTGCAAATGCAGTATGCAAAAGGAGCTTTATAAAAAGCCGATGCGAATGTGCCGACAAGGGACTGTGTACGGTTGTGCTGCGTCAGACGGACTGCTTTGGATTTAAATATGGTATGGCAGAGGAAAAAAGCTTTGAAAGTGATGTATCGGGAGACAGTTTTCTTGTGTCTGAAAATTCAAAGGGTATTCTTACGGTTGCCATAAGTGATGGAATGGGAACAGGCAAAAGAGCAAAAGATGAAAGCCAAAAGGCAATGGAGCTGTTAAAAAGATTTTCTTCGGCAGGCTTTGATGCGGGAGTCTCGGCAGGCATACTAAACAGTGTGCTTTTGGGGCAAGGTGACGGCGAACTTTTTACAACCCTTGACGTATGCTGTATAGATATGTATACAGGAAAAGGGCAGCTTATCAAAAACGGAGGTTCTACGGCATTTATTATACGTGACGGACGTGTTACGTCAATACGGTCAACTTCGTTGCCTATAGGCATACTGAAAAGCGTTGACTCTGATATTACAAACTTTAAGCTTGATGACGGTGATATGCTGTTAATGGTAACAGACGGCGTTGTTGATGCAGACAGAGGAGCAGATGAGGAATATTTCATTGAGCAGATTATGAAAAAGATACACAGCAGTGACACATCACTTGTGGCAAAAAAAGTAATATCGGAGGCGAAAAAGCTGCAAAACGGAAAAAGTAAAGACGATATGCTTGCCGTTTGTGTCAAAATATTTGAAAAACACTGAGCTTTACTGTAAAATAAAAAAAGACAAGACCTTGGGGTTTCACCCCAATACCCTGACCAACTTTTGAAAAAGTTGGATCAAAACTTTTATCAAAACGCAATTACATTGCGTTTTTCGGAAAAATATTTTTTGAATTTTTAAAATATTTATTTTGGATAAATATTTTAATTTATAATTCAAAAAATCCGCATGATAAAATCATGCGGATTTTTATTAAAGTTTAGGTCAAGCCTTTTTAAAGGCTTGCAGAGTTTGAGACAGAGTCTCAAGGTTTTAAAAAGTTTTCACAGGAGGAAAGAAATGTCTGTTTTACAAGATAAGGCTCTAAAGACAGTTGAAAAATATAATATGCTCTTTAAAGGGGCAAAGGTAGTGGCAGGAGTTTCCGGCGGTGCAGACTCTACGGCACTGCTGTTGTTTTTGTGTTCGCTTAGGGAGACTTATAATCTGGAAATTTATGCCGTTCATGTTCACCACGGTATAAGAGGCGAAGAAGCTGACGGTGATATGGCTTTTGTTCAGCAACTTTGTAAGCAAATGAACGTACACTGCACAGTTAAACACCATGATATTAAAGGCATGGCAAAAACAAAAAATTTATCGGAAGAAGAAGCCGGCAGAATGGCACGGTATACCGATTTTGAAGAAGAACTGAAGAAACATAAAGCTGATTTAATAGCCGTTGCCCATAATATGAATGATCAGGCAGAAACGGTCATTATGCGTCTTTGCCGTGGAACGGGTCTTACGGGTCTTGCGGGTATACGTCCCGTAAGGGGAAAAATAATAAGACCGCTTATTGATTGTTTCAGAAGTGAAATAGAAGAATATTTGAAAGAAAATAATCAGTCTTTTAGGACAGACAGTACAAATTTTGAAGAAGATTATACAAGAAACCGTATACGCCTTCGTGTGCTTCCGTATATGTCGAAGGAGATAAACTCGGCTGCATCGGAAAATATAGCAAAGACAGCGGTTATACTGCGTCAGGAGGACGATTTTATAGAGTCCCTTGCAAAAGAAAAACTTGAAAAAATGACTGTATCAAAAAAAGCAAACGGTATTTCCCTTGACTCGAAAATGCTTTGTGCGGAAAATCCGGTTTTGCAGAGAAGAATAGTCCGTATGGCTTTAAGATACATTAAAAAAGATATTAAGGATTTGGCATTGAACCATGTTGAGTCCGTTCTTGATATAGCCCGAAAAGGCGGCCACTGCGACCTGCCTTTGGGCTTAAAGGCGGATATGAGCTGCGGTGTGCTTAAATTTTATTTCGGAAATCCGGAAAAAATAACATACAGCTATGAGCTTAAACCGGACGAGCCTGTTTTTGTAAAAGAATGTGGTTTATATTTTCTTGCAACCGAAAATAATGAAAATAAAGACGAAAAACATAAATATTTATATACGAAAGTATTTGATTGTGATAAAATAACATATGCTATGGTTGTAAGAAACCGAATTGACGGAGACAAAATAACTGTTTCTTCGGAGGGAAAGACAAAAAAACTTAAAGATATTTTTATAGACAGAAAGATACCTAAAGACGAGAGAAATCTTGTACCTGTTGTCTCCAGCGGAAAGGATGTCATTTGGCTTGTTGGCATAAGAGACAGTGCTGATTTTGTTCCGAAAGATAAAAACAAACGAAAAATATACATTAAAGTGTGGGGGAAAGAAAATGGTTGAGAAAATAAGAACACTTATACCAAGAGAAGACATTGAAAAAAGAATAGCAGAGATAGCCGCTCAGATTGAAAAGGATTACGAAGGCAAGGAAATTCATCTTATATCCGTTCTTAAAGGCGGAGTTATGTTTACTGTTGACCTTGCAAGAGCAATTAAGAAAAACACTGTTTATCTTCACTTTATGTCGGTTTCAAGCTACGGTAACGGTACGGAAAGCAGCGGAAACATAAAGATAAATATGGATCTTGATGAATCAATAAAGGATAAAATAGTTATTATTGCAGAGGATATTATCGACTCCGGCAGAACTTTAAGCATACTTAAGAAAATGCTCCTTGAAAGACAGCCGGAAAGCCTTAAAATATGTACTCTCCTTGATAAGCCGGACAGACGTGTAGCTGAGGTTGAGGTGGATTATACCTGTTTTAAAGTGCCTGACGAGTTTGTTGTAGGCTGTGGTCTTGACTATGCCCAGAAGTACAGAAACCTTGATTACGTAGGCGTAATTTCATTTGAAGAAGAATAACAACAAAAGGTGCTTTTTAAGCACCTTTTTTAGAACCGTGGACTCTGTCCACACCTGTGAACTTTTGAAAAAGTTCAATCAAAACTTTTGTCAGATACCATGACTTAGTCATGGTATCTTGTTAAAGTTTAGGTCAAGCCTTTTTAAAGGCTTGTGGGGTATTGGGGCAACGCCCCAAGGTACTAAAATAGTTGTATTTGTGGTTTAAGTATGATAAAATATTAAATTAATCGGCTTAAAGTCAGCATTAGTTTTTCAAATGCGGAATATGGATAAATAAGCCGTTTATCTGCCGGAGTTTGTATTTTTGTTGTCGGCAGACTGTCATATGGCAGAAAATTACAAATAGGAGGCAGAAAGTTGAAGAAATACTACAAAAGTTTTGGCTTATATGCCATTATTTTCATTATTGTTTTATGTATTCTTGCATTTATCAATAACGGTTATGAAGCTCCTCAGACTTCCGTCTATACCTACAGCGACCTTATTGAAAAAATCGAGGACGGCGATGTTTCTAAAATCAATATCCAGAAAAGTTCTGAGCCTGCAGATTACGGTACGGTAACGGCTGAGCTTAAAAGCGGTGGTACAATAAAAACAAATGTACCGAGTCTTAATGCTTTTTCAAACTATATTGATAACAAAATAATTAATGACGGATTAAGCATAACAGTTGATGATATTCCGAAAACAAATATGCTCGGCTCAATACTTCCGTCACTTATAATGATGATACTTGCAGTTGTGCTTTTCTCGTTTATGTTCCAGAAAATGCAGGGCGGCGGCGGAAAGATGATGTCTTTCGGCAAAAGCAAGGCGAAAGTGACTATAGACGATAAAAACAGAGTTACTTTTGACAATGTAGCAGGTCTTGATGAAGAAAAAGCAGAGCTTAGCGAGCTTGTTGACTTTCTTAAAGATTCAAAGAAATACCTTGAACTTGGCGCAAGAATACCTAAGGGTGTTCTTCTTGTAGGCCCTCCGGGAACAGGTAAAACACTCCTTGCAAAAGCAGTTGCGGGAGAAGCAAGAGTACCGTTTTTCAGTATTTCTGGTTCGGACTTTGTTGAGATGTTTGTAGGTGTCGGTGCATCAAGAGTAAGGGATTTGTTTGACCAGGCGAAGAAAAACGCTCCTTGTATAGTGTTTATAGATGAAATTGATGCCGTAGGCCGACGCAGAGGTGCAGGTCTTGGCGGCGGACACGATGAACGTGAGCAGACATTAAACCAGCTCCTTGTTGAAATGGACGGTTTCGGTATAAACGAAGGCGTTATAGTTGTAGCGGCAACAAACAGAGCCGATATTCTTGACCCTGCTATTTTAAGACCGGGACGTTTTGACAGACAGGTTTATGTAGGCAGACCGGACGTTAAAGGACGTGAGGCTATATTAAAGGTTCACGCAAAGGGCAAGCCTTTTGCCGATGATGTGGATTTAAGTGTTATAGCAAAGACAACATCGGGCTTTACAGGTGCAGACCTTCAGAACCTTCTTAACGAAGCCGCACTTCTTTCCGCAAGAGTAGGCAAAAAGAAAATCGATATGGAAGAAATTCAGAAAGCCTTTGTTAAAGTCGGTATAGGTACTGAAAAGAAATCCAGAAAGATAAACGAAAAAGAAAAGCTTATTACAGCTTACCATGAAAGCGGCCATGCAATACTTTTCGAGCTTTTAAGTGAGCTTGACCCTGTTCACAGTATTTCCATTATACCTACTGGTATGGCAGGTGGATATACAATGCCGCTTCCGGGTGAAGACAAGATGTATATAACAAAATCCGCTATGGAGCAGGAAATAATAAGTTTCCTCGGCGGACGTGCGGCAGAATATATTATATTCAAAGACGTTACAACAGGTGCTTCAAACGATATCCAGAGAGCAACGGCTATGGCAAGAAACATGGTAATGAAATACGGTATGAGCGAAAGACTGGGTACAATCCAGTTTGGCGATGATCAGGACGAAGTATTCCTTGGCAGAGAAATTGCTCATTCGAGAAATTACGGCGAAGGCGTAGCGGCTGCCATTGACGAAGAAGTTAAGAATATGATGGATCATTCTTACAGTGAGGCAATAAGACTTCTTAACGAAAACATAGATGTTCTTCACGCATCTGCCAAAATGCTTGTTGAAAAAGAAAAGATTACAGGCGATGAATTCAGAAAAATTATGGCGGATCCTAAATCGTTTTTAGGTACGGCAGAAGAAACCAAAGAAAAAACGGAAGTTTCCGAAGAAAAAACAACTGTAAACTTATCTAAAGAAGCACCGAAAACAGAGGAGTAAATTTTTATTAACCATATATTTTAACACATTGAAAGGATGATAGTAATGGAATACAATGTACGTACAGGCATGACAAATGAAATCGAATACCTTGTAACAAAAGATGCAACAACAGCTCATTTCAGTGCAGACTGCCCTGTTTTTGCAACACCTGTTATGATTAACTGGATTGAACAGACAGCTCTTAAACTTTGCAAACAGGTTCTTCCTGAAGGCTATGATACAGTAGGTACTTTTGTAAACATTAAGCATCTTGCACCTACACCTATGGGTATGAAGGTGAGAGTATGTGTTGAAGTAGGCGAAGTAAACGGAAAACTCCTTACTTTTAACGTAAAGGTTTACGATGAAAAGACTAAAGTAGGCGAAGGCACACACGGCAGAGCTATTGTAAACGTAGAGAAATTTGTTGAAAATCTCAGAAAAAACAAATAAAATTAAATAATAAATAATATAAATCAGCGGTAAGGGATTTTTCCCTGCCGCTGATTTAAAAAGTACGGGGGAATAAAAGAATGTCAGTAAATCTTAAAGGCAGAAACTTTCTTACATTAAAGGACTTTACACCGGAGGAAATAATATATCTTATTGACCTTGCTGCGGATTTTAAAAAGAAGAAAAAAGCAGGTGTTCTTACAGAACATTTCAGAGGCAAAAACGTAGCTCTTATTTTTGAAAAAACAAGCACACGTACACGCTGTGCTTTCGAGGTTGCGTCACATGACCTTGGCATGGGCAGTACATATCTTGAGCCTACAGGCTCTCAGATAGGCAAAAAAGAAAGCATTGCCGATACGGCAAGGGTTCTCGGCAGAATGTTTGACGGTATCGAATATCGTGGCTTTGAACAGTCTATAGTAGAGGAGCTTGCGGCCAATGCAGGTGTTCCTGTATGGAACGGCCTTACAAACGAATATCACCCTACCCAGATGCTTGCAGATATGCTTACAATACGTGAACAGCTCGGCAGACTTAAAGGTGTTAAGCTTGTTTATATGGGTGATGCAAGATACAATATGGGCAACTCCCTTATGATTGTCTGCTCAAAGCTTGGTATGCATTTTGTAGCCTGCACAACAAAGGAATATTTCCCTGACGCAGAGCTTGTTGCACAGTGCGAGGAATATGCAAAGGAAAGCGGAGCAACAATTACACTTACCGAAAATGTAGAAGAAGGCACAAAGAATGCTGACGTTGTTTATACAGATGTATGGGTTTCAATGGGTGAGCCTGCCGAAGTATGGGAAAAACGTATTAAAGACCTTTCACCTTACAAGGTAACAAAACAGGTTATGGAAAATGCCGGTCCACAGGCTATATTCCTTCATTGCTTACCTGCTTTCCATGATTTAAAGACAAAAATCGGAAAAGAAATGGGTGAACGCTATAACCTTACAGAGCTTGAGGTTACAGACGAAGTATTCGAGTCTGAACAGTCAAAGGTATTTGACGAAGCCGAAAACCGTATGCATACTATAAAGGCTGTTATGGCTGCAACTTTGGGAGTTTGATAAAAGTACGTATTGATTTTTAAAATTATAGAAGATTATAATATTGAGAGTGCTTTTATATCGCAAAGGCACTCTCAAATTCTTTAAGAGAATATTTGAGCAAAACTTTTGAAATACAAATATAAATTTATCGAACTGATTAAAACCGTGGGACTCTGTCCCACACCCTGCGATTTTTTGAAAAAAATCGAGTAAAACTTTTGGTAAAATGCAATTTCATTGCATTTTTCGTAAATCCATTTGCGAAGCTTTTAAAGCCTTCCCTTGGGGGAAGGTGTCACGAAGTGACGGATGAGGGTAAAGTTATTTAAAATAAGAAAATAACCCCTCATCCGCTTCGCTTTGCTCAGCACCTTCTCCATTGGAGAAGGCAAACCCCTCAGTCACTGTGTGACAGCTCCCCTTTCATGGGAGCCTTCCAAACTCGAAAGCCGTCCCTGAAAGGGAAGGTGGCAAACCGAAGGTTTGACGGAAGGGTTTAAACTAACGATAAATTTAAATTTATCGTAGTGAAAGTTAATTTGAAAGCCGTTCCCGAAAGGGAAGGGTTAAGGACAGTAATTTTTATATACTTTTGCCGGAGGTTTTTTCCTGCGGCTTTATTTAGTATTTAAGGCGGTGAAAGTTTTTGATTAACGAAAGACTTTTGGAATATTTAAAAACGGCAGATGATTATGTATCCGGTGAGAAATTGGGTGAAATTCTCGGTGTTTCACGCTCTGCTGTGTGGAAAGAAATAAGTGCTTTAAGACAGGCGGGATACGAGATAGTTGCTGTTACAAACAGAGGATATAAAATAAATTCCGTAGGTGACATAATAAATTCGGCAGAAATAAGAACAAACGGACTTATAGGTAAAAAAATAGTATGCTTTGATAAAGTTGAATCTACAAACGAGGTGTGCAAGAAACTGTATTTTGAAAATGCCGAAGAAGGAACGGTTGTTATAGCCGATACTCAGTCAACAGGCAGAGGCAGACTGGGAAGAAACTGGACATCTAAGCCTAAGAGCGGAGTTTATATGTCAATACTTTTAAAACCCGATATAAATCCAGCAAAACTTTCTTCCGTTACACTTTGTGCCGGACTTGCCGTGTGTACTGCCTTGAAAGAGGATTTCGGCATAAACGCAGGCATAAAGTGGCCCAACGATATAGTTGTTGACGGAAAGAAAATATGCGGAATACTGACCGAAATGAGCGGTCAAATGCAGAAGGTGGATTTTGTTGTTGTGGGAATAGGCATTAACGTAAACAACGAAAGCTTTCCGGAAGAAATACAGCATAAGGCATCATCACTTTATCTTCTTTCCGGCAAAAAATTTAAGAGAAGTTCTATAGCAAAGGCGGTTTTAAACCGTTTCGATAAAATCTATAATAGATTTGAAAAAGAAGGCTTTAAACCTTTTAAAGAAGAATATGAAACAAACTGTATAAACATAGGCAAAAGAGTGAGAGTAATAAAACACGGTGATGAAAGCTATGAGGCTTTGGCTGTGGGAATAAACGATGACGGTGAACTGACAGTAAAGAAAGATAACGGCGAGATAACAGACGTTTTCTCAGGCGAAGTATCAATAAGAGGAGTGTATTAAATATGGGAAAGACCGTACTTGCGGCAGCATCATTTGCAAAACAGAAATATTTTATTGATCCTGAGTTTGCAGGTCTGCCGGACGGAATAAAGGCAGAGGTACAGACAGTATGTGTTGTTGTGGCACAGAATTTAAGATGTACTTTTGTAATCGGGTTCCACGATGACGGAGATATATATTTTGATATAGTTAAAGACGAGGACACAATAGATTTTGACGATATAGGTGCAGAGCTTGAAATAAAGGAAATACGGCGTGAAAAATCAGAGCTTTTGAAAGCACTTAAAATCTGGTATCTTATATATAAAACTCCAAACGGAGAAAAGATAAAGGAAGAACTTTTGAAAAACGGAAAAGTCGATATAGAATAACAGAGGTTTATATGTTTATAGGAAATGTAGAGTTGAAAAACAACGTCTTTATGGCACCTATGGCGGGAGTGACGGACAAGCCTTACCGAACCATATGTATGGAAATGGGCTGTGGCCTTGTTTATTCCGAGATGGTAAGTGCCAAGGGACTTTTTTATAACAGTGCCAATACGGAAAAGCTTATGGATTGTGAAAGCGGCTGTGGACCCTATGCCATACAGCTTTTCGGCTCGGAGCCGGAAATAATGGCAGGCATGGCAAAAAAGATAGAGGATATGCCTTTTGACATTATAGATGTGAATATGGGCTGTCCAGCACCGAAGATAGTTAAAAACGGTGACGGAAGTGCCTTGATGAAAAACGTATCCCTTGCCGGTGAAATTATATCGGCTATGGTGCAATCACAGAAAAAGCCCGTTACCGTTAAATTCAGAAAAGGCTTTGACGAGGAAACTATAAATGCCGTTGAGTTTGCAAAGGCAATGGAAAAGGCGGGAGCGGCGGCTGTTGCCGTACACGGCAGAACAAGAGAGCAGTATTACAGCGGAAAAGCCGACTGGGATATTATAAAAGAAGTAAAAAAAGCCGTTAATATTCCCGTAATAGGAAACGGTGATATAACATCACCGCAGACAGCAAAGGCAATGTTTGATTATACAGACTGCGATGCCATAATGATAGGCAGAGCCTCCGAAGGCAATCCGTGGATATTTAAAAGAATAACACATTATATAGATACAGGAGAGCTTCTTCCCGAACCGACAAACAGGGAAAAAGCGGAAACGGTTATACAACACGCAAAAATGCTTATTGACTTTAAAGGCGAATACATAGGCGTAAGGGAAATGCGAAGACACCTTGCTTTTTATACAAAGGGTATGCCGCAGGCATCGGCAATGCGTGCCGAAATAAATACGGTAATGAACATGAATGATATTGAATTTCTGGTAAACAAATATTTTCTCGGAATGTAGGCAATAGACACATGGGATAAGCATATACTTCTATTATGAATACAGAGGTGGTGCTTATAATATGAAATTTGCCAGAATATGTTTTGCATCTGATAACCGAAAACGTACCGTTTGGGACAGACTGCCGGAATTTATAAGAAGAAAATACTATCTCGATTTTTATAAACAGCATTATGAAAATATAAAAATGTTTTCTTCAATGGGAGAACTTGTTTCGCTGCCGTTTAGGAAAGACGAATGTGATTTTTTTCTTGTATCGGAATATCTGAAAAAAGTATCGGAATATTTAAAAAATAATGATGTGGGTGTTGTCTGTGTCCAAAAGGGAATACAAATGCCTTACGGAGTAAAGACCGCTTACGGAGACAGACTGCTGTGCTTTATGGCTGAGGATATAGTTAATACTGCCTGCAAAATACGTAATCTGAACTTAGATGAAAGCGAGATTACCGTTATAGACGGTGGAGAAAATACAACTGAGATACTTCTTAATGTACTTTCACGAAAGGTTTCAAGATTGTATGTATATACACTCCGTCAGGAAAAACTGAAACCTGTTTTTGAAGATATATTTGAAGAAACGGGACTTTGCATAGTTTCTTTTTCGGCGGCAAATGATTCACTTATGTCAAAATCTGATATTGTGATTAATCTTAATCACGGAAATCTGTTTATGAACTGTTTTTCGAAAAATACTATATACATAGATATAGCCGGCGACAGCAGGTGTACCGAATATACTCTGGATACAAGAAAAGACATAACGGTTATAGAAAATTTTACCGTAAGACAGGATAAAACGGATATACCCATTGATTACACCGAGGCGGCACTTTCGGCCGCAAAACCGTATATGCACAGGGCTGTTTTCGGTGAATTTTCAAAAGATGTGTTCCAAAAGACACACAGGTATATAAAAAGTTTTGGTTTTGACATAATATGTGTTATTGACAGTGATATTAGGAAGTCAAAAGCGTTGACAATGTGAATGTACTATTGTATAATTTGTTGGAATAAAAACGGCTGTGAAGATATAGGCTTACCACAGCCGTTTTAAGCGTACCATATTTTTGATAAATTTAAGTTTAGTTTCGGTAAAAAGTAAAAAATACGACTATTATTATATAAAAAGGAGCTGTTTTTTGTGGCAGAAGAAAAGAAAGTTGTTTTAACATACGAAGGTCTTAAACAGAGAGAGCAGGAGCTTGAAGAATTAAAAACTGTAAGACGTAAAGAAGTTGCGGAAAAAATTAAAGAAGCAAGAGGACAGGGAGACCTTTCCGAAAATGCCGAATACGATGCTGCAAAGGAAGAACAGGGCGAAATTGAGGCAAGAATTGCCCAGCTCGAAAAAATGCTTAAAAACGCAGAAGTAATCGATGATGAGGAATTAAGCTCAGATGTAGTAAGCGTAGGAAGCAAAGTAAGGGTATACGACAAGGAATTTGAAGAAGAAGTTGAATACGTAATTGTAGGCTCTGCCGAGGCTGACCCTATGAACAACAAAATCTCAAATGAATCTCCTGTAGGCATGGGACTTTTAGGACATAAAATAGGTGACGAAATAAAAATTGAAACTCCTGACGGAGAAATCGAATTTACTGTACTTGGAATAAACAAATAAGGAGGAATTTAAGTGGCTCAGAACACAAATGAAAATGCTGAAAATACACAGGTTAGCCAGGAAGAACTCAGCGAACTTTTAAAAGTAAGACGTGAAAAACTTGAAAAACTTCAGTCAGAAGGCAAAGATCCTTTCCGGATTGTAAAATATCCTGTAGACACACATTCAAACGATATTTTAAATGACTACGAAAACTACGAAGAAAAGAACGTATGCATAGCAGGTCGTTTAATGTCAAAACGTGTTATGGGTAAGGCAAGTTTCTGCAATATTCAGGACAGAAACGGACGTATCCAGTGCTATGTTTCCAAAAACGATATTGGTGACGAAAGCTATGCCGATTTCAAAAAATACGACATCGGTGATATTATAGGTATAAAAGGCTTTGTATTTAAGACAAAAACAGGTGAAATTTCAGTTCATGCAAAAGAACTTGTTCTTCTTTCAAAGAGTCTTCAGATTCTTCCGGAAAAATTCCACGGTCTTAAAGATCAGGAATTAAGATACCGTCAGAGATATGTTGACCTTATTGTAAACCCTGAGATCAAAGAAGTATTTATAAAGAGAAGTGCGGTTATTAAGGCAATAAGAGAAGTTCTTGACGAAAAGGGCTTCCTTGAGGTTGAAACACCTACACTCCAGACAATACCGGGCGGTGCTTCTGCACGTCCTTTCATTACACACCACAATGCTCTTGACATTGACTTATACTGCCGTATAGCTCTTGAGCTTCCGTTAAAGAGACTTATTGTAGGCGGACTTGAAAGAGTTTACGAAATAGGCCGTGTATACAGAAACGAAGGTATGGATATAAGACATAACCCAGAGTTTACTCTTATGGAACTTTATCAGGCTTATACAGACTACCACGGCATGATGGATATTACAGAGGAGCTTTTCAGACGAGTATGTGAAGAAGTAAACGGCACAACTCAGATAAGCTACGGCGGATATGACCTTGACCTTGGCAAGCCTTTTGCAAGAAAGACTATGGTAGAAGCCGTTAAGGAATTTTCCGGTGTAGACTTTAACGAAATAAAGGATACGGAAGAAGCAAGAAAGGTTGCAAAGGAAAAAGGCATTGCTTACGAAGAAAGACACGCAAAAGGTGATATTCTTAACCTTTTCTTTGAAGAATTTGTTGAAGGAAACCTTATCCAGCCTACATTCATAATGGATTACCCTGTTGAAATTTCTCCGCTTACAAAGAGAAAACCTGAACTTCCTGAATATACAGAAAGATTTGAGCTTTTCATTGTAGGCCGTGAGTACGGAAATGCTTATTCAGAGCTTAATGACCCAATCGACCAGAGAGCACGTTTTGAACATCAGGCAAAAATGCGTGAAATGGGTGATGACGAAGCCAACCTTATTGATGAGGACTTTATGACAGCACTTGAATACGGTATGCCTCCTACAGGCGGACTTGGTATTGGTATCGACCGTATGGCAATGCTTATGACAGGTGCTGTATCAATACGTGATATAATCCTTTTCCCTACTATGAGACCTCTTAATGAGTCAAAGAAGGACAGTGAAGCGGCTGCAAAGGCTTATGAAACACCTAAGACAGAAGCAAAAGAAGAAAAAATTGATTTTTCCAATGTAAAAATTGAGCCGATATTTGAGGAAATGGTTGATTTTGATACATTTGCAAAATCTGATTTCCGTGCAGTTAAGGTTTTGGCATGTGAAGCAGTTCCGAAATCCAAAAAGCTTCTTAAATTTACATTAGATGACGGTGAACGCAAAGACCGTGTAATTTTAAGCGGTATCCACGAATATTATGAGCCGGAAGAATTGGTTGGCAAGACAGCAATCGCTATCGTGAACCTGCCACCGAGAAAGATGATGGGCATTGCATCTGAGGGTATGCTTATTTCAGCAGTACATGAGGAAGATGGCCATGAAGGACTGAACCTTCTGATGGTAAATGACAGAATTCCGGCAGGTGCTAAGCTTTATTAATTAAATAAAAATTATCAAATGGGCAGTTCTGGAGGAGGATTGCCCATTTTTGAAAAAATACATAAAATATTTAGTCTATATTAATGAGGAAATAAAAATGGATAAACGTAAACAAAATGAAATTGAGATTGTTGTAGATATGGCAATTTCTTCTTTTGCAGAAGGCTTAATAAGTCGATATACGAATGAAGTAGATGAAGTAGATGGCGTAATAAATATGAAGAAAAATAATTGTTTTATTGCTGAACTTGGTAAAGAATTTATGTTTTATTCTGCTTTTGTTAGGTCTTTTGATTCTTCGTTTGGTAATGTTTTGGAAAAAATGGGAAATAATATTGCCAGATTATCTTACGAAGTAAGAAATAATATAGATTCTTTTATATTGCCAGATCAAAATAATAGAATATCAACAGTAATAGACAATTATGTTGACCATGTAACTTTGCCTAAAGTAGAACATTATTCTTTATATACATCTATATATCCACAAAACATAAGCAGTTACAGAAGGACGCATAATACAGATAACTATTTTTATAATTGCGAAAAAAATGAACACTACTTAATTGAATTAAAAGCATCAGGAGATTTAGATAATAAAAAATCAAGAGCAGAAAAGATAGCTTTGCTTGAGGAATATTTTTTATTGAAAAATAAATTAAGAAATGATGAAACAGCAAAAATAAAAATATTTTTTGGAACAGCTTATAATAAGTTTGGAGAAGGAAAAGAATGGAAACAGGAAAGAGTTAAGCAATTCTTTTCTGAAGATGAATTACTTATAGGTAAGGATTATTGGAATTTTGTTTGTGACGATAAAAATGGTTTTGATGTTATATTTGCACAATATAAAAAGTCTGCTGAAAAAATAAGAGAAGCTTTAATTAAAATAAAGGAAATGTATTTTAGATGATAGAAATAAATAAAATAAAAGATTATTTATTAATAAATGACGATTGTTTTTCTATACTTAAGGATATACCTGATGAATCCATAGATTTAATATTGACTGATCCACCTTATAATATTGCAAAATATAGCACTGGAAATATTAAATTTAATTGGAGAAGTGAGATAAATAATGATTTGGCTGAATGGGATTTAACAGAATTAAATCCAAAAGATTTGGTTAAAGAATTTAAAAGAATACTTAAACCTAAAGGAAATATTTTTATTTTTTGTTCATATAATATTATTGGTGAATACCATAAAGTATTTGATCCTGAATTTGATACATTTCAGTTTATGGTTTGGCATAAAACTAATCCTGTACCCAATTTTAGAAAAACATCTTTTTTAAATAGTTGTGAGTTAATTGTTAGTTGCTGGAATAAAGGGCATACATGGAATTTTACCAACCAAAGAGATATGCACAATTTTATTGAAAGCGGCATTTGTATGGGGTCAGAAAGAGTAAAAAATAAGCAAGGAAAAAGTTTGCACCCAACTCAAAAGCCTGTATCAATACTTGAAAAGATAATAAAAGTAGCATCTAATGAAAACGATATTGTTTTAGATTGTTTTAATGGTGTTGGTAGTACAGGAGTTGCTGCAATTAAAAATGGACGCAGATATTTAGGAATTGAAATAGATAAAATATATATGGATGCAACAAAACATAGATTAAAAACTATTGATTATTAAATAGTTAATTATCAAATGGGCAGTTCCAGTTGGGATTGCCCATTTCGTAAATATGAGAAATACAAACTGGAATTTGTGTAAAAATCAGTCATAAAAACGAGGTGTGCTGTAATGGAAAAAACAGTAACTGCTTTGGTGCTTTGCGTTTTATTGCTTGCTGGTTGCGGAAAGAGTGATATTGTTAAAACCTATGAACAATCAGAACAATTCGGAATAGTAAAAACATACTATGAACTGAGTGATGGAAGATGGGAATGTGAGGGTAAAAAATATAGATTTCGATTTGAATTTTATGGGAGAATGCCAAACGCTGAGAAAGACAGTTATTTTGTCGTTCTTACAAACAATATAAAATTAAGCTTTGAAGATGTATCAAAAAGCCTGTACAGCAGTTCATTTGAGGACATTAAAAAAATGGAGGATTCTATTATTGTGAAAATGCCATAACTGCTTTTTAAGAGGATAAATCTTTTGACAAAGGGCTTTTTGTTCAATTTAAATAAAGTGGGGCATTTATGAATTATC
>CAKQPE010000030.1 GCA_934256695.1 uncultured Eubacteriales bacterium
ATGTGCGGTCTTAAAGAGATTTTTGAAGGTGCAGGGAACTTTTTTAAAAAAGTTCCTGCAAACCTCACTTTTCCATTTGGAAAAACTTAAATTTAATTCTTTTTATTAAAACTTATCAAACTGAAAGACCTTGGGATTTCACCCTAAACCCCGAAAATTTTTTGAAAAAAATTTAGTAAAACTTTTGATAAAATGCAATTTCATTGCATTTTTTGTAAATCCATTTGCGATATTTTTAAAGTCTTCCCCTTGGTGGGGAAAAATAACGTAAAATTAATCGAAATTACCTCTCATCCGTTTCGCTTCGCTCAACACCTTCTCCCCGAGGAGAAGGCTTTAAACCCTTCCGTCAAACCTTCGGTTTGCCAACTTCCCTTTCAGGGACGGCTTTCGGGAGTTGGGAAGGCTCACATGAAAGGGAAGCTGTCACGCAGTGGCTGAGGGGTTATGATTTCGGTTCGATAAATTTATATTATCTTTTTAGTACGTTTAAAGGGAACTAAATAAGTAAAAAAATATTGCCATAAAAATTTCAAAATTATTAAAATATTGAGGACATTTGTCCATGACGAGAAGAATTAAGGACTGCTGTTTGTACTGATTTTTTAGAGATATATGCAAATTTGTGCTTTAAATTACATATTTTAAAAAATTAAAGCCGTTATAGATTATTTGGCATTTTGTTATATTGTTGACGTAAATGGCTTTATGATTTATTATTATAAAAAACCTGTAATGTTATTTAAGATTTTATTAATCGGGAGGAATTTTTAGATGAACTGTATAATAACTGTTTTGGGCAATGACAAGGTTGGTATTATAGCTAAGGTATGTACTTATCTTTCGGAAAATGGTGTAAATATTCTTGATATTTCACAGACTATTGTTAAAGGCTATTTTAATATGCTTATGATAGCAGATACTGAAAAATCAACTATTACATTTGAAGAACTTGCATTGGGACTTAAAAATCTTGGTGAAGAGCTTGGTGTTCAGATAAAAATTCAGCAGGAAGCAATTTTCGACTGTATGCACAGAATATAATAATCGGGAGGAAAAATCAGAATGATTTCAAGAGGAGAAATACAGGAAACCAATTCTATGATTCAGCATATGAATCTTGATGTGCGTACCATTACAATGGGTATAAGCCTTCTTGACTGTGCCGATGCTGACATAGACAGATTTAACGAAAAAATATATAACAAAATAACAACAAAAGCAAAAGATCTTGTTAAGGTGGGAAAACAGCTTGAGCTTGAACTTGGTATTCCTATTGTAAATAAGAGAATATCCGTTACACCTATTGCCATTGCAGCGGCAGGCTGTAAGACGGATAACTATGTATCTGTAGCAAAGACCCTTGATAAAGCTGCAAAAGAGGTTGGCGTAAACTTCCTCGGCGGTTTTTCTGCCCTTGTACATAAAGGCTGTACACCAAGTGACAGAAAACTTATTGATTCAATTCCACAGGCTCTTAACGAAACAGACTTCGTATGTTCTTCCGTAAATGTAGGAACATCGAGAAACGGTATCGACATGGATGTAGTTAAGAGAATGGGACAGGTTATAAAAGAAACTGCTTTCCTTTCAAAAGACAATAGCTGCCTTGGCTGTGCGAAACTTGTTGTATTTTGCAATGCCGTTGAGGATAACCCGTTTATGGCAGGTGCTTTCCACGGTGTAGGTGAAAAGGACTGCGTAATAAACGTAGGTGTAAGTGGCCCTGGTGTTGTTAAAAAAGCTCTTGAAGAAGTAAGAGGTGCAGACTTTGAAACTCTTTGTGAGACAATAAAGAAAACTGCATTTAAGATTACACGTGTCGGTCAGCTTGTTGCACAGGAAGCATCAAAGAGACTTGATGTGCCTTTCGGCATAATTGACCTTTCACTTGCTCCTACACCTGCTGTAGGTGATTCTATAGCGGAAATATTCCAGGAAATGGGACTTCAGGAGGCAGGTGCTCCGGGAACAACGGCAGCTCTTGCAATGCTTAACGACAATGTTAAAAAAGGCGGTGTAATGGCAAGCTCATATGTAGGCGGTTTAAGCGGTGCCTTTATACCTGTAAGTGAAGATAACGGAATGATTGAGGCAGCAAGAATGGGCTGTCTTACACTTGAAAAATTAGAGGCTATGACTTGTGTATGTTCTGTTGGACTTGATATGATAGCAATACCGGGCGATACATCAGCTGAAACAATATCCGGTATCATTGCCGATGAATCTGCAATAGGTATGATAAACAGCAAGACAACAGCCGTAAGACTTATACCTGTAATAGGTAAGGGCGTAGGCGAAACAGTAGAGTTCGGCGGACTTTTGGGCTATGCACCTATAATGCCTGTAAATAACTACAGCTGCAAGGCATTTATAGACAGGGGCGGAAGAATACCGGCACCTATCCATAGCTTTAAGAACTGATATAAAATTTTTAATAAAAATGACTCCGCTGTCGGAGTCATTTTTTGATATAAAGTTATTTATTAACGGACGACACATTAGCGGTAAATTTATATTTAGTATAGAACAATTTCAATTTATGGAACTGAAATAATAACCCCTCAGTCACTGCGTGACAGCTCCCCCCCCTTTCATGGGAGCCTTCCCAAATCGAAAGCCGTCCCTAAAAGGGAAGGTGGCAAACCGAAGGTTTGACGGAAGGGTTTTAAAGCTTTCCCCACCAAGGGTAAGGCTTTAAAACCACACTTTCTCTATATTAGATATAAATTTATTTTTCTAAAAATGCAATGAAATTGCATTTTACCAAAAGTTTTACTAAATTTTTTTCAAAAAATTTTCAGGGTTTGGGGTGAAAACCCAAGGTCTTACGGTTTTTATCTTCTGTTTTTGTTTTTTCTCGGTTTGGTTTTTATTTTGACGCTGTTCTTTTTTACGGAATATCCGAAAGTTCCCAACTGTTCTCCCAGACCGAAATATCCTCCGTGGCTGTAGCAGATTGGGTTTGATTTGTTGAAATTAAACTTGCCTGTTTCATCAATATATTCGTTGCTTACGTCTACTGCAACAACTTCAGCAAGAAACATATGGTGTGAGCCGAGAGGGATAATTTCCTTCACTTTGCACTCTATGTTTACGGGGCTTTCGTATATAATAGGTGCTTTTACAGCAGAACCAACAGCGGCACTAAGTCCCGTTTCTGCAAACTTGTCAACATCACGTCCGCTTTTTACACCGCAGAAATCACAAGCCTTTGCAAGTCTTTTGGTAGTAAGATTTATTACAAATTCACCGGAGTTTTTAATCATTTCATATGAATGTCTTTCGGGACGGACGGAAATATATGTCATAGGCGGATTAGTGTTTACTGTGCCTGTCCATGCTATTGTTATTATGTTTTTTTCTCCTTCGGCATCGCCGCAGCTTACCATTACGGCAGGAACGGGATAAACCATTGTTCCCGGCTTAAAAACTTCTTTAGGCAAAAAAATCACTCCTTAAATTTTATTTTTTCTCTGTTTAATGAATATTTTATTTAAGGTGAATATGTTTGTAAAGATATTTAAATGTTGAAAAGAAATGTTTTTTAAAGTAACATAGTATAAAAAGAAAAAAGTTTTGGAGGAAACACTATTGGAACTTCCTTTGTTTTATACAGAAAAAATGAAAAAACTCCTTAAAGACGAGTTTGAGGACTACATAAAGTCATTTGACGAAAAGGCGGAAAGCGGAATAAGAATAAATACTCTTAAAATTTCCGCAGAAGAATTTAAAAATAAAAATATTTTTGAATTAAGGAACGTATCTTGGTGCAAAAACGGTTTTTATTGCAGTGATGATGAAAGACCCGCAAAAAACTATCTTTATCATGCAGGATTATTTTATATTCAGGAACCGTCGGCAATGTCTGCCGCAGAGGTTCTGCCTGTTAAAGAAGGCTATAAGGTTCTTGACCTGTGTGCCGCACCCGGAGGAAAGACAACACAGCTTGCCGCAAGGCTTAAAGGTACGGGAATACTGTTTTCCAACGATATAAGTGCCGGAAGAACAAAGGCTATTGTAAAAAATACAGAGCTTTTCGGTGTTAAAAACTGCATTATAATGAGTGAAAATCCGGAAAACATAGCAAAGAAGTTTGAGGGATATTTTGACTCTATATTAGTAGATGCACCTTGCGGCGGAGAAGGAATGTTCCGCAAAAAGCCCGACCTTATAAAGACATATAATAAGGAAATGACGGATTTTTGCGAAAAGACTCAGAGAGAAATACTTGAAAGTGCCGCGAAAATGCTTAAAAGCGGCGGTCATATGGTTTATTCCACCTGTACTTTTTCTCCCGAGGAGGACGAAGGCACAATACAGGATTTCCTGTCTAAACACAGCGAATTTGAACTGTGTGACATAGGCGAAGAATTTACTTTTGATTTCGGCAGACCGGAGTGGGTTGAAAACGGCAGTGAAGAACTTAAAAAGTGCCGCAGAATATGGCCCTATAAACAAAAGGGCGAAGGACATTTTATAACCCTTATGGTAAAAAAAGGCGAAAGCACAGAGGTTTCGCCAAATGAAGAAAAAAGTGCCGATGAGAAGAAAATAAAGCCGTGTATTGAGTTTATAAAACAAAACTTAAATGTTGATTTTGACGGAATTTACAAGGAATTGAATTCAAACGTATATCTTCTTCCGAAAGGTTCTCCCGACATGAAGGGATTAAGGATTGTAAGAAGCGGACTTCTCCTTGGAAAAATAAAGAAAGACCGTTTTGAACCAAGTCAGGCTCTTGCCATGAGTCTGAAAAAGGAAGAAGCTAAAAACAGTGTCGATTTTGAAAAAGATGATGAAAGAATAATAAGATATTTAAAAGGCGAAACTGTCGAATATGAAAATGTTAAAGACGGTTGGTGTCTTATATGTGCCGAAGGCTATCCTATAGGCTGGGCAAAGGCACTTAAAGGCAGACTTAAAAATAAGTATCCGTCCGGCTGGAGGTGGGAATAATGGCTTTTTTGCCTGTAACATATAAAGAAATGAAGGAAAGAGGCTGGGAGAGACCTGACTTTGTCTATATCTGCGGTGACGCATATGTTGACCACCCGTCATTCGGTGCGGCTATTATATGCCGTCTTTTGGAAAGCAGAGGGTACAAGGTCTGTTTTATAGCACAGCCCGACTGGAAAAGTACAGATGATTTTAAACGTTTCGGTGAGCCGAGGTTAGCATTCCTTGTAAGCAGCGGAAACATAGATTCAATGGTAAACCACTATACGGTAGCAAAAAAGAAAAGAACCGTTGACCTGTATTCTCCCGGCGGAAAAGCGGGAATGAGACCCGACAGGGCAGATATTGTATACTGCAACAAAATACGTGAGGTATACAAACACGCAAACATTATAATAGGCGGAATAGAAGCAAGCCTCAGAAGGCTTTCACACTATGACTACTGGGACAACAGAGTAAGAAGGTCAATTCTTTTGGATTCGGGAGCAGATCTGCTACTTTATGGAATGGGCGAAAGACAGATTGTTGAGGTTGCAGAAGCCCTGGAAAGCGGTATACCTGCATCGGAGATTACTTTTGTAAGAGGTACGGTTTACAAAACAAAGGATAAGGACAGAGCTTATGACTACATAAGACTGCCGGATTTTAACGATGTTAAGGAATCCAAAGAAAAATACTGCGAAAGCTTTATGCTCCAGTATGAAAATACAGATTCCGTAGTGGGAAAAAGCCTTATGGAAAAGTATGACGAATACTATGTTGTACAAAATCCTCCCGAAAAGCCCCTTACAACACAGGAACTTGACGATGTGTATGCAATGGACTTTATGCGTACTTATCACCCAATGTATGAAAAAGACGGCGGAATACCTGCCATAACGGAGGTTAAGTTCAGTATAACAAGCAACAGAGGCTGTTTCGGAAACTGTAATTTCTGTGCATTGGCTTTTCATCAGGGACGAGTTGTTTCCTCAAGAAGCCATGAGTCAATAATAGCCGAAGCGGAAAAAATAATAGCCGACAAGGATTTTAAAGGTTATATCCATGACGTAGGAGGGCCTACGGCTAATTTCAGAAATCCTGCCTGCAAAAAACAGCTTAAATTCGGTGCCTGCAAGAATAAGCAGTGCCTGTGGCCTAAGCCTTGCGAAAATTTGGAGGTTAATCATAAGGATTATACTTCGCTTTTGAAAAAGTTAAGGTCAATGAAAGGTGTGAAAAAGGTTTTTGTCCGCTCGGGAATACGATACGATTATCTTATATACGACAAAGACGAAACATTCTTCAAAGAACTTTGCAAATACCACATAAGCGGTCAGCTTAAAGTTGCACCGGAACACGTTGTGCCTGAGGTTCTGGAAAAAATGGGCAAGCCTACAAGAGAGGTATATGACAGGTTTGTGGCAAAGTACGAGAAAATAAACCGTGACCTTGGAATGAACCAGTTCCTTGTACCTTATCTTATGAGCAGTCACCCGGGAAGTGATTTAAAGGCGGCAGTTAAGCTTGCGGAATATTTGAGGGATATAGGACATAATCCCGAACAGGTACAGGACTTTTATCCTACACCTGGAACACTTTCAACGGCAATGTATTATACAGAGACCGACCCAAGAACGGGAGAAAAGGTATATGTGCCTAAAACTCCACACGAAAAAGCCATGCAGAGGGCTTTAATGCAGTACAGAAACCCCGATAAATACGATTTGGTTCTGGAGGCATTGCAGAAGGCAAAAAGAACCGACCTTATAGGCTTTGATTCAAAATGCCTTATAAGGCCGAGAAAGCTTGCTTCCGAAAAAAATCTGGTTTCCAAAAACGCAAACAATAAATCGGTTAATAACAAAAACGGAAGTAAAAATAACAAAAACAGTGGTTTTTCGAGAAATAATTCTGCCAAAAACAGCAGTACAAAATCTTCTAAAGGTGCAAGGAATACAAAATATAAGCACAGTAGGTAAAAATATGTAAAAAATACGGAAAATTTAAAGTAATTTTGTATTTCGGCTTTTTTAATTGAGAAAAATCCTATATAATAATTAAGACCGTGGACTCTGTCCACACCTGCAATCCTTCTTGGTCAGGAAATTTGCTTCGCAAATCAGGCTCCGCCTGCCGCATTTATCTTTGCGGTTCCCTAAAGGATTGACCTAAACTTTAACAAAATCACATGACGCAGTCATGTGATTTGATAAAAGTTTTGATCCAACTTTTTTAAAAGTTGGTCAGGGTATTGGGGTGAAACCCCAAGGTCTTAAATTCGATAATTATTGTTTTGACTCTAAGAGGGAGTGATTGATATATGAAAAACATAATGTATGTGGGAACAAGGAATAAGAATATTACCGCTACGGCAAGTCAGGCTATATTAAAAGGCATATGCGATGACGGCGGCCTTTTTATACCGGAGGAAATACCTCAGCTTGATAAATCTCTTGAAGAACTTTCAAAGCTTGGATACAAAGACCTTGCTTATGAAATATTAAAGCTTTACCTTACTGATTTTACTGAAGAAGAACTGAAATACTGCATTAACGGTGCATATGACAGCAAGTTTGATACAGAAGAAATAGCACCTGTAGTTAAAAAAGGCGATGTATCAATGCTTGAGCTTTTCCACGGAAAAACAATAGCTTTTAAGGATATGGCTCTTTCCATTCTTCCGTATTTTATGAAAACAGCCGCAAAGAAAAACGGTATCGACAAGGAAATAGTTATTCTTACAGCTACAAGCGGTGATACAGGAAAGGCTGCTCTTGAAGGCTTTGCAGATGTTGACGGAATAAGAATAATCGTTTTCTTCCCGGAAGACGGTGTAAGCCCTGTTCAGAAACTCCAGATGGTAACACAGGAAGGAAAGAATACCTGCGTTGTTGGTATCCACGGCAACTTTGACGATGCACAGACAGCGGTTAAAACAATTTTTACAGACAATGAACTTAAAAAAGAGCTTGATGAGAAGGGCTTTATTTTCTCCTCTGCAAACTCAATAAATATAGGCCGTCTTGTACCTCAGGTTGTTTATTATTTCCAGGCATATCTTAAAATGGCTGCACAGGGCGAAATTAAGCTTGGTGACGAAATAAACGTAACTGTTCCTACAGGAAACTTCGGAAACATACTTGCAGGATATTTTGCAAAGAAAATGGGACTTCCTGTTAAGACATTTATTTGTGCGTCAAACATAAACAATGTCCTTACAGACTTCTTTACAACAGGTGTTTACAACAAGAACAGACCGTTCCATGTAACAAAATCACCTTCAATGGATATACTTGTATCAAGCAACCTTGAAAGACTTCTTTGCCTTTCCGCATCACAGGAAAAGACAAAAGAACTTATGTCTGACCTTAATCAGTTCGGTAAATACAGCCTTGATCTTACAGGCGGCATAATAAAAGGCTATTGTGCAGATGATGATGAAACAAGCAAGGCAATAAAAGAAATGTATGACAAGAACGGTTATGTGATGGATACACATACAGCTGTTGCATATGCTGCATACGAGAAATACAAAAAAGAAACAAAGGACGAAACACCTGCCGTTATTGTTTCAACAGCAAGCCCTTATAAATTTACAAAGGACGTTCTTACATCAATAGACAGCAAATATTCACTTATGGACTTCTTCCCTCTTATGGCAGAGCTTGAAAAAATTTCGGGTGTGCCTGTACCGGGAGCGGTTAAGGATATAGACAAGAGACCTGTTCTTCACAGAAACGTAATAGATAAAACAGAAATCAAAGATTTTGTTAAAAAACAGCTTATAAAATAATTTTGGAGGATTCTTTAAAATGAATAAAGACCAGCTTACAATTAACACATTAAGATTTTTAAGTGCAGAAGCTATTCAGAAAGCTAAAAGCGGACATCCAGGACTTCCTTTAGGTGCTGCTCCTGCCGCTTATACACTTTGGGCAAAGAACATGAAGCATAATCCTTCTAACCCTGATTGGGCAGACAGAGACAGATTTGTCCTTTCCGCAGGTCACGGCTCGGCTCTTTTATATTCTCTTTTCCATGTTTTCGGATACGGTACAACAATAGAGGATTTAAAAAATTTCCGTCAGCTTGACAGCCATACACCGGGCCACCCTGAATACGGTGCAGCAAAGGGAATAGAAACAACAACAGGCCCTCTTGGACAGGGTATTGCCAATGCAGTTGGTTTTGCTCTTGCGGAAAGCCACCTTGCGGCAGAATTTAATAAGCCCGGCTATAATGTAGTTGACCATTACACATATGCTCTCTGCGGTGACGGCTGCTTAATGGAAGGTGTTTCTGCAGAGGCTGCATCTCTTGCAGGCACAATGGAGCTTGGTAAGCTTATTGTTCTTTATGATTCAAACAGAATTACAATAGAGGGCAGCACGGATATTGCTTTCAAAGAAAACGTAAGAGAAAGATTTGACGCTTACGGCTGGCAGACACTTCTTGTTGAGGACGGAAACGATGTTGACGCTATCGACAAGGCAATAAAAGAAGCTAAGGCCGAAACAAAGAGACCTACTATAATAGAAATCAAGACAACTATAGGTTATGGTGCTCCTAACAAACAGGGCAAAGCATCTGCTCACGGTGAACCTCTCGGTGATGAAGAAATTGCACTTGCAAAGAAAAATCTCGGCTGGGAATACACAGAGCCTTTCTATGTACCTGAAGAAGTGAAGGAAAACGGTGCGGCTGTTGCCAAAGCAGGAAAAGAAGCAAACGATGCATGGTGCGAAATGTTCAAAAAATATCGTGCAGAGTTCCCTGAAATGGCTGAAAAATGGGATGTTTACTACGGAAATAAGATCCCTGATTTATTAAATAACGAAGATTTCTGGACATACGAAGGAGACCTTGCCACAAGAGCATCTTCCGAAAAAGTTCTTAACAAGCTTTCAAAAATTGTTCCTAACCTTTTCGGTGGTTCAGCAGACCTTGGCCCTTCAAACAAATCCGTAATGAAGGACAGAGAATATTATTCACCGGAAAATCCTTCCGGAAGCAATGTTCATTTCGGCATAAGAGAATTTGCCATGACAGCTATGGCTAATGCCATTGCACTTCACGGCGGATTAAGACCATATATTGCAGGTTTCTTTGTATTCAGTGACTATATGAAGGCAGCTATGAGAATTTCTGCTCTTTCAGAGCTTCCTGTTATAAGCATACTTACACACGACTCTATAGGTGTAGGCGAGGACGGCCCTACACATCAGCCTATAGAACAGCTTGCGGCTTTAAGAAGTATGCCGGGCTATACAGTAATAAGACCTTGTGATACACACGAGACAGCTGCCGCATGGTATCTTGCACTTACAAGAAAACAGCCTACAGGCATTGTTCTTTCAAGACAGAGCCTTCCGCTTCTTCCGGAAACAGGAAAGGGTGCTTTAAAGGGTGCATACATTCTTCAGGACTGCGAAGGAACACCTGACATTATACTTATGGCTACAGGTTCTGAGGTTGAGCTTATTTACAAAGCTAACGTATTCCTTACAGAACAGGGCTACAAGGTAAGAACCGTAAGTATGCCAAGCTTTGAAGTATTTGAGGAACAGAGCGAAGAATACAAGGAAAGCGTACTTCCTAACGCAGTAAGAAAGAGAGTTGCTGTAGAGGCTGCAAGTGATTTCGGTTGGTACAGATATGTAGGTCTTGACGGAAAGGTAGTTTCAATGCATGGCTACGGTGCTTCCGCACCTGCAAAGGAACTTTTCAAGAAATTCGGCTTTACTGTAGAAAATGTAGTAAACACAGCTCTTGAAGTTCTTAAAAAATAAGACGCAAATTTTTTCATAAGATATATTTTTTAAACGGGGCTGCGGCACTTATTTGTGCGGCAGCCTTAGTTGTATGGGTTTTAATGTGTTTATGTATAAAATTTATGGTTTAAAAGTGTTTACTGTTGGGAGTGCTTTTCTATCGCAAAACCACTCCCAAACCCTTTCAAAATACTCTTTGAGCAAAAAAGACCTTGGGGTTTCACCCCAAACCCTGACAATTTTTTGAAAAAAATTGAGTAAAACTTTTATAATTAAAAACCATATATATAAATACTTAGCATACTAATGATTGTCTTGATATTAACAATTTTTGTAAATATTTTTTCATTAAAGGAGAAAAAGCATGAGAACATTTATAGCAATAAATTTTGATAAAACTGTAAAAAAATACATTTCCGGCATAAAAAATGTTGTAAAAGAAAATTCCAAAAGCGGTAATTTTACAGATGAGGAAAATTATCACCTTACGGTAAGGTTCATAGGCGAAAGTGATGAGGACGATATAGAGGAAATATGCACAGCTATGGACGAAGCCTGCTCGTCTTTTAAGAAGTTCGGTTTATCAATAGGAGGGCTGGGATTTTTTCCAAGAGGTAACAAAAGCATTGTTTGGGTAGGAATGGAAAAAAACAAATCATTGGAAATACTGTATTCGAGACTTGAAAAAAGCCTGCAAAAGCATGGTTTCGGCAAAAACAGACAGGGTTTAAGTCCACATATAACAATAGCAAGAGAGGCAGATCTTAAAAAAAGCTATGATTGGCTGAAAAAAGAAATCACACAGGAAAAATGTGAAATGACAGTAGAAAGTGTTAGTCTTATGGAAAGCGTAAGAAAAGGGTCAAAACTGATTTATGTTCCGAGATATGTTAAAAAATTGAAATAATATATGGGAAAAATTAACCAAAATTAATGTATTTTTAATAAAACAAGAATAAAAATTTTTTTGGTAAAAACTAACTAAAAATATTGTTAAAAACTGTGAAAAATCATTAAATAGTTTAATTTCATTGACATTTTAATGTCAAACTGATAATATAATTTGTGGGAAAACATTTATTTTCCATTGGTCGGGACATTGACCCGATGATTAACGAAAATGAACTAAAATCACTTTTCTATATTATAAAGGAGGAAAGAGTAATGGATTTTTCATTATCAAAAGAACACAAATTATTGCAAGAAATGTACAGAAAGTTTGCTGAGAACGAAGTTAAGCCTCTTGCACAGGAGATTGATGAAGAAGAAAGATTTCCAAGAGAGACAGTAGAAAAGCTTGCTAAATACGGATTTTTAGGTATACCTTATCCAAAGGAATATGAAGGACAGGGTGCTGATTATCTTGCATATATAATGGCAGTTGAAGAACTTGCAAAAGTATGTGCAACAACAGCTACTATAGTTGCAGCTCACGCAACACTCGGTGTATTCCCTATCTATCAGTTCGGTACACCTGAACAGAAAAAGAAATATCTTCCTGACCTTTTATCAGGCAGAAAGCTCGGTGCTTTCGCTCTTACAGAGCCTGGTGCAGGTACAGACTCCTCCATGCAGCAGACAAAGGCTGTAAAAGATGGTGATACATATATACTTAACGGTACAAAGTGTTTTATCACAAATGCCGGTGAAGCTGACACATATATCGTTTCCGCTATGACAGACAAATCCCTTGGCAACCACGGTATTTCAACTTTCATAGTTGAAAAAGATACACCTGGTTTCTCATTCGGTAAACACGAAAAGAAAATGGGTATCAGAGGTTCAGCTACAGCAGACCTTATTTTTGAAAACTGCGTAATCCCTGCTGAAAACCTTATCGGCAGAGAAGGCCAGGGCTTCAAGATAATGATGCAGACACTTGATGCAGGACGTATTTCTATCGGTGCCGTTGCTTGCGGTATTTCAGAAGGTGCTTGGGACATCTGTGTTAAATACGTTAAAGAAAGAAAACAGTTCGGCAGAAACATTGCTGCTTTCCAGAATACACAGTTTGAACTTACAGATATGAAAGCAAGAATTGACGCTGCACAGCTTATTCTTTACAGAGCAGCTTGCGAAAAAGAAGCAGGTCGTCCATTCGGTTTATACGCATCACAGGCTAAATACCTTTGTGCAGCAACAGCTTCTGATGTAACAAGAAGATGTCTCCAGTTATTCGGTGGTTACGGCTACATGAGAGAGTACGATATCGAAAGAATGATGAGAGATGCTAAAATCACTGAAATTTACGAAGGTACAAGTGAAGTTCAGAAGATGGTTATGGCAGGACATCTTAAAATTAAATAATTGCTGATTGAAAAAGAATGTATATTAAATTTTGATAAATAACAAACCGAAAGGAGTTAGCACACTATGAAAATTGTTGTATGCGTAAAGCAGGTTCCAGACACAACAGAAGTTAAGCTTGATCCTAAGACTAATACACTTATAAGAGACGGTGTTCCTTCAATTATTAACCCTGATGATAAAGCAGGTATTGAAGCAGCTCTCCAGTTAAGAGAAAAATTAAATGATGGTTCTACAGTTACAATCGTATCTATGGGACCTCCACAGGCAGATGTTGCTTTAAGAGAAGCACTTGCTATGGGCGCTGATGAAGCTTATCTTTTATCAGACAGAAAATTCGGTGGTTCAGATACATATGCTACATCTACAATAGTTGCAGCAGGTGTTAAGAAAGTCGGATTTGATGTAGTTATCACAGGCCGTCAGGCTATTGATGGTGATACAGCACAGGTTGGTCCTCAGATTGCTGAACATCTTGGCATTCCTCAGGTAAGCTATGCTGAAGATATTAACGTAGAAGGCGACAAAGTTGTTGTAAGAAGAAAATATGAGGACAGAGAGCATATCCTTGAAATGCCTACACCTTGTCTTATTACAGCACTTGCAGAGCTTGCAGAGCCAAGATATATGACACCAAGAGGCATATTTGAGGCGTATAGAGAAAAAGAAGTAAAAATACTTAGCTTTGAAGACCTTAAAGATATGTTCAATCCTGATTATATCGGTCTTAATGGTTCTCCTACAAACGTATTTAAGTCATTCCCTAAACAGGCTAAAGGCAAAGGCGAATACTATCCTGACCTTTCAGCTGATGAGGCAGTTAAGACTATCGTAGCTAAACTTGAAGAGAAACACATTATCTAAGTAACGAGGAGGAGTGACCTACAATGAGTAAAGACGTATTTGTATTTGTAGAACAGAGAGACAGTAATATAGCTAAGGTAGGTATCGAGCTTATCGGCGAAGCTACAAGACTTGCAGCTAAATTAGACGAAAAAGTTGTTGCTGTTCTTTTAGGTTCAGGAATTAAAGATAAAGCACAGATGTGTATTGAATATGGTGCAGATAAGGTTGTAGTTGTTGATGCTCCTGAACTTGGTGAGTATCTTACATCTCCTTATGCAAGAGCTATCGAAACAGTTATCAAAAAATATGACCCTGAAATCTTCCTTTTCGGTGCTTCTTCAATAGGTCGTGACCTTGCACCAAGAGTATCTGCAAGAGTACATACAGGTCTTACAGCTGACTGTACAGGACTTGACATTCAGCCTGATCCTAAGGCTGCTGACCCTGAAACAGCAGTTAAGCTCCTTTATATGACACGTCCTGCTTTCGGTGGTAACCTTATGGCTACTATCATCTGCCGTGACTACAGACCTCAGATGGCAACTGTACGTCCTGGTGTTATGGAAGCACTTGAAAAAGATGCTACAAGAAAAGGCGATATTGAAGAACTTACAGTTGAGTTCAAGCCGGAAGATTCTCTTGTTAAGATAAGAGAAGTTATCAAAGAAGATAAGAAAGCAGTTGATATTACAGAAGCTAAGATTCTTGTATCCGGCGGACGTGGTATCGGCGGTCCTCAGGGCTTTGATATGCTTAAAGATTGTGCAGACGTTCTTGGCGGCGAAATTTCTTCATCAAGAGCTTGCGTTGACTCAGGCTGGATTGACAAAGCAAGACAGGTTGGTCAGACAGGTAAAACAGTTAGACCTGACCTTTACCTTGCATGCGGTATCTCAGGAGCTATTCAGCACCTTGCAGGTATGGAGCAGTCAGGCTATATCGTAGCTGTAAACAAGAACGATACAGCACCTATTTTTGATGTTGCTGACCTTGGTATCGTTGGTGACCTTAAAGTTATCGTTCCAAAGCTTACAGAAGCTATAAAGAAAGTTAAAGAAGCTAAAGAAGCTAAATAATTTAAAACAAAAATTATTCAACAGGTGTCGAGTTTTCGACACCTGTTTTTTGGTAAGATTTAAAGTATATTCTTCCCGAAAAATGCAATGAAATTGCATTTTGATAAAAGTTTTGCTCAAGCTTTTTCAAAAGCTTGTCGGGGTTTGGGGTGAAACCCCAATATTTTTATTTTTTATTAATTATTTTATTAAGTTTATTATCTAAAAAAGTATAGTTTAAATATCTTTAAAAATAAGGATTTTTATTTGATTTAATAAAAATAGTATAGAATTTATACTATAATTAATTCTGTATTTTAGTCTAATTAAATATGTGATATAATCCTCATAAATTAATTAAAAATTAAGTATGTATAAAAACAGAGAGAAGGAAAAATAAAATGAGAATAGTAGTTAAGGTAGGAACATCAACGCTTACTCATGCAACCGGAAATCTTAACATAAAACGTGTGGAAACACTTTGTAAAGTAATGAGCGACATAAAAAATGCCGGACATGAAATGATACTTGTTTCCTCCGGTGCAACGGGAATGGGTGTAGGCAAATTAGGTCTTGCCAAAAAGCCTGAGGATATAGCAACCAAACAGGCAGCGGCGGCAGTAGGTCAGTGCGAGCTTATGTATACTTACGATAAGCTGTTTTTGGAATATAACCACTGTGTTGCACAGGTTCTTGTTACGAAGGCGGATATTGATAACGAAACTCACAGAAAAAACCTTCATAATACACTGACAAAGCTTTTGGAACTTAACACAATACCTGTTATAAACGAAAATGACTCCGTAGCTAACGAGGAATTTTATATAGGCGAAAATGATTCCCTTGCCGCTTTAATATCGGCAAACATTGATGCCGATTTGGTAATACTCCTTTCCGATATAAACGGCTTGTTTACGGCAGATCCACATAAGGACAAAAATGCGACTCTTATAAAAGAAGTAAAAGAAATTACACCGGAGGTTATAGCACTTGCAGGAGGTGCAGGTTCATCTCTCGGTACAGGCGGAATGGCAACAAAGCTGAGAGCCGCACAGATTGCACTTGATGCCGGAATAGATATGGTTATATCAAACGGAACAAATCCTGAAATTCTTTATGATATTGTAGACGGCAAAGAAGTAGGAACAAGATTTATAGCAGGAGGTAAAAAATGATAACTACACTTGAGATATTAAAAAAAGCAAAGCTTTCCGCACCGGAGCTTCTTATGGCAGACAGCGAAACAAAAAATAAGGCACTTAGCTTTATGGCAGATATGCTTGTTGAAGATACGGAAAAAATTCTTGAAGCCAATAAAAAAGATATGGACAATGCCAAAGGCCATATATCAGAGGTTATGCTGGACAGACTTATGCTTAACGAACAGAGAATATATGATATGGCAAAGGGAATAAGAGAAGTTTCCAAACTTGCCGATCCGGTGGGAAAGATAATAAAAAGTGTTAAACGAGATGACGGACTGCTTATTGAAAAGGTGTCTGTGCCTATGGGTGTTATAGCCATTATATACGAAAGCAGACCAAACGTAACATCAGATGCGGCGGCACTGTGCATTAAAAGCGGAAATGCCTGTATACTCCGTGGCGGAAAGGAAGCCTTTCTTTCTGCCAATGCAATAACGGAGGCTATGCAGAAGGGACTTGAAAAAGCAGGTTTAAACAAAGATTTGGTTCAGCTTGTTCAGGATACAACCCATGCAAGTGCCAACGAGCTTATGACAGCTGTGGGATATGTGGATCTTCTTATACCGAGAGGAGGAGCAAACCTTATAAGAGCCTGTGTTGAAAACGCAACGGTAAACTGTATACAGACAGGTACAGGAATATGCCATGTGTATGTTGACAAAGACGCTGATCTTGATAAGGCTTTAAATATAATCGAAAATGCAAAAACAAGCCGTCCTTCCGTATGCAATGCCGAAGAAGTCTGTGTTGTTCATAAAGATGTTGCCCAAAAGTTCCTTCCTATGCTGAAAAAGAGACTTGTTGATGACAGAATTGAAAAAGGCTTAAAGCCTGTTGAACTTAGACTTGACGAAAAGGCAATTAAAATAATAGACGGAACAGCGGCGGGAGAAAAAGATTTTGATACAGAATTTCTTGATTACATACTTGCCGTTAAGATTGCGGATAGTGACAAAGATGCCATAGCACATATTTCGGCACACTCTACGGGACATTCCGACGCAATAGTTACGGAAAACGAAAAGACAGCAGCTTTATTTACAATGTCCGTTGATTCGGCGGCAGTTTATGTAAATGCTTCAACACGTTTTACAGACGGCGGAGAGTTTGGGCTTGGTTGTGAAATGGGGATTTCCACACAGAAACTTCATGCAAGAGGCCCTATGGGACTGGAAGAACTTAACACATACAAATATATAATAAAAGGCAACGGACATACAAGATAAGAAGGTGGCAGATATGTATAAATTCGGATTTATAGGTACAGGCAATATGGGCTCTGCTATTGCAAAAGCGGCAGTAAAAGCCGTTGGCAAAGAAAGCATAATGCTTTCAAACCGTACAGAGGAAAAAGCAAAAATATTGGCAGACAGCATTGGCTGTAAATACGGGACAAATGAAGAAACGGCAAAAAACAGCAAATATATTTTTCTTGGTGTTAAACCGCAGATGATGAGTGAAATGCTTTATGGGATTAAAAATATACTTTCGCAAAGAAGCGACAGATTTGTTTTAGTAACAATGGCGGCAGGACTAAGTATTGAAAAAATCCAGAATATGGCAGGAGGTAATTATCCCGTTATACGAATTATGCCCAACACACCTGTATCCATAGGCAAGGGAATGATACTTTGTTCATCTTCAAAGGAAGTAAGCACAGAAGAAACAGAAGAATTTAAGAAAGGAATGGCTTTTTCCGGAAGACTGGATTTTATAGAAGAAAGGCTCATAGATGCCGGAAGTGCCGTTTCCGGCTGTGGTCCGGCTTATGCATATCTCTTTATAGAAGCCTTGGCAGACGGTGCTGTGGAATGTGGTTTGCCGAGAGCAAAGGCACTGGAGTATGCCTGCCAGATGCTGGTAGGCTCTGCGTCTTTGGTACTGGAGAGCAAAAAGCACCCAGGTGAATTAAAAGATGCTGTATGTTCTCCCGGTGGAACAACAATAGCCGGTGTCCATGCCTTAGAGAGAAACGGATTCAGAAATGCGGCTATGGACTGTGTAAAAGCCGCTTATGACAAGACTCTTGATTTGGGTAAATAAGTAAAGACCTTGGGGTAGGCAAAATATAAATTTAGAAGTCAGTTGCCAGTGGGCAGTAGACAGATTTAAAGCCGTCCCTGAAAGGGAAGGTGTTGAGCAAAGCGAAATGGATTAAATTTAATTTTTTCCAAATGGAAAAGTGGGTTTTGCAGGAACTTTTTTATCGAAAAAGTTCCCTGCACCTT
>CAKQPE010000031.1 GCA_934256695.1 uncultured Eubacteriales bacterium
TTTTTTTCAAAAAATCGCAGGGTGTGGGACAGAGTCCCACTGTATTGAAGTTTTCGATAAATTTAAATTATATAAGTTTTGAACCGTATGATAAAAGAAGTTTATCCCATGAATATGGGTCGGAAACTTTCTTTATCATAAAGTCTATGTTGCTAAGCTGAGATGTATTAAGGTAAGGCAGAGATTTCCAACTATCTATATAATACAGTCTTCTGGCAAGCTGGAAGCGTTTCTTTTCCAATTCAGGAAGGGCGAAATATTCGTCCATATATTTTAAAATATCCTTTCGATTTTTATCTATATATCCCTCAACGGCAGGAAGAAGATTTATAATATGGTCACTTATTATATATGAAGAACAGCCGTCAAGCTGGTCAACAAAGCTCCTGAGTTCAAGGACTTTTTCTTCTTCGGTACAATTATGAAAAAGTCCTTTATTATTCATATCATAAAGAGGAGAGCCTTCTTTCATCATAAAAGTGCGGATTCGGATATATTCAGGATTTATTGTACGCATTATTCGTGCAGAGTCGGCGGCATTTTTTTCGGTAAGGTCTTTTCCTCCGTTTCCCGGCATATAAAAAAGATTGATTGTAATACCGGCTTCTTTTAATTTAAGTCCGGCTTCAAGTTCCTGTTCGGAAGTAAAACCTTTATTTATTACTTTTAAAGTTTCATCACAGCAGGTTTCATAACCGGAATGAATCATATTAAGTCCCATATCTTTAAGGGCTTTAAGTTCTTCGAAAGATTTTCGGCATATAGTATCGGCTCTCCCATAGGTTGCTATTATTTTAAGCTCCGGAAGTCTAAGGCGAATACGTTCTATTATTTTAAGAAGTTTTTCTGTCTGCAAGACCATAGTGTTTCCGTCTTGAAGGAATATAGCCTCCATATTTCCGTTAGCTGCCCAGTTAAAAACTATGGCATAGCATTCTCTTTCCTTATCGGTAGGCAGTGAAAAATATTCTTGATTAATTGCCTGCATATCAAAACTGCCTTCACTGTCGGTTTTGGAAAGGATGCTGTCTTTTATAGCACCCATGCTGTCAATATCGTTTAAAATATCTTCGACAGGTCTTGTTTTAAATTGATGTCCACGATAGAGCATACAGAAATTGCATTTGTTCCAAGGACAGTTTTCGGTAACACGAAGAAGAAGGCTGAAACTGTGCATAGGTGGTCTGTAAATTCCGCTTTCAAAAGTATTCATTTATTTATATACACTCCTTATAAAAATCTGAAAATAAACAAATTTTATTATATTTATTAAAGTATTAAAGGTCAATATAATAAATTAATTACAAGTATTATTTAATAATAATGTTTATCCGATACAAAGCTATAATTAGTTGACTACATATTTATTAATTGGTATAATTTTATGAAGTGGAAAAAAAGAAGGATTTTGCCGATAAGAATAAATTTTTTGTTTTTTCGGCAGACTAAAAGCCGTGGAAAAGCTTTTGGAAAAAGAATATTTTGTATTCAGGAGGAATTAGAATGCTTGAACTTAAAAATATTTCCTATGTTGTAGAAGGCGACAAGGGAATTATTAAGAATCTGTCACTTACAATAGATGATCAAAAATTTATTGTAATAACAGGTCCGAATGGTGGCGGAAAGTCAACTTTGGCAAAAATAATAGCCGGTATTGTTAAGCCTACATCGGGAAAGATTCTGCTTGACGGAATTGATATTACAGATAAGTCTATTACAGAAAGAGCAAATATGGGAATAAGCTTTGCTTTTCAGCAGCCGGTAAGATTTAAAGGCGTAACGGTAAGAGACCTTATAAATCTTTCTGCAGGGAAAAGTTTAAACACCGGAGAGGCTTGTCAATATCTTTCTGAGGTGGGTCTTTGCGCAAAGGATTATATTGACAGAGAGGTAAATGCTTCTTTATCCGGAGGAGAGCTTAAAAGAATAGAAATAGCTACAGTAATAGCAAGAAAAACAAAGATTTCTCTTTTTGATGAGCCTGAGGCAGGAATTGACCTTTGGTCATTTAAAAATCTTATAGATGTATTTGAAAAAATGCATGATGAAATAAAAGGTTCCATTATTATAATATCTCATCAGGAACGTATACTTAATATAGCAGACGAAATAATAGTAATAGCAAACGGTGAGCTGGCAGACAGAGGAAGCAGAGAAAAAATTCTTCCTATGCTTCTTAATGATACAGAAAGTGCATCTGCCGGATGCAGTGTTTTGAGAGGAGAAGGAAAATAATGGAAGACGAGAAAATAATAGAAACTCTCCTTGCTGAGGTATCAGACCTTCACAGTGTTCCGCAGGGAGCGTACAATATAAGACTTAACAGCCAGAGTGCAGGAAGAAATTCATCTGCAAATATCGAAATAGTAGGAAAGACAGACAAACCGGGAATTGATATAATTATAAAACCCGGTACAAAAAATGAAAGCGTGCATATACCGGCTCTTGTTACACACACAGGCATACATGATCTTGTTTACAATGATTTTTATGTAGGTGATGATGCTGACATAGTTATAGTTGCAGGCTGTGGAATACACAACAGCGGCAGTGAAATGAGCGAACATAACGGTATACACAGATTCGTTCTCGGAAAAAATTCAAGAGTAAGATATATTGAAAAACACATCGGCACAGGCGAAGGTACAGGAGAGAGAATAATCAATCCTCAGACTATAATAGAAGCAGGAGAAAACAGCTATATTGAGCTTGAGACAAGTCAGCTTAAAGGTGTTGATTCTACAATAAGAACAACAAAAGCAACGGCAGAAGCAGGAGCAACGGTAGTTGTAAAAGAAAAAATACTTACCCACGGAAAACAGTATGCCGAGACACGTTTTGAAATAGAGCTTAACGGAGAAGGTTCAAGCACACATCTTGTTTCACGTTCTGTAGCCAAAGATAATTCAAAACAGAAATTTATATCTGTTATAAACGGAAATGCCAAATGTATGGGTCATTCAGAATGTGATGCAATTATTATGGATAACGGTGCTGTAACTGCATTACCGGAAATAACAGCAAACAATGTAGAGGCTTCTCTTATACATGAAGCTGCAATAGGAAAAATTGCAGGTGAACAGATAATTAAACTTATGACTCTTGGACTTACAGAAAAAGAGGCAGAAGAACAGATTGTAAACGGTTTCTTAAAATAAGTTTTGGTTTTAGCTGAAACAAAGAAAGCGGGGCATAATATTTTGGAAAACTTTTCTTTAACAATGCCGTCATTATGGATAATTCTTTTTGTTATATTTGTTATATCTGAAGCAATGACAGTCGGGCTTGTTTCAATATGGTTTTGTGCCGGTGCAATATGTGCTTTTGTAACAGCCAAGTCAGGGGCAGCTGTATATGTTCAGTTTGCGGTATTTGTTGTTGTATCAGTTGCACTTCTTGTACTGACAAGACCTTTTGTAAACAAGGTACTTAAAATAAAAGCAGAGCCAACAAATCTTGACAGAATAATAGGTCAGAAAGTACCTGTTACAGAAAATATAGATAATTTGGCTGAAACGGGAGCGATAAAATATGACGGAAAAATATGGACAGCGAGAAGTTTAAGTTCAGATATTGTATTTAACAAGGGAGAGTTTGTTACAGTAGAAAAAATCGAAGGTGTAAAGGTTATAGTTAAATAAAAGGAGTTGATTATTGTGCCGGCAATTATTATTTTGGTTGTAATTGTTCTTTTAATACTTGCAAGATGTTTAAGAATAGTTCCGCAGGCATACGTTTATGTAGTTGAAAGACTGGGAGCATATCATGCCTCATGGACAACGGGACTTCATATAGCAATACCTATTATAGACAGGGTATCAAAAAAAGTTAATTTAAAAGAACTTGTAGCTGATTTTCCGCCACAGCCTGTTATAACAAAGGATAATGTAACAATGCAGATAGATACTGTTATATATATGCAAATAACAGACCCTAAGCTTTATGTATATGGTGTTGACAATCCTATAAGAGCCATTGAGAACCTTACAGCTACTACACTTCGTAATATAATAGGTGATTTGGAGCTTGACCAGACGCTTACATCAAGAGATATTATAAACAGCAAAATGCGTATAATTCTTGATGAAGCAACTGATCCATGGGGAATAAAAATAAACCGAGTTGAGCTTAAAAACATAATGCCGCCTAAGGAAATTCAGGATTCTATGGAAAAACAAATGAAGGCGGAACGTGAAAGACGAGAAAAAATACTTCAGGCAGAAGGCGAAAAGAGAAGTTCTATTCTTGTGGCAGAAGGTGAAAAGGAAAGTATGATTCTTCGTGCCGAGGCAGAAAAAGAAGCTGCTATTTTAAAAGCTGATGCAGAAAAAGAAGCGACTATAAGGCGAGCAGAAGGTGAAGCACAGGCTATACTTAAAGTTCAGCAGGCAACGGCAGAAGGTCTTAAAATGCTCAATGAAGCATCACCTGACAAAAATGTAATTGCCATAAAGAGTCTTGAAGCCTTTGAAAAAGCGGCAGACGGAAAAGCAACAAAGATAATTATTCCTTCGGAAATTCAGTCCATGGCAGGACTTGCAGCAAGCTTTAAAGAAATAGTTTCCGATACAAAAGAAAAAGTGAATTAAAATAATAATTTAATCATAATAAAAAACGCTTCTTATATATTTCTATTGGAGCGTTTTTTATTTTAGAAAGAACTTGAATTTTAAATTAAAAGTTTTTGAATATACTATATTTCTTTCTTTTGGTTGACAGGCTACAAAGTAGAATATAAAATGGATAAGATAAGTTAGTTATGCACAGGGGAGTATGGTTTTTAATCATAATCTACAGGAGGAAAACAAATGGATAAGGAATTTTTGAGCAGAGACAAGAATATAAATAGCACCTCTGAAGACAAGGAACCGAAGAAAACTTCTTCTGATGATATATATGGCGATTATCCCGAGGAAGTAAGAGCTATACTTAGAAACAGCAATCCTTTAAGAAACAGAAATGAAGATGCTATAGAAAAAGCTGTAAAAGAAGCGGCAAAAGAAGAACTTTTCAGCAGAACGAGAATAGGAAAAGACTTTAAGTTTAATGACAGCATAAAAGAAGAAGTAAAAGAGCCGCTTGAGAAAGTTACGGAAAAAAATGAAGCAAAACCGGAAAAGGAATCGGAAGAAGTTTCAAAGAGTGACGAGAAGGAAGAAAAAGAAGCTAAAGCAGAAAAACATGATGAAATAAATGAACCGATAAAAACAGATAAAAAGCCAGAAGAATCAGCAGAGGAATGCGATGAAGTTTTTGTACCTTTTGCTGAAGATACAGAAAAAAAGGATACGAAAGAAGTCAAAGAAAATATACAGGAGTTATCATTTGATGATGAAGATGATGAACCTGTTCAATTAGTAAGGCATAAACAACAGAAAAAAGAGTTTAAAAGAAATTTTGCGTCAAAGAATGAAGAAATAAAAATACTTGCAAGTGTTAACAACACGGAAAAGAAAGAAAATCAGTCAGAGCAAATATTTGCAAAAAGAAAAGAAAACTTTGAAACCGGTGAATTTGACGATTTAAAGAAAAAGTTTGCAGAAGAAAAGCATAAGAATAAAATACATAATCCGTTAAAGGATAAAAAACATAACTCTCAGTTTACTTCAAGAGAGCATGAAAAAAGACAAAAATCATATCAGAACAGAAAAAGTCCGGAATTGGATAATTTCTTCCGTGCACCGAGAAAAAGTTCGGCAAAAGCAGTTGAAAAAAATGTAAAGCTTGACAAAGGCATACTTATTGTCGGTGGTGTAATAATAATTCTTTTTGTAATTCTTTTTGTAAGAAATCTCACTCTTTCCGCAAAACTGGAAGAAGCACAGCAGAAAGTAACTGACTTTGAACAGCTTCAGCAGGACAACGAACAGCTTAAACTTAATATTGTTGCACTTGAAGAAAAGCTTACAAAGAACGGAATATCACTTACAGATGACACGACTTCAGGCGAAAACGGCGGAGAAAATACTTCTGCCGACAGCGGTCAGTACGATACATATACAGTTGTTTCGGGTGACACATTAAGTGGTATAAGCAATAAAGTTTATGGCAATTTTTCAGGGTACAAAAAGATTTTGGAAGCAAACGGACTTACTGAAAATTCAAGCATACAGATAGGTCAGGTACTTAAAATACCTAAAAATTAATCGGAGGGCGGTATGCAGGAAGCTACAGAAAAAAATACTCTTGTTCAGTTAAAAGAAATGGCTAAAGAGCTTAACATAAAAGGAATCGGTACGGCAAAAAAGAGCGAGCTTATTGAAAGAATAAACTCTGCCATAAAAAATTTAAACGGCAAAGAAGAAAAAGCTTGTAAAAATATCGAATCAGATAAGAATGAAAATATCTCAAATGAGTTTAAAGAAAAAACAGAAGAAAAGCCGGAAACAAAAACAGGAGCGGAAATAAAAGAAGAAAATTACGAAAGCAAAACAAATAAAGAATATAAACAATATACACCAAGAGAGCAGAGAGAGCAGAGAGAACCGTCTGAGAATGAAATTGTCCAAGAAGGTGTTCTTGAGGTAATGACTGACGGATACGGTTTTTTAAGGACAGAAAATTTTCTCCCGGGTGCAGGAGATATATATGTATCTCAGACACAGATAAGAAGGTTTAATATAAAAACAGGTGACCTTGTAACAGGATACGTAAGAGCATCAAAGGATAATGAAAAGTTTAATGCTTTGCTTTATGTAAAAAGTGTAAACGGTGATACACCTGATAAATCAATAAGACGACCTAATTTTGAAGATCTTACACCTATTTACCCTACCCAAAGGCTTACTCTTGAAACAAGACATGACGAAATTTCGGGCAGAATAATAGATCTTATGGCACCTATAGGAAAAGGTCAGCGAGGCATGATAGTTGCCCAGCCGAAGGTTGGAAAGACAACGCTTTTAAAGCAGATGGCAAACTCTATAGTTAAAAATCATCCGTATATAAATCTTATTGTATTGCTTATAGACGAAAGACCGGAAGAAGTAACGGATATTCAGAGATCTATTAAAGGCGAGAATGTGGAAATTGTTTACTCTACGTTTGATGAACAGCCGGAACACCACAAGAGGGTTGCGGAAATGGTACTGGAAAGAGGGAAACGTCTTGTAGAACAGGGAAAAGATATAGTTATACTTCTGGACAGCATAACAAGACTCTCAAGAGCATATAACCTTACAACAACACCAAGCGGAAGAACACTTTCCGGCGGTCTTGATCCGGCAGCACTTTATATGCCGAAGAAATTTTTCGGTGCGGCAAGAAATATAGAAAACGGCGGAAGTCTTACAATACTTGCAACAGCACTTATCGAAACAGGAAGTAAAATGGACGATGTTGTATTTGAGGAGTTTAAAGGAACTGGAAATATGGAGCTTGTTTTGGACAGAAAGCTTGCAGAAAGAAGAATATTTCCGGCAATAGATATAAATAAATCAGGTACAAGGCGTGATGACAAACTCCTTTCCAAGGAAGAAATGGAAGCGGTTTATAAAGTACGCAGACTTACATCTTCTTTTAATGTAACGGAAAGTACGGAGTATCTTATAGAACTTATGAAGAAAACAAAGAATAATGCCGAGTTTGTAAGCACTGTTCCACACATAAAGAGCTAAAGATATTGGGGCGATGTCCCAAACACTATGAGCCTTCTTGGTCAGGAAATTTGCTATGGAAATTGGTTTTGCTGCTGCATTTATCTTTTAATGTATTTAAATTCCAAAAGCCTTTAAAACAAAATGTTTTAAAGGCTTTTTATTAAAAGTTTTAATAAATTTTTTTCAAAAAATTGTAAGGTGTGGGACAAAATCCCACGGTTTAAAAATATTGACATTAAAGAAAATATGTATTATAATGTCTAACGGTCAATATGTATATAAATTCATAATAAGGATGAATGTCTCTACCAACTGCCTATCAGTTGACTATATGTATGCCATTTAAGGCGTCTTATAATCTAAATTTGATATGAGTTGGTTTTTTTGTGTGTAAAACGGAAAAACAGGAGGTATTGTTTATGTATGATATAGTAATTGTAGGGGCAGGTCCTGCCGGTATATTCACTGCATTGGAGCTTATCAAAAACGGAAGCAGCAAAAAAATACTTATGGTTGAAAAAGGCAAATCTGTTGAGGACAGAAAATGCCCAAAGAGTATTACACATAAGTGTGTAAACTGCAAGCCGTGTAATATTACAACAGGATTTTCCGGAGCAGGTGCGTTTTCAGACGGAAAGCTTTCTTTAAGCTATGAGGTAGGCGGCGACCTTCCTGAGCTTATAGGCGAAAATTTTGCACAGGAGCTTATTGACTATACAGATAAAATATATCTTGAGTTTGGTGCGGATACGCATATTGAAGGCATAGGTCATACAAAAGAAGTAAAAGATATAAGAAAAAGAGCTATTCAGGCAGGACTTAAACTTGTAGACTGTCCTATAAGACATCTGGGAACGGAAAAAGCACAGGAGATATATTTTGCAATAGAAAAATTCCTTATATCAAATGGTGTTGAAATTAAATTCGGCTACCACTGCCATGACATAATACTTAAAGGTTCTGAATGTAAGGGTGTTATTATAGAAAAAGAAAACGGTACTGACAGAGAAGAAATACTGGCAGGTAAGACCGTTATTGCAACAGGCAGACGTGGAGCGGACTGGCTTGAAAAAATATGTGCAAAATATGATATAGCACATAAGCCGGGAACAGTTGATATTGGTGTAAGAGTTGAAGTAAGAAACGAAGTTATGGAAGAAGTAAACAATGTGCTTTATGAATCAAAGCTTATCGGTTATCCTAAGCCTTTTAAAAACAAAGTACGTACTTTCTGCCAGAATCCGGGCGGTTTTGTAAGTCAGGAAAATTATGACAATGATCTTGCCGTTGTAAATGGACATTCTTATAAAGAACTTAAATCAAACAACACAAACCTTGCAATACTTTGCTCACATAACTTTACAGAACCTTTTAATCAGCCTATAGAGTATGCACGTAAGGTTGGTGAACTTACAAATATGCTTGGTTCGGGGCATATACTTGTTCAAAGATACGGAGATATTCTTGACGGAAAGCGTACATGGCAGAAAGAACTTATGCACTCCAACGTAAAGCCTACAATTACAGATGCTGTTGCCGGAGATATAACAGCAGCTATGCCATACAGAGCAATGCTTAACATAATCAACTTTATACAGGCTGTTGATCATGTTGTGCCGGGCTTTGCTTCTACGGAGACACTGCTTTATTCACCGGAACTTAAATTCTACAGCAACAAAGTAAAGATGGACGAATCGCTTAACACAAATATATTAAACCTTCATTGTCTCGGCGACTCAAGCGGCTGGACAAGAGGACTTATGATGGCATCTGTAATGGGCGTTCTTATGGGAAGAAAATTAAGCGGCAAGTAAGAAACAAAACCTTGGGGTTTCACCACCCCCCAAAAAAAAACAGACAATTTTTTGAAAAAAATTGAGTAAAACTTTCAGAAAACTACCGTGACTTTAGTCACGGTAGTTTGGAATTAATTGTTAATAAGTTGTTTCCTTGGAAAAATGCTTTAAAACCCTTTTGTCAAACATGAGGTTTGCCACCTTAAATTTAAGGGATGGCAAAAAGCAGTGAAAATATATTTACGAAAAATGCAATGAAATTGCATTTTGATAAAGGTTTAGATCAAGCCTTTTCAAAGGCTTGCAGAGTTTGAGACAGAGTCTCAAGATTTTTAAGATCTTTAAACGACAGTTATTTTTTTGTTGTCGGTTTTTATAACACCGTCATCTTTCATTTTTTTTATTTCCCTCATCATGGCACTGCGGTCTGCCGATATGTAATCGGCAAGAGAGGAAAAAGTAAATGGCATATTAAAAGAACGGCTTTTGTTCTTGGAACACTGTATTATAAAATATGCCATAAGTTTGTCTCTGATTGTACGCTGGCTTAAAATATCCAAATGTTCACTTAACTCTGAGGCTTTCTGCGATGTTAAAGAAAGAAGGTTTTCTATAAGCTGCATATGGTGCTGACAGGCATTGTGACAGCTATGAGTTATATGGTCGTAATCTATAAATCGTATTTTGCAGTTATCAACAGCCGTTACGGATATTCCTTCCGTATTTGTATTGAAATAAAAAATTTCTCCGAATATTGAGCCCTCCGTAAGGTATTCAAGTATGGTCTGGGAACCTGTTATAAATGTGTTTGTAACAACGGCTTTCCCTTTTTCAACTATTCCGACTTTTTTGTTTTTTAAATTATAAAAGCATATGGTTTCGCCTGTTTTATATGTCTTTATATCAGATTTAAAACAGGTAAGCATTTTTTGGTAGCTTTCAGCTGAAATATTAGAAAATAAATCACTTCTGTTCATTAAAACACCTCAATCCATAAGCAAAATGACCGTTTAATAACAATAATTTTATTATATTTTAAAATTGTTGCTTATGCAACAGAAAAAATGTTGTTTATATATTATAATTTAAACATAGAATAAATCAACAAATATAAAACTAAAGGATATAAAAAAGTTAGGAGGAATTTAAAATGAAAAAATATTTATGTGAAGTATGCGGATATATCTATGACCCTGCAGTAGGCGATCCTGACAGCGGTATTGCACCGGGAACACCGTTTGAAAAAATTCCCGATGACTGGGTTTGTCCTTTATGCGGAGTAGGAAAAGATGATTTTAAACCGATAGATTAATTTAAGAATATGGATATATAACGGAGGTAAATGAATATGAAAGAATTAAAATTATTATATTGTACACACTGCAAAAAAATAGTTGAAGTTGTAAATGACAATAAAGTGCCTGTTATCTGCTGCGGAGAGCCTATGAAAGAAATAGTTCCTAACTCAACAGAAGCGGCTGTTGAAAAACATCTCCCTGTTATAAGTGAGGAAAACGGTGTTGTTAAGGTAACAGTAAGCACGGTAACACACCCAATGACGGCAGAGCATTATATAACAAACATCTGGCTTGAGACAAACAAAGCAGTATACAAAAAAGTCCTTTCACCGGATTTAGCACCGGAAGCACAGTTTATACTTGCAGAAGGTGAAAAGGCAGTTGCCGCTTACGAATACTGCAACTTACACGGTCTCTGGAAGGCAGAGGCGTAAAAGATCTTGGGGTTTCACCCCAAACCCTGACATGCTTTTGAAAAAGCAGGAGCAAAACTTTTAATAAAAATCCCTCCAAAAATTTGGAGGGATTTTTAGAACAATGAAATAATTATTTTAAATTATTAAAAATATTTTTGATTTCAAACTCCATATGGAATATGGAGTTTATTAAAGTTTAGGTCAAGCCTTTAGGGAACCGCAAAGATAGATGCGGCGGCGTAAGCCGATTTGCGAAGCAAATTTCCTGACCAAGAAGGCTTGCAGGGTGTGGGACAGAGTCCAACGGTCTTAACTCTTTTACAGTTTTATTTTTCCAAATATTTTTTTACGTGTTCAATAAGTATGTCCATCTGCTCGTCTGTGCCGATTGTTATTCTGAGATGATTGTTTATTCTCGGAAGATTGAAGTACCTTATAAAGATGTTGTCTTTTTTAAGTGTTTCAAAAAGGTCTTTGGCATTTACATCATCTTTTGTAACAAATATAAAGTTAGAATGTGACGGATAAATCGTAAAGCCCAGTTTTTTGAATTCTTCAGCAGAACGGTCTCTTGTGGATATTACTTTTTTGAGAGTTTCTCTGAAATATTCGTCATCTTCAACAGCGGCTTTTCCACAGGCAATGGCTACGGAATCCATTGTGTATGAGTTGTAGCAGTTTTTAACGGCATTTAAAACACCTATAAGCTCCGCAGAGCCTATGGCAACACCTATTCTCATGCCGGCAAGGGAGCGTGATTTTGAAAATGTCTGTACAATAAGGAGATTATCATATTCCTTTAAAAGCTCAACACAGCTGTATCCGCCGAAATCAACATATGCTTCGTCGATTATTACTATACAATCTCTGTTGTGGTCAAGAATGTCTTTTATAAATTCTTTTCCTTCGCTTATGCCTGTAGGTGCATTTGGGTTAGGAAGTATAACACCGCCGTTTTCTTTGTAATAATCCTGTGGATTGATTTTGAAGTTTTCGTCTATAGCAGGTGTTTCGTAAGGTATGTTAAAAAGTCGGCACCATACGGGATAGAATGAATATGTTATGTCAGGGAAAAGTATAGGCTTTTCGGAATTAAAGAATGACATAAAAGAAAGAGCTATAACGTCATCACTTCCGTTACCCGTAAAAATCTGGTTTGTTTCAACACCGTAATATTTTGCAAGTGCTTCCACAAGAGGAGCGGCACTTGAGTTAGGGTATTTTGCAAGACCGTTTGCATCAAAATTTTTTAATGCTTCAACAACCTTTGGTGAAGGTGGATAAGGATTTTCGTTGGCATTAAGTTTGATTATATTTTTGTTTTTCGACTGTTCGCCGGGAACATAAGGGTCAACCTGTCTTAATTTATCTGCCCAAAGTTTTGTCATATATATTACCTCGTTTTACTTTGAAAATTTTTCTTTAAGAGCCTTAAAACTGTCATATGAATTTACTACTGTATCGTGGGATACGCAGTATGAAATACGGCAAAAGCCCGGACAACCGAATGAGGAACCGGGAACTATAAGAAGTCTGAACTCTTTTGCGGCGTTGCAGAATTCTTTGTCATCAGGTATAAGTGTCTTAGGGAACATATAAAAAGCTCCTGTAGGCTCTGCACATTCATAGCCCAGTTCTGTAAGCATTTTGTAAAGATCGTTTCTGTTCTGTTCGTAAACAGATGTATCTACTTTTATATCCGAGCAGTAAGGTATAACTCTCTGCCAAAGGGTAGGTGCATTTACAAAACCGCTTATTCTGTTGGCTACACTTAAACATGATATAACCTCGTCAAAGCCGTCAACGGCTGAGTTTACACATACATAGCCGATTCTTTCACCAGGAAGTGAAAGGGATTTGCTGTAAGAATAAGCTATAAATGTATTGTCATAAAAATCGGGAACAAAAGGAACTTCAACATTTCCGTAAACAAGCTCTCTGTAAGGTTCGTCGCTTATAAGATATATAGGCTTGCCTGTTTCGGCTGACTTTCTGTTAAGAATATCCGCTATTGATTTTAAAGTTTCTGCCGAATATATAACACCGGTAGGATTATTCGGAGTGTTTATGATAACAGCTCTTGTTTTATCTGTAAGTTTTTCCTCAAAAAGTTCAAGGTTAGGCTGGAATGTTTTAAGGTCTGACATTACGGGAACAACAACACCGTTATAGTTTTTGACATAATTGTTATATTCACCGAAAAATGGTGCAAAAACAATAACCTCGTCATTAGGATCAAGTATAACTTTAAGTACAATATTAAGTGCGGCAGCGGCACCTGTTGTAATAACGTAGTTGTTTTCGTTATAATTTGTGCCGTGGAGTTTATTGCATCTTTCTGCAAGGTGAGCTCTTACAAATTCATATCCGGAATTGCTCGGATAGCCGTGCAGCTCGTTAGGTGATGTTTCTGTAAGTATTTTTATTGCAGCGTTTTTAACTTCGACAGGCGGCTCAACACTTGGATTGCCAAGGCTGAAATCGTATACGTTTTCTTTTCCGTATATCTTTGCCATTTTTTTACCTTCTTCAAACATGGCTCTTATGGCAGAATTGCCGGTCATGAATGTTTTCATTTTTTCGGAAACCATCTTTAAATCACCCCGTTATAGAATTTTATATATTTTAAATCCTTTGTTTTTGAAAAGATTTATTTTTCATGTGTTTTTATGTAGCGTTTTATTATTGCCGCAGGACGTTTTGCAAGTCGTTTGATACGTTTTTCGGTATTTCTTATTAATCTAACTTTTTTTGGCAGTCGGTTTACCTTTGGCTCAAAAGGCTCTGCTTTGAATGCTTCAGGATTACTGAGAAGATTTTTATAAAGAGCTTCAACATTTTTTGCAAATGTGTGGGATGAAAACTGCTGTGCCGACAAAAGGGCATTTTCCAAAAGTTTATCAAGGTTAGAGTTGTTTTGGAGTGCAAAAACCGTTTTGGAAACAAGTTCATCTTCGGTATCAAACAAAAATCCGGTTTCGTTGTCTGATATAAGACCGGCTATACATTTATCGTTTTTGGCAACAACGGGAATGGAAGCAGACATTGCCTCGGCAAACGTAAGTCCCTGCGTTTCCGATGTGGAGGCAGAAACAAAAACAGTGCCGAGCTGGTAATATTTGTTTATTTCTTCCCAAGGCTTAGAGCCGGCAAAAACTATTTTATCTTCTATATTAAGTTCTTCGGCAAGTTTTTCGAGATTTTTCTTGTAAGGTCCGTCGCCTACAATAAGTATCCTTGCCTCCGGAATCTGTTCAAATATTTTCGGTGCGGCTTTAAATATGGTGTCAATACTTTTTTCTTCGGCAATTCTTCCTAATATAAGCATAACAGGTGTATTTTCTTCAAAACCGTAGCTTTTTTTAAGTTCGAGAATATCTTCTTTTTTAAAGTTTGATTTCATAAATCTGTCTGTGTTTATACCGGTAGGTATAACAAACATATTTTTATATACTCCGTATGAACGCAGTGAGTCGTAAACCTTTTGCGTAGGTGCGATTACCGCATCAGCACTGTTGCAGAATATTCTGCTGAAACTGTGACTCATGGCAGGTGTAATAAGAGTCCCGTGTGCAATATAATGGACATAATCTTCATACATGGTATGATAGGTGTGAACCATAGGTATTTTAAAAGCAGAACTTATTATTTTGCCGAAGGTTCCCAATGAAAACTCGGTCTGTGTATGAACAATATCAAGGTTAAGGTTTTTTATCTCCAAAATTTTTTGGGGAGAGTATAAAAGACCTATTCTGAAAGATTTTATTATAAAGCAAGGCATACTTTTCATGGATATAATGTTTTCATTCGAAGGACCACGCTTTGGATCTGACGGAGTGAATATATATACATTATGCCCCATGGCTGTTAATTCTTCGGACAACATATGTACAGAGGTGCCGACACCGTTTATCTGAGGAAAATATGTATCTGTAAATAGACCTATATTCATTTTAGTTTTTCTCCCTTCTGTGGGAACAGTGATTTTTGTGTTTATTACAAGTAATTTTAATACAAAAGTTTTAATTTAGCAACATAAAGTGTGTTATACTTAACTGGTATAGAATTTTAATGGAGGAATATAAAAATGAAAAGAAATAATAAAAATACAAAAAGAATGTTTATTTCTGCCATGGCTGTTTTTATGGCACTGCTTATGGTATTAAGTATTGCCGCACCGTTTTTTGCAAGATAAGGCAGTAAAATTGATTTTATTGTATACAGCTGTAAAAAATGTTTATATTAGCAACAGTTTTTCTTGTAAAACTATAATTAAAAATATATAATTAAATTCGGATGGTGAATTAATTATGGCAAAATCAAAAAGAAAAAAAGGCAATGCAGGCAAAGTGCTTATAGCTGTTATTGCAATAGCGGCTTTATGTATAGGCGGTAAATATGCATATGATAAGGCACAAATCAAAAAAATGATGCAGACAGTTAATATAGATACTTTTTATAACGGTATTTCAGTAAATGGCGTTGATTTAAGCGGACTTACATCTGAGGAGGCAAAAGCAAAGTTAAATACAGATGTAAATGATGCAATAAAAACAAAAACAGTTACGCTGAATAAAGATGATGATGCATATGTAATAAGTTTCGGTGACATAGATGCCGAATACAACATAGACGATACGCTTCTTGCGGCTTATAACTACGGAAGAAACGGAGAACTGAAAGAAAGATACAAGGAAGTTGTCGGTCTTGAAAAACATCCAAAGGATTTTGAGGCTCAGTTTACATACAGTGATGAGACACTGAAAAGCAAAATAAACGAAATAGCAGAAAAAGTAAAGGTTGAGCCCAAAGATTCAACTATGACACGCCAAAACGGTACATTTGTAATAACAGATGAACAAGTCGGATACGAAATGGATACAGATTCTGTATATAATGATTCAAAAGCCGTTGTGGATACAATGGACAGCGGAAATGTTGAAATAAAGATGAAAGAGCTTCAGCCCAAAATAACAAGAGCCGAGAACGAAAAAGCAACTTCTCTTATCGGTTCTTATTATACAACATTTACATCGGGCAATGCGGGAAGGAATGAAAACCTTCGTGTAGGCTGTGCAAATATTAACGGAACAGAGCTTGCACCCGGAGATGTGTTCTCAATGAATGTTGAGCTTGGACCGCAAACTTATGAAAACGGTTACAGAAATGCGGCAGTTATTGTAAACGGAAAGATAGAGGACGGTCTTGCAGGCGGTGTATGCCAGATAACTTCTACTTTATATAATGCGGTAATATTGGCAGAACTGCAAATAGTGGAAAGATCAAATCATTCCCTTGCCGTTTCTTATGTTCCTTTGGGACAGGATGCAGCCATAGCAGGTGATTATAAGGATCTTAAATTCAAAAACAATACAGATTATCCTGTATATATAGAGGCATATATTTCGGGAAACAAGCTCATAGCAAACGTATATGGTCATGAAATACATGATTCTTCAAGACAGGTTAAGTTTGAAAACGTAGTTAATTCCGTAATAGAAAAACCGGCTGAAAAAGTAACTGAGGACAATACAAAACCTAAGGGTTACAGGGAGGTTACCCATTATGGCAAAGAAGGAAAGAAGGTTACTACATATAAAATAGTGTACGAAAACGGAAAACAGATAAGCAAAGATTATTTCAGTACATCTACATACAGAGCTACGGCGGACGAGGTTACGGTTGGAACAAAAGAAGAAACAACGGATACGGCAGATACAAGCAAGACTGATACAAATGAAAATAATAATTCCGATGACGGTACAGTTTTCGGAAATTAAATAAAAGCATAGGAGGGTGTATAAATGAGAGAAGAAATACTTAATCTTATAAACAAAAACAGCAGACTTACAGCGGCTGAAATTGCAAAAGTGCTTAATGCAAAAGAAAATGTTGTGGCGGAAGAAATTAAGAAAATGGAAGAAGAACAGATTATATGTGGTTATAATACACTTATAAACTGGGATAAAACAGACAGAGAATTGGTAACGGCACTTATTGAGGTTAAGGTTACACCACAAAGAGGAAATGGCTTTGATAAGATAGCAGAACGCATATGCCAGTTTGAGGAGGTAAAGGCTTGCTATCTTATGTCGGGCGGATTTGATTTTACAGTTATTCTTGAGGAAAAGAGTCTTAAAGAAATAGCGTTTTTCGTATCCGATAAGCTGTCACCTATAGATGCGGTTATAGGTACTGCAACACACTTTGTACTTAAAAATTATAAAGACCACGGAATTATAATGGAAAAGAAAAACAAATCTGACAGAAGAATGTTGGTTTCTCCTTGATTTATCAATAAAATATTTTAAATTATTTAAGGATGCTTTTATAAAGGCATCCTTTGTTTTTTATAAAAATTTATGTAAGATATTGGGGTTTCACCTCAAACCCCACAAGCCTTCTTGGTCAGGAAATTTGCTTCGCAAATCGGCATGGTCAGAATTTTTGCTACGCAAAAACGACTTCGTCGCCCTGTTTCTTCGGGTTCTCTAACCGCCGCATTTATCTTTGCGGTTCCCTAAAGGCTTGACCTAAACTTTTAGTAAAATACCGTGATAAAATCACGGTATTTTGGGACTAAGTATAAAATTGCCAATAATAAGCCGTCACTGAAAAGGAAGGTGACAAGCGTAGCTTGACGGAAGGGTTTTAAAGCCTTCTCCTGGGAGAAGGTGGCGAGCGAAGCGAAGCGGATGAGGGGGAAATTCTTTAATCAAAGTTATGATAAAACGGATTAAATTTAATTTTTTCCAAATGGAAAAGTGGGATTTGCAGGAACTTTTTTATCGAAAAAGTTCCCTGCACCTTCAAAAATCTCTTTAAGACCGCACATTCCATGTGCCTGTGGAAATAGGCTCTGCAATGTTTACGGCAACAGATACAGGATTTACGGTTTAAAAACACTGCAAGAGAGATTTTCTTCACCAAAGCTTTAGAAAATCAAAATCTTAATAACATAACTTATAATTTTATCCCGAAAAACGCAATGTAATTGCGTTTTGATAAAAGTTTTGATTGAACTTTTTCAAAAGTTCATAGGGTTTGGGGCAA
>CAKQPE010000032.1 GCA_934256695.1 uncultured Eubacteriales bacterium
TTATTCCAAAAATACCATGGCTCTGCCATGGTATTTTACAAAAGTTTAGGTCAAGCCTTTAGGGAACCGCAAAGATAGATGCGGCGGCGTAAGCCGATTTGCGAAGCAAATTTCCTGACCAAGAAGGCTTGTGGGGTATTGGGGCAACGCCCCAGTCTCAGATAAATTTATATTTTTCAAATCATATCCAATGCTATTTCAATCATGTCCGTAAAAGATTTTTCTCTTTCTTCAGCCGTCGTTGCTTCTCCGCTTACCAAAGAATCCGATATTGTGAAAATACCTATAGCCTTTGCTCCGTATGCAGCCGCTGTAGAATATAAAGCTGCCGTTTCCATTTCAACTGCAAGTATTCCCATTTCAGACCATGTTTTTCCGCCTACTGATAAATTTTCGGAATAAAACATATCCGATGTAAGTACATTTCCCACATGATAGTTTACTTTTTTCTTTTCTGCCGACTCAACAGCTTTTTTAAGCAACTCATAACTGCATATGCAGCTGTAGTCTCCGGGTAATCCAAACTGCTTAACATAGCTTGAGTTTGTACTTGCACCCATTCCTATAACTAAATCTCTTACAAGAACATCTTTGTTCATAGAACCTGCCGTTCCTATTCTTATAAGATTTTTGCAGCCATAAAAATTTATAAGCTCATATGAATATATTCCTATAGACGGACATCCCATTCCCGTTCCCATTACGGAAACTCTCTTTCCTTCATAAAATCCAGTGTATCCAAGAATATTTCTTGTATGGTTAAACTGTTTTACGTCTGTTAAGTATTTTTCCGCTATAAACTTTGCTCTTAAAGGATCTCCCGGAAGAAGAATTGTCTCGGCAATTTCTCCTTCAACGGCATTTATGTGCGGTGTAGGTACTTTTTTACTCATTTTAATCAGCCCCCTTTTTAATTAATTATAAAACAAATTCAGCTGAATTAAAATCTTTATATCATAATTTAAATATATTATAAAAAAATGTTGACAAACTTAATAAACCTTATTATAATAAATAATGCTTTGAAAATTGTGTGCGCGTAGCTCAGCTGGATAGAGCGTCTGACTACGGATCAGAAGGCCGCGTGTTCGAATCATGTCGCGCACATTAAACAGACCATAAATTTTATGGTCTGTTTTTTTTATTTTATTTCTGTATTTCTCATATCGCCGTATGTGTATAAAGAAAGTTCCCTGTGTGTCTTTATATTTTTAAACATTATATGCTTATTATACTTTAATCTAACGTTTACTTCCATGTTTGCTGGAATAATGCTTCTTGCATAATCTTTAAGAATACTGAATAAAAATTTTTTGTTTAATCCAAGACTTATATTTACTGCATATTTATTGTAGACTATCTCTAAATCATAATTTTCTTTTCCGCATATATCATCAAGATATTTCTTAAAAGTATAGTGTGTATATATAAAATTGTTGTTATACTTTACTTTCAGTGCCTCTCTCCTTACCTGAACACTGTTTCCTCCACCTGATATGTTAAGCATATCTTCATACCTTTTAAGTCCTCTTTCTTCTGCTGTATCTATCCATTGGCTATTTTCAGTATCTTTATACCTTTCCCATTCATCTTTTATAATTTTATCCTCGGCATTGCTTATTTCTTTTATTTCTTTAAATCTCTGCATAAACTCCGGCAGATATTTAATATAGCTTTTCATATATTTTCCACCGTCCCCAAAATCGGTATATTTTCCTCCGCAACTACAATATTTCCGACTTTTCCGTTCAGCTTTATATTTTCTATATCAACTATTCCCATAACGTCAAGAACCTTCATCTCTATTCTGCTGCTCCTTACTGTTGTAATTTTTTCATCTGCCCAGCTTTTTCTTAACTCCAGAAAATATTCTTCTATGTTTTTCTTTGCTTCTTCAATAACGTAATCTTTTTCGTATCCTTCCTCAACAGTAAGCGAAAACTCAATATTTATTCTTTCTTCCCTTACACCTTCTATTGTTACACTGTGTCCTATAGGAACTGCACCGATTCCGCTTCCTTTAGGCTCAGGATCTATGTAGTTTTGAACATTTTTAATTAATTCATCATCAGGTACATTGTAGCCGTTGTCTATAATGGTCAGCTTTACTGTACCGCCTCCGTTAAATGCCGGATATATTTTTCCTCCTCCCACACCGTCTATTGAGTTTAAAAGTTTTTTGTACTCATCTATATTTCCTCCAAAAGCTTTTATTTCAAAGCTTTCAAAATACCTTTTCCTTAAACTTTCATCATCTTCTTTTTCTTCGCCGTAAATTATAATTGATGTAATCTCCGCACTTAAAAGTCCATCTACATAATCTATGGGAACTATCTTACCTGTATATTTGTTTCCCGCCTCTCCCGCAGTTTCACACACCATTGTGTAACTTCCGTCAGAAAGTTTTTCGCATACATAATAATCGTTTCCGCCTCCGCTCATTCTGCTTCCGATTTTTACATCTGTTTTTTTATTGTTTTGATCATAAAATACTGCTTTTACGTTTGCATTTGTTGCAGCCTTTCTTTGTATATTCCTTTCCGCAGTCCGTCTTTCAAGGTCTTCTCCTGTAGCCGTATCGGCAAATGTCCTGTCCATAAGTGCCTCCATTGCCATATACATCTGTATACTTTCTGCACTGTTAGGTGCAAGGGTATCATATATAATACTTCCCTGTCTCTTGTCAACAGTGTTGTCTACCATACCGAGCTTTTTTTCGATTAATTCTTCATATGTCAAATTTTCATACAATTTTTACCACCTCTGTTTCAATATCTATATCTCCCAAAACAGTTGCCGCTTTAAATTTTACTGCAATAAAATTTCTTCCTTTTTTTATTTCAAAATTTTCAATTTTTTCTATTCTGTCATCATTTAACAATGCGTCCTCTATGTAAACTTCAGCAAATACTTCCGCTGTTTTCATGTCTTTTCCTATAAGTTCATCTGTCTCACTTCCATATGACCAATCATATATCTCAAAAGCATATCTTTTTGTGTTTATAATCTTTAGTATTGCCTGTTTCATCGCTTCTTTTCCGCTTATGAATCCACCTATTCTGTTTGTATCAAAATCAAGAAAATATGTCTTTGTTACTTTGCTGTTTTTTGTATAACTGTTTAAACTGTTCCCTGTTTCAGGTATCACTTTCTTCCACCACCCTGTCAAGAACTAAAAATTTTTGTCCACCCTGTATCTGGAAAAGGATTACCTTTTCACCTTCTTTTAATCCGTTGTTTATAACTACTTTCTTCTTTCCGCATATTTTGTGATAATGATTTGTTCCACCTCCACTTGCATCTTCCGTATATATGTCAAAAGTTTCTTCTGTCTCTTTTTCAACTACATTTGAACATAAAAAAAGTTTTCCGCTTTCCACCGTAATCCTTTGACCGATACTTATTTTAAGCGGTTTTGCACTTGTTACTATTCCGAATATAATTTTTACCGGATCATTTGCTTCATTTGCCTGAACAGAAATCTGCTTTATTGCCTCTATTAAATTTTCTATTTTAAATCACCTTCTTAAATATGTACTCCTTCTGCACCGCATTGAGCATATTCCATTATTTTTTCAGCTATTGAGTTTATGATGCGGTTTTCATCAGTTTTACCATACTCATTGTTGTAATTATTAAATGTTATGTTTACTTTTTTGCTTTCTTCATCTTTGTTTATCTGTCTTTTTTGTCTCTGTATTTTTTCTTCTGATTTTACATACTTCAATATATCTTTAAATTCATAACTTCTTTTCTCCTCATTCTTTTTAAAAATATTTCTGATATTTTCTTCCGACAAAAAATTTTTCTCATCTTTTCTTTCAAACACATTCTTTTCTTCATTTATATTTTTAAAAAACATATTTGCAGCATTAAATCTCTGCTTTTCTTCTCCATAAATTAAATTGTTAAATATGCTTTTAAATTTGTTTTCGGTTGCCACGTTTTTTTGATACTGCCCATATAACAAAAAATTTTCTTTTTCATCAAACATATTTTTGAAAACATTATTAATATTGCTTTCTGTCTCTTTTATTGTTTTTAAAACCATGTTTTCTGTATTTATAGTCTTTTCTTTATAGCTTTCATCATATTCTTTTTTTATTCTTGTCCGTACTTCGTTTTTTGCTAAAGGCTCTTTCGGTTTCTTGTATTCTCCAAAATATACGTTATTTAATATCCTTTCTTTTTCTCCAAAAACATCTTTGTATATATTTTCCATAGACTTTTCCGGCATCAATATATAACTCCAACTGTCTTTGCTCTCTGATAAAATAAAATTAATTATTTCCTGCAATTCATATATTTCCCTAAATATATCATCTGCTGTAAATTCCACACCTTCTCACTTCCTTTAATCATCATTTATAAGTCCGCCTTTTAAATTCATATCCATTGTGTGGACATTTCCTCTGAAACAATGTTTGCAATACTCAACTGTCATTTTCTGGTCTATCTTAATATCACCTGTTTCGTCAGTTCTTACATATATTATTGAACCGCCTCTTACATTCATGTCTCCAAATGCTCCGTTTATACTCAATTTTCTCATGCATTTGTTATGTAACTTCAAAAGATTTTCAGCTTTTGCATTTCCGTTTTCTTCTTTTTCCACACTTCCGTTGTACTGTAATACTCCCCAACGAGAAATATTTTTTTCATCTTTTTTAAAATATTCTTGTATTATACCGTTTCTTCCTTTTAATGTAAGCCTTATCTGGTTGTATACACCACTGTCTATTGTTGATGTATAACTGAAATTTTCAGCTGTTGAATCCTGTACCATGTAGTCCTGTACCATACTTTCAGCTCTTTTAAAACTAAGCTTTCCGAAATTGTCAAATAAAATATACAGCCTTCCCGTATTTTCATATGTAATGTCAACAGCTGTTTGTATTACATCAAACAATGTTTTCCCGTCTGATATAAGCTCACTTATAATATATCCGCTGTTTTCAATTTCTCCCACTTCTATTCTGTAATCCTTCGCTATCTGCTTAACTATGTCCGAACCGCTTATGTTATAAAAATTATATGTTCCTTTGTTTTTCAAATATCTCAACTGGTCATATGCGGTTACCTTTATTACTCCGTCCTTGCTTCTTGTTTTTGTAAAAACATACCCCTTGAATATTTTTTTACCGCCTATTTCTATTTTTACTTCCGAGCCTTCGTTAAAATTTATTATATTGTCCTTTAAAACACTGAAAGCTGCTTTTGTAGGCATCATACTTCTGTAGTACTCTATGTCTAATTCACCTTTAATCAAAGGTATATAACTCTGCTTATTCTCGGAATTTGTTATTTCTATATTTATTTCATTCAAATTTTATCACCTGACCAGTATATATTTTTGAAGGATCTGTTATTCCGTTTAATTTTGCAATTTCAGCAAACTTTCCACCATCATTAAGCTCTCTCTTGCATATGTTCCATAAACTGTCTCCGCTTTTTACTACATAGCTTTTTGCCGCTGTTTTTGTCTCATTTCGTGCTTTTGCTTGAGATATATTACCTATTTTTGTACTTTGTGCCGCCTTGTATTCTTTAAGCCTTATGTCAAACTTTATGTCAAGCCCTTCCTTTGCTTCCTCATTTACTGATAAATCTTCTATAGTAACTAATTTTTTGGTTGTAAATCCAACCCTCATATAAGGCAGCTTTTCTCTTTTTATAATAAATATAACCGTTCTTCTCTCTTTCATTATTGCTTCAAGCTCATTTAAATAAACAAACGGTTCTTTATAGCTTGTCAAATATCTTGCATATGGTACCTTGCCTCCCGGCAGTACAGCACTGAAACTAAACTCCATAAGTCCGGGAATATTTATTCTGTTTATTTCTTCCATGTTTATAAGATTAATTGTCTCATTCTGACCCTTATAGCTCCACTTTATACTTTCCGGATTAACAGGCAGTAAAATATTTCCGATATATATCGAATACATACTTTTTTACTCACCACTTTCTTCTTTTTCCATTTCAAAACTTGCTATTATAAAAGCCTTTTCTTCTCTCGATAATTTATTAATTTTACTTGGAATTATTCCAAATCTCAGGAGAGCAATATATGCACATACTGCCTCAAAACTGCCCTCCTTTATGAGTTTTTTGCCTCATCTACAATTTCTCTTTCACTTATATTAAATCCATTTACCTCTTTAACTTTTTTTATATAGGCAATGTACTCTCCGGCTGTCAGCATCTCTTTCAGTAATGCATCTTCGCCCATTACACCGTAGCTGTTTTGTAATTCTTCATTGTATAAATCGGGATATACAGTCGAAGCTGCCGCCAACTTTCCAAGGTATCTGCTGTAGTCCAGTTCTTCACTGTATCCGCCATTTCTTTTTTGTACTTGTCTTATGCATATCTCACGTATCTTTTCTTCTTCGCTTCCGCTTAAAGCACGTATTTGCCACTTTATTTTCTTGCCGTTTTCTTTAAAACAGCTGCTCGCCTCATAAAAAACATTTTCTTTTTTTATTCTGTTTCTGTTTAAAAACATATCCAAATCCATTCTTATCTTCCTTTCCTCTTAAGACCTTGGGGCTTTGCCCCAAACCCCACAAGCCTTCTTGGTCAGGAAATTTGCTTCGCAAATCGGCTTACGCCGCCGCATTTATCTTTGCGGTTCCCTAAAGGCTTGACCTAAACTTTAGTAAAACTCACATGATTGTTAATCATGTGAGTTTTACTGTTTAATTTAAAATTATATCGGAAATTTTTGCCTTCTCCCCGATGGAGAAGTTGTCACAAAATGACAGATGAGGGGTTATATCTTCCTCTTTTTTTTCAATTTTCCCACTTGCCATTTTCAAGCCGTCCCTGAAAGGAAAGGTGGCAAACCGTAGGTTTGACGGAAGGGTTTGCCTTCTCCCCGGTGGAGAAGTTGTCACAAAATGACAGATGAGGGGTTATATCCTCCTCTTTTTTCCAATTTTCCCACTTGCCGTTTTCAAGCCGTCCCTAAAGTGAAAGCTGGCAAACTGTAGCTTTACAGAAGTGTTTTAAAGCTCTTTAAACTTCTCCGGCATCTCCCAATCCTCAAATGTAAAACTGTATTCTTCCTCAAGGAACTTTGCCGTAGCATCAAACTTGGCAAGTGTGCCTCCGTCAAGATTGCAGTCCTTTAAAATTATTGTCTGCCTTCCCACAGCACTTGTCGGATCCTCATTTGTAACCTGTATGTCAAAATACATATCTTCGCCCTTTTCTTTAAATTTATAAAGAATTTCTCTGAATACAGAATTGTTGTAATGGAACTTGGCTTTTCCCGTTCCTGTCCAGCCTGTAGCCTTGTTGCCTTTTCCTGTTTTTCCCAGTATAGGTACTTCCTGCTTTGTTTTCTTCATTGTGGCTTCAAGATTTATCGCCTGCATAAAATTATATCTTTTCTTGTCTATAGTCACATAGCACTCTGCCATAGATGCACTTACCGCATCTTTTGCATTCATTACACTGCTCATTTTTATTCCCCCTTACTGTATAATTACTGTCATGTAAAGCTTAGCCATTGCACATACCGGTGTAATCGGATTTGTTACCGATACCGTCTTTTTGTCTTTCCCAATCTCAACAATAACATCTTCCGGAACAAAATTTTCTATAACTCCGAGACTTTCCAGTTCTCTGTTGTATGTAACTATGTCATTCCAAAAAGCCATTCTTCCGGCTGAATTGTTCTGTACCTTTCCAAGATAGTATTCATTGAACATTACCGCTATGTCATTGCCTGTCTGGTCAAGAAGTCTTATTATCTGATTTTCTCCAAAATTACTGTCCTTTCCGTTTTTAAATTCCGTATATGAATTTATGTCCTCAAGAACCCTTACCTCATTACCGTTTAAATGAAATATAAATTTTCCTTCTTTTATGCTTTCCTCAAGTTCACTTTGCTTATACGCCGTAAATACACTGTATTCTCCGTCATAAATTTTGTTTGTCAAACTTTCGTTTATCTCACAGCCGGCAGCTGCACCTGTTACCCACCATACAAGAGCATATTTTTCGTTTTCTTCGGCATCATTTTCAATATTTATTACACCCTCGTATTCTGCTTCATATTTGTGAACAACTGTCTGGAACTTTACTCCATATGTATCACGCATATTTTTGGTATACTGAACATAAAGCTTTTTAATGCTTTCCTCATCACTTAAACAGCCAAGCGTATTTATACTTACACTTTCCAGCTTATCAAGGAATGTCTGGTGAGCTGTAGCAGATACACTTCCGTTGCTTCCGCCTGTAAGACTTATCCTTTCACCGCCCGAAAAAACTGCTTCTTTTTTAAATACAACAAAATCATTGTCTTTAATTTCACTCATGGAAATTACTTCCTGTGTATCCGTTTCTTCTCCTGCCATGAATGTAGTTACGGTATACTTTCCGGAATTTTCATTTACTTCTATTTCAATATCATTTCCTCTTTCGCCGCTGTATTTTGCCGTTGCAAATTTGCACTCTGCTTTTTCGCCTTTGTTTAATCTGTAAAAATAAACCGTTGCGGCATTTAAGAAAATATCCCTTATTCCTTTTAACTTTTCGTCACTGTATCCGTAACCGAAAATTTTCATGCTGTCTGTCATAAATTCATTTGCCGTTACCGCAAATATTTTTTCTTCTTCACCCCAGCCCAATTCAACTGCAACTGCCGCATATCCTCTGTCACTTATGTTTGCGTTTGAACTTGCCGCACTTACAAAATTAATGTAGCTTCCCGGTAAAACCTTGTTCTGTGTCAAAAAACTTCCTCCGCCTAATGCCACTTTTTTCACTCTCCTTCTTTAATATCCAATTTTTCCATCAACTGACATTCTTCTTCCACTATTCTTCCGCTTATTAAATAATCTGCCGTAGCCTTTCCTATGCCTTTTTCTATTTTAAATTCATTTCTTACGGCATTTATTCTATCTTCACCGCATCTTATACACTTTAATGCCTCAAATATATCTTCCGCATATGAATAAATACCGCTGTTTAAACTGTTGCCGATTATCATTCTTACTTCAAATTCATATTCGGCAATGCACCTTTTCATAGGTCTGTATTCTATTTTCGTGCTTTTGTGTAAAATAAAGAAGCAGGGCTTTTCACTTCCCTGCTCCATGCTTTCACTGTATATGTGGTATCCTTCACCGAATTTTTCAAGCAATGCCTGTGCTATGCCGTCTCTTATTTTTTCTTCCATCTTTACCTTCCTTACGGATTTTTATCTGTAGGCTTTACCTCAACCTCCAAATGTGTTCTGTATGCTTTTCCCTTTGACGCAGCCTCGAACTTTTCACTTTTCCCATTCCTTGTTATAACCAAAATATCGCCGCTTTTTATATCAGTTTCAATAGGGAGGAACACTTTTATTCTGCGGTTTATCTCATATAATGTTTCGCTTTCTTCGTTGGCACTGTCACTTTCGTAACTTATTCTGCACTTAATTTGGGAATGTACTTCTTTAAGCTCCTTTGTGCTTATTCCGCTTTCAAGCCTTTTTGTCTCATACCTTTTTATATTGCATACAGAATCATACATCACCTCGGCAATTCCATTTACCGAATATTTTTTCAATTCCATTTTATTCTCCTAAACGGTTTAAGCCTGTTTTCGTATTTTCTTATGTCTCCCGACTTTCCGTCACTTTCCTCAAAACTCATTGATACATCACCTTCGGTGAGGCTTTTTAGCCTTCCCGTCTGTGCTTCGCTTCCGTACTCACCGCTTCTGTATATATCACACGTAAGCTCAATATATACACTTTCCAGTTCATCAGGTATTTCCTTTATTCCGCAATAATTTTTTATTATCTCCTCGGCACTGTCACAGCAGTATTCAATTATATCCGTATTTTCTTCGGCATTACATATTTTCTTTACCTTTTCTGTTGCTGTGCTTTTTTCCACTTTTATTCACCTGCACGTTCACTTAAATATATTCCCTTTGCCTTGTTTTCATATACAAATGCATCGTGATAAAGTCTAAACTGGAATAACCATGCATCAAGCTTCTGGTTCTCGTCAGGGCTGAATATTTTCGGCATAACAAATTTCTTTGCCTGAACCACTGCCTGTGGATAAATCATCATAAAGTTGATGTCTTTTCCTGTGCCGTCTTTTGCATATCCCCAGCTTGTTGTTCCGTCATTAAGTGTTATCTTTGTGTAGAATCTTGTTTTCGGAACATATATAACCTTCATGTTGTTGTATTTGTTTACAACAGTGTTTGTTTCATCTTCGTTTGTCCACTGTCTTGTTATGGCACTGTTTAAAACCGGCTTTAAATCACTGTTTACAAAAAGTACTCTGCCCTCCATAGGCACTTCACTTTCGTCCATAGCAAGAGAAGCATTGTCAATGGCAGTAAGTATATTTTCTTTGCTTATACTTTCCTCTTTTTTCCCTATTCCTTCTGTAGAAGCATATTTTGCAAAACGGTATGCGTCCATTTCCGGTATAACCCATTCTCTCATAAAGTTTCCTGTTACTGTTCCGAACACTGTTCCGAGAGTTTCTTCATCGTCCATTCTGTCTATGGAAATTTCTTTTCCTCTTTCCTGTGTAAGCTTCATTGTTTCCCATACTGCAGTAATGTCACCCTTTGGATAACCTCCGCTTCTTGAATATGTACCAAGACCTGTTGTACTTACTTTAAGCACTTTAATCTCGTTTGCTCCGGAAAAATCAGCCATGGTGCTTGTGTCAAGTCCCTCTGTTGCTGACTCTGCCTTGTAAATATCGTCAACTATCGGTAAAAATTTCTCTGCATAACTTATGTTGTTTGCCATTTATTGTCCTCCTCTTTATTTAAGTCCGGCTGCCCTTCTTGCACTTTCCGCAAACTTAAAATTCTTATTCTTTTCTCTTCCTTTTAACGTAACTCCCGTTCCTTCAACCTTTTCTTCTTTTTCTTTGAAAAGATACGGTTCTTTTTCCTTTACTGTGCTTAAATCAATTCCGATTACATTTCCCTGTTCGTCTTTTATTAAATCTTCTTCCTCAACTACAGCAAGCACAGCCTTTACGTTTCTTCCGCCGCTTTTAAGTATTTCCTCCTCAATAATTTTGTCTCTTTTTTCCTTTTCGGCACTTTCTTTCATTTCTTTTATAATGCCTTCGTACTTTTCGGCCATTGCGTCATACTCCGCTTTTGTAACCTTTTCTCCTTCTTCCTCTGCCGGAATATAATTTTCTTCAATATATTCTTTTACTATTTCCAACAGTTCTTCTTTGCTCTCGCATTCTTCAAATAAATCGTCAAGCCATTTTAAATTCATTCTTTTCACCTCCTTTTTTCAGTTAACCCGCCTTCCCGCCCTAATTTAGTTATTATTTTTAAATTTCTTTTTCCGCTTTTTCCCCTTTTACCGCATCTTCCTCCATTGAAATTTCTTCAACAAACGGGTGCATGCTTAATAAAGTTTCGTCACTTAATATTCCTTTTGACATCTGTATCATCTGTACCGTTTCATAGTCATTCGTTATAGCATTTCTCTTTAATGCTATCTTTAAAATCGATACGTCATAATCCGTATTGTGCTTTCTGTTGTAGTCCTCTATCATGTATCCCAAAAGCTCTTTTATGCATTGTTTCAGTTTAACGGCCACACCGCTTGCCTTTAACTCAAGAAGTGTGTATTGGAATTTTAACGATACACCGCTTGGTGAATTTCCCAATGCATCAGGATCAGTATCTATTCCTTGGCCAAATTCAAATATATCTTTTCTTAATCTCTTTAATAATTCCAGCCTTCCGTTCATGGAAAGCTCAATCTGCCTTGCTTCAACACTTCCGCTGCTGTCTGTTATGTTTACGGCTTTGTTTATTTTTAATTTTTTTGCTATGGCACTTGCTGTGTCTCCCCCGTAACCCTGTATTACCCAGTATAAATCCACTAAATCCAACATACTGTTTACACCTTCGCTGGCAATCATGTCGTATGCGTCTATTAGTCCTTTTATTCCTTCAAGGTCTGTTGTCTCTTTGCTGTTGTTTTTCAGTATAATAAACGGAACCTTTCCCCAACTGTTGGCTCGCCTGCTTTTTTCAAATCCGTCTTCTGTAGCTACTCCCCACCAGTGTGGCGAAGGATTGTGCTTTACCGTGTTGTCAAAAATATAATTTCTGCTGTCGTCCTCAATAAAATATGTAACCTTGTCCTTTGTCCACCATTCGACTCTTTTTCTTATATACTTGTTTCCGTTTCTTATTACTACCGTGTCATAATATCTTATAAGCTGTTCCAACTCTTTCCCGTACTGACTGTCATATATGGGAATTATCTCGTCTGCCGGTATAATACAGTACCTTAATTTTCCGGTTTCGCCGTAATATATGTGTAATGCTTCACACCCTTTGTTGCTTGCTCCTGTCAAAAGCTCTTGTAATACTTCATTAAATTCTTCCCCTGTAAAATCTTCAATTTCTCTTTCAAAATCTTCGTCTTTTTCCATATTGCTCTTGTAGTCAATTTTTATTACGGGCTTTCTTCCTATAAGATAAGAAACCTTTTGGTCTACCAATACCCTGTGGAAAGCATTTGTAATATGCTTGTTGCTTCTGTTTGGGTTTGTAAACTTGCTTATACTTTCTTTGCCTTCCTCATCTGTTTCCGATATACAGCTCTGCCTGAAATCAACATTTTCTATATCATGCTCGTATGAGTAATATTTTTCACCTTCAATCATTCTTTTCTTTCTGTCACTCATACGATCTTCTTTTATTATGTACTTCAGTATTTCACTTTCGTTTATGTTGCTTTCTGCCGTAATTTTGGCATTTATTAAATCTGTTTCCGTCAAAAACATTTTTCCCACTTCCTTTTGTATCTCAAATACTATTACCTTCTTCCTCAACACTTTTTTTACATCATCTTTTACTTACTCTTGCTTATCTTACTTTGACCATGCTCATATCAAACTGCCTTGAATACCTCACTGCATCTATTGAATGATTGTTTCTGTCAGGAAAATACGCTCTGAATCCGCCTTCATTGTCTCTGTCCAGCTCATATTCCAAAAATTCTTTTGCCGTATAAGGACATCTGTCTGGGTCAATTATTATTTTTTCAAGATTTTGAAGCCATTTAATACCATATTCAACGCTTCCCGCACCTTTCTTTGCTCCCGTTGCATTTATACCGAAATAGTTAAGCTCCGCTATGCTTTTTGGCTCAGCACTGTCACATATTACAACATCATTTCTTTTGTTTTCTTTCTTTATTAAATTTACCGCATCAATGTTGCTCATTCCCGTAACATGTATCTCATAAAAAATGTATAACCTTCTTCTTGTCTTGTCATAATGGTTTACAGTGTAGTGCAGCGGATCCGCCGCATATCCCCAGTCAAGCCCTCTTGAAACCCTGTCAAATTCATTCTTTTCACTGTCACTTATTTTTCTTATCTCCACATTTGTGAATACCTCTCCTCCCGTTCCCGTTACTTTTCCTAAATATTCGTGCTCATATGCCTTTTTATCACTTTTCTTCAAATGCTCTGCCTCAATAAAAAACTGCTCCCCAAGCCATTTTACGGGAACAGTTTTGTACGTACTGCTGTATGTTTTTTTATCTTTTCTTTTTTTCAACGCCTCTTGATTTATCCAGTTTTTTATGCTCATAGGCGGATTGTACGAATAAAATACACAAAATCTTTCCCCACCTCTCATCAATGACTGATTTATGTTTCTTATTTCTTCCATAGAACTGAACTCATCAGCTTCTTCAAACCATATAAATTTTGCATAACCCTTGTTAAACTTAGTTGATTTTATTTTTGTCGGATCATCACAGCCTTTGAAAATTATTTTCTGTCCGGTGCTTTTCAGTACCAGACAATATGGCGGTGACATTTTCTTTTCCCATAACTCATCAGCCTCAAGTGCATCTATTGCCCATAGTATCTGTTCCAAAACACTGTCTCTTATACTGTTTTGTACTTTTCTTATTACTATAGCATTTGCTCTCCTGTCTTTCATAACCCCAAGTATTATCTCTAATGATATAAATGAAGACTTGCAGCTTCCCCTTCCGCCTTTGAACCAGAAATGTGTGTATTTTTCCTTCTCAATGTCTCTGTGAGCATCATAAAATGACGGTGCTATCAATTCACTAAGCTTTGCCATCTTTGTCACCCTTTGGTATATCGTCTATTATTTCTATTACCCTGTTGTCTGCCTTAACCGAGCTTTTTTCTCCTTTGTACTTTCCTTTTAACTCAAAATACAGCTTTATTGCCTGTATGTTTCCTTCTGCACATTGGTTCAAAAGACTTTTCCAAACATTCGTCATTGCACTTAATGTCTTTCCACTCAGTATTAAATCCATATAGCTTCTGAATTCTTCTTCCGCTAACCATTGATATAATGTATCCTTGCTTATCGAAAAATCTTGGCATATATCCTCTAATGTTCCTTCATAGCTTATATTTGTCAATGCATCGGCAGTCATTTTCTGTTTTTTTGTCAGTCCTTTAATTTTATCATCTCCTATTTTAGTATTAAAAAAACAGGATTTATTAGTACATACATTTTCTTTCCTTATATGTACTAAAAAGCCCTGTTTTTGTATTTCCTATTTTTTCATGCTATTATATTATCATAAAAGTACGTCACTTGGGTGACCCTTTTTTATTTTTTATATTTTTTCATTTTTCTTCCTGTATAACTTGTTAAAAAATATTTTTCTCTTGTCATAAAACTGCCTTCTTCCGCAAGGTACTTCCAATACTTCAAACGGCGTTCCCTCCGATACATTTCTTATTATATATTTATATAAAATACCGTCTGTTTCCTTTGCGGCATTTTCTATCATCTCAATATCATTTTTTATTTTTATAATTCTATCAGCCGTCTCAAACGTAGGATCACTGACTCCGCTTCCCCTCGGCGTAAGCTTCATTCGTATTCCACTCGGTCCATATCCTTCTTCAATCATCTTTTTCTTTTCCCCGTACTGCATACAAAAATATTGCAGTTCCTTGTATGCATATTCTGATATGTTAAAGTTTTTTAAATCCAAATTTCTTTTTTTACCCAAAAACAATTCCTCTTTTCCTGCTTGCTCCATTTTGGTTTTTCCTTTTGTAACTAAACACAACAACTTTTAATTCTCTGTTTTTTTACTTATCCGTTTTTTTCAAATCCTTTTTCAAATATTCTGTCACCCATTACAAAAAATCTGCTTATATCACTTGGCTTCATATTAAAGAGCATAACCATTTGATTCATTTCGCATATGTTAAGCGATGTATATCCGTTTAACTTGTTGTTTACAGCATCTATGCTTATACCAAGCTCATCGGACAATCTTTTATATGAAATATTTCTTCTTTTCAAAAACTTTTTAAGCTCTTTAAGCTCAAAATACTTTCTTTCCTTCAATATAAACCACCTCCTAAAGCACATTAAACTTACCATATAAAATACTCATTGTCAACATGATACGTGTATTTTTATTATAAATTGCACATATCGTCATTAAATTTAATAATACTTTTAACTAATTTTTATACTGTATTTTTTTATTATTAATTATTTAAATTAACCTCTTTAGCCTTTTTATTAATACAAATATACCTTTTGTCCAAAATCCCTAAATTTTTCATTCTTTATAAACCTTATTTTTTATATATAATTAAAAATAATTTTCAAATACTTTAAAACTTGCCGTTAATACGCCGTCCCCGAGATGGCAGATAGCAAACCACTGGTTTGTCGTAAGTTTTTTTGCCTTCTCCTTGGGGAGAAGATATTGTTTAATACATTTTCTTAATTTATTCTTACAAATTTCAAACTTAATTGCTTTCCGATTTTTTATATGCAATAATTTACATAAGGAGGTGCTTTATATGAAAAAATATACTTTTACTGTTTCTCTGCTTCTTACATCGACGCTTTTGTTTACTACAGCCTATTCCCAAAATCTCTGCTTTGATATGCAGTCTTTAATTACATCAAACAGATGTATAGCAGAAACAATCAAAGAAACAAAATCTGTCTTGCCTATCTATAAGACAAATACCATAACCTGTTACGATTTAATGCATTATGATGAACAGGATATGGATAGTTTTGAACTTGAAGATGATATGTACAGCTATACCGTAACCGATAAAAACAGTATAAATAAACTCGTAAAAGCCCTTTCCAAAGGACCGTCTTATGAAAGCGATGCTGCTTTTCGCTCTATGTTTCCTATATATTGCATTGATTTCCATAACGGCACCCAAATATATGTCGAAAGCCGTGATATTTACAGAATATTTATAGATAATAAAGATACAGGTACTTATCAGCTTACTATGGAAGCCTCAATGGCTATTGAACAATTTATACTTGAAAATATAGATATGAATACCATTCAGCACAATGACTGGTGGTATTATAATGATCCGGATTTTATGTATTCAGCCTATATAACCACAAATTATCTCCACGATGATTATTCTTCCGTAGTTGACTATATGTATTCCATTGATAAATCCGGTAAAATATATGATTGCTCTTATAATGAAAGTATCGGCAAATTATTTATAACTGTCTTAAATCCCGATGATAAAACCGTTATGGACAGATATATAGTAAACTTAGACGTATATATGATGGGCGGCATAGTCTATACTCATGGACTCCAATCAGCAGCAATATACTTTAATAGAAAATAAAAACTTTCCGCTCCTTAAATAACTTGTGGTTTCATATCAATAACACACATCGACTCTTATCAAAAAGAAGTATGTAAAATATACATACTTCTTTTTGCATTAATATAAACTCCCATATGCTGTCCCTGAAAGGAAAGGTGGCAAACCGCAGGTTTGTCGGAAGGGTTTTTGCCTTCTCCTTGAGGAGAAGGTGTCACGTAGTGACGGATGAGGGGTTTTTTAAAAATATTTTTTCGGATAAGTATAAACTTGCCGTTAATACGCCGTCCCTTAAAATGAAGGTGGCAAACCGTAGGTTTGTAGGAAGGGTTTTTGCCTTCTCCTTGAGGAGAAGGTGTCACGCAGTGACGGATGAGGGTTTTTTTAAAAATATTTTTTCGGATAATTATAAACTTGCCGTCAATATGCCGTCCCTGAAAGGGAAGGTGGCAAACCGTAGGTTTGTAGGAAGGGTTTTTGCCTTCTCCTTGAGGAGAAGGTGTCACGCAGTGACGGATGAGGGGTTATTTATTTCCGCAACTGCCGGTTGACAAACTTCAATCTTTGATTTATTGAAAATCTGTTTTCCAAATGTTAGTATTTCTGTATAAACATAATCTAAAGGAGTGTTTCTATGAAAATAAATGAAAGAATTTTATATCTAAGAAAAATAAATCACCTTACACAGGAACAGCTTGGTGAAAAGCTTTCCGTTTCCCGTCAGGCAGTTTCAAAATGGGAGTCAGATACGGCTCTCCCCGACTTAAATAATATAATCCAGATGTGTAATATTTTTAATGTTTCCGCCGATTATCTTCTTTTCGACAAAGAGCCGGAAAAGTGTGAAACTTTGCCTATGCATGATAAAATACCTAAACCTAAATTCATAGCGGCAGTCTTTTTTTCGGTTTTCGCCCTCCTTGTAGTTTCTGTTCCTTTTCTGGCAAAATTTATGCAGTATACCGACTTTGCCACAACAGGTGTGTGTTATACAAGCTATAGCCAATACATTCTTTCTTTTCCCCTTGTTGTCGTTCCAGTAATTGCTCTTGCATTCCTTTGTGCCGCTGTTTATTTCAATTAAATTAAAATTTATCAAAGACATTGAGACTCTGTCTCAAACTCTGTGAGCCTTTGAAAAGGCTCAAGCGAAACTTTTATCAAAACGCAATTACATTGCGTTTTTCGGGATAAAATTAAAATTTAGCAGTCAGTTGCCAGTGGGCAGTGGACAGAACCCCCTCAGTCACTGCGTGACATCTTCCCTTTCATGAGAGCCTAAAAACCGCCGTTTTAAAGCCGTCCCTGAAAGGGAAGGTGGCATTGCAAAGCAATGACGGAAGGGTTTTAACCAACGCTAAATTTATATTTATCGAACTGATTAAAACCGTGGACTCCGTCCACACCTGCAAGCCTTTGAAAAGGCTTGACCTAAACTTTTAGT
>CAKQPE010000033.1 GCA_934256695.1 uncultured Eubacteriales bacterium
AATTGCGTTTTGATAAAAGTTTTACTCGATTTTTTTCAAAAAATCGTGGGGTATTGGGGCAACGCCCCAAGGTCTTTGCTAAATTTAAATTTTTCTGTTTAAAAACTGTTTTAATTGTCCATATTTTTATTGGGTGATAAAAATGTATATTTTAAAAAAAGAAAAAAACATTATTTTTGCATCAATTATTTTTGCAGCCATAATATCAATTATTTTTTCAGTTGGATTTTCGCTTAAAATTTATGCCGATAGTATACAAAGCGGTATAGCAGATAAGGTTGTCAGGCTTCATATTCTTGCCGACAGTGACAGCCCGAGAGACCAACAGCTTAAACTTATGGTTCGTGACGAGGTGCAAAAGGTTATGAAAGAAAAAATAAAAAATAGCGGCAGTAAGGCGGAAACAATAAAAATACTTGAAGAAAATAAATACACAATAATAACGGCAGCCGAAAAGGTTTTGAGAGAAAACAATAATGACTGTAATGTTAATGTTAAATTCGAGAAAACACTTTTTCCCATAAGAAAATACAATAGTTTTATTTTCCCATCGGGATATTATGATGCTGTAAAAATAGAGATAGGCAGTGGAAAAGGGCATAATTGGTGGTGCGTAATGTATCCGTCACTGTGCTTATATGAAGATAATGATGAAAGCGGAACAAGATTAGAGAATATTCTTACTCCGGGAGAATATAGTGTAGTATATGACTCAGATGGCATAAATATTAAGCTTGCCACAGTTGAAGCGGTAAAAGAGATAGAAAGGTATTTTAATAAGAAGGCATAGTGTTGGGGGAAAATATGAAGACAGGAATTATAAAAAACAAAATTTATATATTTTTGTCAACGGCGGCTGTTTTATGTTCCGTATTTGTGTTTTGTATCGGAAAATATGATACTGTTCCTACAGTGGTGTTCCGGTACGGCTCCGGTGGAAATGCCGTTTCGGTGATACAGCGAAGATTACAGGATCTGGGTTATTATCCGGGAGAAATAGACGGAATTTACGGCTACGGAACATATGAAGCCGTAAAGCTTTATCAACAGAATAATGGACTTGTGCCTGACGGAATAGCTGGTGAAAGTACACTTGCTTCTTTAAACATAGATTATGAAGTAAATGCGGAAAATGATATTGAAATACTTTCCCGTGCCATATATGCCGAAGGACGCGGTGAGCCGTATGAAGGACAGGTGGCAATAGGTTCGGTTATATTAAATAGGGTGAAAAGTGATAAGTTTCCAAACTCCGTTGCAGAGGTTGTATATCAGAGAGGTGCTTTTGATGCTGTAGATGACGGTCAGATAAATCTTACACCTAACGAAACGGCGTATTCTGCCGCAAGGGACGCAGTAAACGGTTATGACCCTACAGGCGGAGCGTTGTATTATTGGAATCCGGCAACAGCTACAAGCCGTTGGATTTGGTCTGTACCTATTACATATTCTGTCGGAAACCATGTTTTCGGGACAAAATAAAGCCGTGGGAGTTTTCGCCCACGGTTTTGATTTTATTTCATTGCATTTTTTATGGCAGCCATAAGTTCGCTGTATTCCTCATAAGCAGGAAGGTCAGGATTATCGGCTTTTATTTTGTCTGTGCTTTTAAACAGGAAACCTGCTTTGCTTGCCTTTATCATTCCAAGGTCGTTGTAGCTGTCGCCGGAGGCTATGGTTTCAAAGCCGACGGACTGAAGGGCTTTAACCGTATTAAGCTTTGAGTTTTCAATACGCATTTTAAAGCCTGTTATTTCTCCGTTTTCGGCTACCTCAAGGCTGTTGCAGAAAATAGTAGGCCAGCCCAGCTTTTTCATAAGCGGTGTTGCAAACTGTTCAAATGTATCGCTTATTATTATTACCTGTGTAAAAGAACGAAGTTCATCGAGAAATTCCTTTGCACCCGGCATAGGGTCTATAGAAGCTATTGTATTTTGTATTTCTTTTAATCCAAGGCCATGTTCTTTAAGTATATTTAATCTGTAGTTCATCAGTTTGTTGTAGTCAGGCTCGTCACGAGTTGTTTTTTTAAGCTCGGGAATACCGCTTGCCTCAGCAAAAGCTATCCATATTTCAGGTACAAGAACACCTTCAAGGTCTAAACAAGTTATATACATAATTATACTGCCTCCTTAAAAACAAAAATAAAAAATATTTTCGTGTATTATATCACACTTGTATAAATTTGTCTTATATAAATTTATGACTTTTATCGTATTTCGGTATTTTTGTAGTAGGTTTTCAGTATTTCTTCAAAGGTTTTTCCCTGTGAGGCGAGATATTCCGCTCCGTTTTGGCTCATTCCGCAACCGTGTCCCATTCCTCCGCCGTATAGTTTTATTCCGGACAGCTTTCCTTCTGAATTATAATTTTTTTCAAAGGAAAAATATGCACTTGGCATAAGGGAATAGTTTTCAACAGTTGATGAATCCTTTAAATTAAGTATTATTTTTTTGTTGCCGAGTTTCGGTCTAAGTACCGAACGAATAGCGTATTCGGTATATATATCGGCTGAGCCGGTTTCAAATGTAAGACGTAAAATCATAATGTTTCCGCCTTCGCCACGCTTTATAACCTCAATATTTGTAAGACTTTTCGGATTAGTCATAAAATCACCGTGGCTTATATTTCCGGAATGGATTTTCACAAGTCCCCTGTCATAAACGGGTTTTATGTTTTGTATAAATATATTTTTAATATCATCGGCAGTTAAAGTAACATTCCATCTGAACCACTTTGAAAAACTATCATAGGCAAAGGCATTTGTGTTTTTAAAATATAACAGTGCGGATTTTTCGTCCGAGAAATCAACGCCTGTGTTGTTTCTTGCGGAAAGATATTCTTTGCGGGGCGATGTAAAATCATGGGTTTTGCTGTCAATCCATATTTCGTCTGAGTTTGCGGTTGTGCCTGCCGATGATGCGAAAAAGCTTGTATTTACAATTTCGGTGTTGTAAAAAAGGTATTTTCCCTTTGTTTCGTCAACTGCCGTAGCGGTTTTTTTGCCGTAAGGGATATTGTTGTATACCTGACACATAACCGAATCATCGTTGTCTGCACCGTAGGAGGTATATTTTCCGCTAAAAAAGCTGTTGTAACCGTAGCTTCTGGCACATACTGCCTGTGCCTTTAATGCTTCTATGGAATAGCTTTCCGGCATTTCACTTGGAAGAACGCCTTTTACATAGCTTTCTATATCGGTTTCGTTTACAATAAGAAGTCCGTTTTCGGTTTTTTCAATCTCAACAGTGCCTGTATATGACGGGTGTCCAACAGTAAAGCTTCTTTTAAGACTTGTTATTGCAATAGGCTTTTTGTCAGATGAAATCTTTATTCGGTTTCCGTATTTGAAAAGCTCGGCATTATCTTTTGATATTTCGGCATTTTCTCCTTCAAAAACAATATTTCCGTTGTTTTCGGCTTTTAAATTTCCGGACAGAGCAACTTTGTCGTGGAAATATCCGTCAAAATTATCTCGGCTGATGAGTGTACGTATTTTTCCGCTGAATTTTTTGTTAAACACGGCGGAAAACACTTTTTGGTTTTTTAAATAAATATCGTAGCTTCCGCCCGATAGGAATTTTGTTTCAGTACAGCAAACATTGTTTTGACTTTTTTCGTACATATGAATGTTGTCGCTGTCATATATCTTACCGTTTTCAAGCTCGATTTTGTTTTTATCATATTTTAAAACTGCGTCTGCCAGATGTTCGTATTTTTTGGCAGATATAATTTTTCCGTCTTTTATGGAAAGGTCGTAAATGCCGCTTTGGTCGGTGTTTTCTGTTTCGGTTTTAAGGTCACGTTTTCCGTAATTAAACAGTACCGTTAATTTATCGTTGTTTTTTTCTACGTATGCACCTGATATATAACAGGTATTATCGCTTACTTTTGTTACGGCTATTATTTCGTTGTTTTTGGTATATACCTCTATGGTTTTGTCAACAAAGCTATCCATATAAAGTCCACCATGCTTCATAAGTCCTTCTGCCGTAGACACTGTCCAGCTTTCGGTTTCGCCTTCGCCTGCCGTAGCAAATATGCTGAGTTCCTTTTTTTCCACGCCGTAATCGGAAAGCTTGTCCGCTATGGCAGAAAAAAGCATATTGCACCAAAGGTCATAGGATACGGCAACATCTTTGTCTTTAATATTTTTGTCTGCTGTATTTAAACCCAGTTTTTTAAGTACAATCTGTGCCTGACGGTATGTTAAAGGCTCATTTGGATTAAATAATCCGCCTGAACCGGTCATTATACCTTCTTTTGAAACATTGTTTATATAAGGTGCATACCATTGGTCGAAAGAAACATCGGTAAATTTTGTGCTGCTGTCAATACCGCCGTTGCCGAATATTATGGAAATCATTCTTGCGGCAAGGCATCTGTAAACAGGCATATTTTTAACGTAATCGGGATTATTTTCGATATTTCCGGTGTTTTCTGTAATTATATCGGTTTTGGCAATATTTTGGGGTTTATTAAAACATCCGCAGAGTACGGAAAATGACATAAAAACACATATGATAAGTCTTGGAAAATGCATATTTTACCACCTCATTTTAAATATATGAATGACTGAAAAATTTAAGAACAAAAATGTTTTTGTGGTTTTCTGTACGTAGTTTATTGGCAAATATAAATTAAAAGACGATTTCACGTGGTTTATCAAGATATGCGGCGAATACTTGTGTTTTTTGGCTTTTTTAAAATTGTATTATTGTTGCTTTATTAGTACAATACGGCTATAATGATAGTGTATACAATATTATTATTTTTTACCGATGGTGAAATGAATATGGATAAAATTTTAATTAACGCTTATGCTAAAATTAATATTACACTTGATGTATTAAAAAGACGTACCGATGGTTACCATGAGCTTGAAATGATTATGCAGTCAATAGATGTTTTTGACTCTGTTGAAGTACGAAAGACAGACAGGGGAGAAATACGTGTTTTTTCCGACAGCTCAAAAGTACCGGAGGACAAAACAAATATTGCTTATAAAGCGGCAGAAAAAATGTTTGATTTTTGCGGTATAAAAAGCGGTGTGGATATATACATAAATAAACGCATACCGGTTGCGGCAGGCCTTGCCGGCGGAAGTGCCGACGGTGCGGCTGTTATAAAGGCAATAAGGGCATTGTTTGTGCCAAATGAAAATATTGAAAAATTCAATTCTCTTGCAGGTTCAATAGGAAAAGACCTTCCGTTTTGTTTAAAAAACGGTACTGCTTTTGCTTACGGATTGGGAGATGAGCTTGCTTATATCAAACCTATGCCGGAAAGTTTTGTTGTATTGGCAAAGCCGGATATAGATGTACCTACAGCTTGGGTTTATAAAAATCTGGATTTAAATAAAGTATCCGAACGTCCGGATACAAGGGCTGTACTTGAAGCATACAAAAAAGGTGATATGGATACCATACTGAAAAATACGGTTAATGTGCTTGAATCCGTTACGGCAGAAAAGTATCCTGTTATAAAAGAATTAAAAAGCTGTCTTATTTCAAATGGAGCTTTGACAAGTGCCATGAGCGGAAGCGGCCCTTCTGTTTATGGTATTTTTGAAAGCAAGCATAAGGCTGATGAGGCGGCAGAGGCAATAAGGGAAAAGTTTGGAATAAGTGAAGTTTTTTCTACAAAAACAATAAATCCGCAGGGTTGAGGGGGAATTTTGCATGGAATACAAGTTTGAAGTAAACGCTAATGAATATCTTCCGCTTAGGGAGGTTGTTTTTAATAATCTCAGAGATGCAATACTCAAGGGACAGTTAAAGCCGGGGGAAAGACTTTTGGAAAACCATCTTGCGGATAAGCTGGGTGTAAGCCGTACTCCCGTAAGAGAAGCTTTAAGAATGCTTGAACAGGAAAACCTTGTGGAACTTATTCCGAGGAGAGGTGCTCAGGTTCTTGATATAAGTGCGGAGGACATTAAAAACATACTTGAAATAAGAAGTGCATTGGAGGTTGTAAGCATACGTCATGCTTGTCAGAAAATGGACAATGACAGTCTTAAAGAACTTAAAAAATACAATGCAGAGTTTGAAGCTGCTTTTGAAGCAAGAGATTATGAAGGAGTTGCAACAGCAGACGAAAAATTCCATGATGTAATTTTCAGTGCGGCAGGAAACAAAAGACTTGTTGTAATAATAAGCAATATACAGGCACAGGTTTACCGCTACAGAATGGCGTATCTTAAAGTTTATGAAACAAAGACAGCCGTTTTAAATCATCACAGAAATATAATAGAGGCAATAGAAAAACACGATGCCGCTCTTGGTGAGAAAGTTATGGCAGAGCATATTGAACACCAGACACAGGTTATACTTAAATCACTTAAAAATTAATTTTTTGGAAACATAGATATTAGAGGGCTTAAAAATGGTGCTGTAAGGGAGTGTGACAAGATGAACGGAAGAAGAACTTCATCACAAAACAGAAATACTGGCAATTACAGTGCCGAAAACCGCAGATATGCAAGAGAAAAAAGGAAAAAAGCAGGAAAAATAAAAGCAAGGATATTTCTGGTTTTTATTATTCTCATGTTTATATTTTTTGTTTTTCAGATATTTTTCGGGAAAAATGCCGAGAATGTAACCGTAAGCGGAAATGTGGTATGTACCATAGATAAATCAAAAATAACGGCAGAGGATATTAAAAATACGGTTACGGCATCGTTAAGCAAAGAACTTAATACAAACATAGAAATAACAGACGAAATAAGCCTTGTTCCTGTCCATGCATCAAAGGACAAACAGGTTACGGTTGAATATGCCGTTACGAAAACAAAAGAAGCCGTAAAATATAATGTTGAGGCAGGAATAATAATAGTAAATAACCAAAAGGCAGCGGTGCTTAAAACAAAGCAGGAGGCAGATAACCTTCTGGAAAGCATAAAAGGGAAATATGCTCCGGAAAACGCCGATGTTACAAAGTGTACTTTTGAACAAAGTGTTTCTACCACTAATGATTTTGTTGATTCGTCAGAAATACTTTCCTTTGAGGAGGCGTATAAAAAGCTTACCTATACAACAGAGGTTGATGACGCATATACCGTTGTTTCGGGTGATACAATATCGAAAATTGCCGATAAATTTGCAATGAAATTAAATGATCTTAAAGATATTAACGCTCTTTCGGGAGACAACCTTAAAATAGGTCAGCAGCTGAAGGTAAAAAAACAGGTTCCGTTTTTAACTGTTAAATACAACGGATAATATAACAGGAATGGGGGACGGCAATGGGCAGCAGAATACTTGTTGTCGATGATGAAAAAAACATTGTTGACATTATAAAATATAACCTCAAAAAAGAAGGCTATGAGGTAATGACAGCCGGCGACGGCGAAGAAGCTCTTAGATTAAATGAGGAATTTAAGCCGGACATTATACTCCTTGATATAATGATGCCTAAGCTTGACGGATATGCCGTATGCAGAAAAGTACGTGAAAAGTACGATACACCTATAATAATGCTTACAGCAAGGGCAGAGGAGGTAGACAAGGTTCTCGGTCTTGAACTGGGAGCTGATGACTACGTAACAAAGCCATTCGGCACAAGGGAGCTTATGGCAAGAGTAAAGGCAAACCTCAGAAGAAGAAATATATCGGAAGAAGCATCTTACGAAAGTACGGATAAAGACGTGCTTTCTTTTGGCAAACTTACAATAGACCTTAAAAGGTTTGAAGTAAAAAAAGACGGCAGTATTCTTGACCTTACATTAAGGGAATTTGAACTGCTTAAATTTCTTGCATCGCAGAAAACACAGGTGTTTTCAAGAGAAACTCTGCTTGAGAAGGTGTGGGGATATGAATATTTCGGCGATGTACGTACGGTAGACGTTACGGTAAGAAGGCTTAGGGAAAAACTTGAAGACGACCCTTCAAAGCCTGCTTATATACTTACCAAAAGAGGCGTAGGATATTATTTCGGTGCATAAATAAGTGCGGTGAACATTATGATAAAAAGTATCAGAGCCAAGCTTATAGCAATGTATCTCGGTCTTGTAATGATAGTTATGATAGTATGCGGAAGTTTTATACTCATAAGCTTACAGGATATTGAGCTTAAAAGAGCCGAGGAACAGCTTCAGCTTTATACTGAAAAAATAAAGGAACAGGTAGTACTGTCGTATGAAGAAAGCGGCTTTCAGGACGGGTTGGTTCAGTTTACCCAAAATGGCTCAGACACCAGCCGTATGCAGGGCAATATAATAAATACAGACGGAAAAACAATAGCATCTACCGTAAATACAAGAGGTGCGGCAGAGGATTATAAAGATTCCGTTGTAATAAGTGCCTTATCGGGAAAAGAAGCGTTCTCAAGAAAAAACCGCGCATCTGACAGCGGAGATATTTATATTGAATATGCAGAACCGGTACTTGTAAGCGGTGCCGTAAAGTATGTTATATTTGCTCGTCTCGATGCATCAAGCATATATCAGAGTATAGACCAGACAAGAAGTACACTGCTTCTTTCCGTTGCCATAGCATTTATTATGGCGGCTGTAATGGGATTTTTCTTTGCAAACACAATAACAAAGCCGATACTTACTCTTTCGTCAAAGGCTAAGGAACTGGCAAGGGGCAAACTTGACCAGACGGTTAAGGTTAATTCCGATGATGAAATAGGACAGCTTTGCGAAAGCTTTAATTTTATGGCATCTGAGCTTAGCAATACTATTGAAGAAGTTAGCAAGGAAAAAAATAAATTGGAAATAATACTCCATAATATGACAGACGGAGTTATATCATTTGATAAATTCGGAGCACTTACTCATTTTAATACGGCGGCTCTTAATCTGCTGGGTGTTGAAAAACCGGAAAATGATTTGAAGGCATTTATAAATCATTATGATATAACAAGCGGAATATATGTTGATATGGTTGATACAAAAACAACAAAAAATATTAATTTCTGGATTGGCGACAAGTATATAAATGCAAGTTTTTCGCCGTATTTAAGCGAAAAAGACGTATTTGCCGGAGTTGTGGTTGTTTTGCAGGATAATACCGAAATGAAACGTCTTGATGATATGCGTAAGGAATTTGTTGCCAACGTATCCCATGAGTTAAGGACGCCGCTTACAACAGTAAAAAGCTATGCCGAAACCCTTCTTGACGGTGCTTTGGACGACAGAGAAACAGCAGAAGAATTTCTTGGCATAATAAACAATGAGGCAGACAGAATGTCATTCCTTGTAAGAGACCTTCTTCAGCTTTCAAGGTTTGATAATAACCAGATAGAGCTTAGCCTGAGCAGAATAAATGTAGACAGCTTTATATCGGAAAATATAAAGGCAAGCAGAATTTTAGCAGACAATAAAAAGCAGAGCCTTATATTTATCCCAATGGGAAAAGAAGTATATATCAATGCTGACAGGGGCAGAATTACGCAGGTTATAAACAATGTAATAACAAATGCAATAAAGTACAGTCCGGAAGGAAGCACCGTAAAGGTGTGGGCAGAGGACAGCGAAGATATGGTGAAAATATTTGTTGAGGATAACGGCATAGGAATTTCCAAGAATGATTTGCCGAGAATATTCGAAAGATTTTACAGGGTAGATAAGGCGAGAAGCCGTGCCATGGGCGGAACAGGTCTTGGTCTTGCTATAGCAAAAGAAATTATGGAACGTCACGGAGGAAGCATATCTGTCGAAAGTGAGTTATTGCAGGGAACAAAGATGACACTGTGTTTTCCGAAAAAGAAAGATAAAAACATAAGAATAATATAATAATATAAAAACGTACTGATAAAATCAGTACGTTTTTATATTATTATATTATTCGGACTAAGCTATATGTTATTTTAATTTTTACTTGTGGTAAGGCTCATTTGATATAATTTTTTCTGCTCTGTAAATTTGCTCAAGAAGTATTACTCTCATAAGCTGGTGTGGGAAAGTCATTTTTGAAAAACTGAGATGAAATCCGGCTTTCTTAGTCACTTCGCCGCTAAGTCCCAATGAACCGCCTATTACAAAAGTAACGGAGCTTACTCCGCCAGTCATTTTTTTGTTCATAAAATCCGCAAGTTCTTCGGAGCTTAAATTTTTCCCGTTTATTTCGAGACTAACAACAAAACTTCCGTCCGGAATACTTTTCAGTATCCTTGCACCTTCTTTTTCTATTACTTGCTTTTTTTGTGCTTCACTTAGATTTTCCGGTGCTTTTTCGTCCGGCAGTTCTGTTATTTTAAGGTTAACATACCTGCTTAAACGCTTTGAATACTCATTTACCGCATCAGTCCAATATTTTTCTTTAAGCCTTCCTACACATACTATTGTAACATTCATTTTTACACCTGAAATTCTATTGCTCTGCTTGGACAGTGTCTTTGAGCCAGTTCGATATTTACGTCTTTTCCGATATTTATATTGTTGTTTTCCAATATATTCGCAACGGTTTTATATGCAAGTGACGGAGTGTTGTTTTCCGCACTGAGATGACCTAAGAATATATTTTTCATTCTGCCTGAGAACACCTCGCCTATAAGCTCACCGGCAAGACTGTTTGCCATATGTCCGTACATACCCAGTATTCGTTGTTTAAGATTATAAGGATAAGGACCTCTTTTTAACATTTCAATGTCGTGGTTTGCCTCAAGCAAAAGTACATCACTGTCAGCTACAGCTTCTTTCACGGTATCATCAATATGACCTATGTCAGTTGCAACTGTCATTTTTATTCCGTCTGAAAATATATTGTACCCAACCGGATCGGCAGCATCATGAGGAATAGAAAACGGCTTTAAGATCATATCGTTAAGCTGAGTTTTTTCGCCGCTGTAAATTACTTTCCTGTTTCGTCTTTCGATGTTTCCTATGGTGTTTTCCATGGCAAGCCATGTGCCTTCCGTTGCATAAAGCGGTATATCAAAACGGCGGGATAAAATCCCTGCCGCTTTAATATGGTCACTATGTTCATGTGTTATAAACAGAGCGTCTATGTCTGCACAATTCTCGCCTATTTCTTTAAGACAGTCCTGTATTTTTTTACCGCTGACACCTGCATCTATAAGTATTTTTGTTCCTTCACTTTTTACAAATATGCTGTTTCCGCTGCTTCCACTTACGAGTGGGCAGAATTTAGTCATTAAGATTACCTCCGTGTTATACAGAGACACGTTTTATATCGGCACCTATAGCAGAGAATTTCTTTTCAACTTCTTCATATCCTCTGTCAATATATTTAACCTCACCGATAACGGTTTCTCCTCTTGCGTTGAGAGCCGCAATTATCATTGCCGCACCTGCTCTTAAATCGGTGGCTTCAACCTCTGCACCGGTAAGCTCCTTTACGCCTTCTATTATAGCAACACGACCCTCAACGGTTATTTTTGCACCAAGACGTTTAAGCTCGTCTATATACTGGTATCTCTTTTCCCATACGTTTTCGGTTATCATGCTTGTGCCTTCGCATACACTTAAAAGAGCGGCTATCTGAGGCTGAAGGTCTGTAGGAAAGCCGGGATAAGCCATGGTTCTTACGCTTGTAGCCTTAAACTTCCTGTCTCTTGCATCAACTACTATGCAGTCATCGCCTTCTTCTATACCTATACCGATTTCAATAAGTTTTGCACTTAATGAGTCCATGTGCTTAGGTATAATGTTGCTTACTTTAACACAGCCGCTTGTTATAGCCGCTGCTATCATATATGTACCGGCCTCTATTTGGTCAGGTATAATTGTATACTCTGCACCGTGAAGATGGTCGACACCTGTTATTTTTATTACGTCTGTACCGGCACCTTTGATATTGGCACCCATCATATTAAGGAAGTTTGCCACATCTACTATATGAGGTTCTTTGGCTGCATTTTCTATTGTTGTAATACCTTCTGCCATAGTTGCGGCAAGCATTATGTTTATTGTTGCACCTACGCTTACGGTATCCATATATATGTTTGTGCCTTTAAGTTTTACGGCACTTACACATACTACTTCGCCTTTAACCTCAACTTCCGCACCTAATGCCCTAAAACCTTTAAGATGAAGGTCTATAGGTCTTGTGCCGAAATTACAGCCGCCGGGAAGTGCAACCTCTGCTTTTTTAAATCTTGCAAGCAATGCACCGATAAGATAATATGATGCACGCATTTTTCGTACTTCGTCAAATGTAACTGTAGTGCTGAAATTTGCACTGCTGTCTATTTTAAGTGTATGTTTATCATTATATTCACATTCAACACCCATTTTGTTAAGTGTTGTATAAAGACATTTTACATCTTCGATATACGGAAGGTTGTCTATCAAACATACATCTGATGCCATAATGGCAGCCGGTATAACAGCTACAGCAGCATTTTTAGCTCCGCTTATTACTACATTGCCCGAAAGTTTGTTTTTTCCCTTTATAACGAGCCTGTCCATATTTTTATTCAAACCTTTCCCAAAAACTTATACCGTATAAATTATAAACGGCTGTACGCCGTACAAGTTTACATAGTTGTAATGATTATAACACGATATGTCATTTGTGAAAAGTACTTTTACTGCCCACAAAAGACAAATAAAAAAACACAATGAACAAATAATAACCTTTAAATGCGAATTTTTCAAGAATTTTTTTGATTTTATTTTTTAAAATATATATATGTACTAAAAAAACAGGCATACTTTGCCTGTTTTATAAATTATGTTTACATAATTTTATTAAATTTAAAGAATTATTTTTAAAGATTGTAGAATTATAAATTTATGTAAGACCTTGGGGTTTCACCCCAAAACCCCACCAGTTTTTGAAAAAACTGGACAAAAACTTTTATCAAAACGCAATTACATTGCGTTTTTCGGAACAAAATTATAAGTTATAATATAAAATCTTAATTTTCTCAAATTTTGTTGAATAAAATCTCTATTGCATTGATTTTAAAACGTAAATCCTGTATCTGTTGCCAAAAACTTTACAAAAGCCTATTTCCGGAGGCACATGGGATGTGCGGTCTTAAAGAGATTTTTGAAGGTGCAGGGAACTTTTTTAAAAAAGTTCCTGCAAATCTCACTTTTCCATTTGGAAAAAATTAAATTTAATCTGTTTTATAAAAATTTTGATTAAAGGATTTACCCCTTATCCGCTTTGCTTTGCTCAGCACCTTCTCCACAAGGGAGAAGGCTTTAAAACCCTTCCGTCAAGCTACGCTTGCCACCTTCCCTTTCAGGGACGGCTTTTGAGTTGGCTTTTAGTTCCATAAATTTATATTTATAAAAGTTTTTCCAAAAAAGTTTCGGGGTATTGGGGCAACGCCCAAGGTTTTCTTTATTTCTTCATAATTGTATTTGTGTAAGCATTTACAATAAACGGTTCGTTAAATGATGATACATATATTCTGTAGCAAGGAACAAGCTTTATAACGCTTATATCTGCAATATCATTCTCGTTGCCGAAATCATAACCTCTTTCGATTTTTTCTATGTAAGTTCCATTTGGCATATCGGATATTGATTTTATCTCATACATAACTGTAAGCAGTGCTTCATCGGAGGAACATATCTGTTTTTTCTCTCCCACATATCCTTCGGCATCATAAAATGTAAAGTCAGCTTCCTTAACACCTTTTTCGGTTACATAAACTTCTGCAAAGCTGCAAAATATTTTTTCTCCGCCGAAACTTTCGCTGAAATAAACTCTGTAGCCGTCATTCTCATTTCTGACAGTTTCGGGAACGGTTTCTCGTCCTTCGGTTATACGGAGGCTTTCTATAAATTTTTCGGCTTCATCAAAGGCTTTTTTTCTTCCTATTTCGGTTATATTGCCGGTGCCGTTTTCGGATACAAAATGTATGCTGTTTCCCGTCACCGTAACATCTTTTTCGCTGCCTTTAAACTCAACAGAATCAAAATCAACGGTTATTTTTACTTCTTCGTCAGGCGAAAAAAACATACTTCTTATTTCTTCGGTTGTAAATACAGGCACTGTTACAGCTGCCTGCCGCATTGGCGGTGAATTTTTGATAAGGTTTGTATACACGCCTATATTGTTGTCGCTTAAAAGTTTAAATACAGCCTTTTCTTCTTCGGCTGTCATTGTATATTTTTGTGTGTTTTTATAATTTGCGGTAAAAAGACCTATATTAACCAGTACAAGTATGTATATGAAAATTTTCTTTATTTTTTCCCAGTCCATACAGATCTCCTTTCGCTTATTTTATACTTATGTTTCCGTTTAATGCATCTACTATATATGTTGTGTTTTCTATTTTTACAAACCAGCTTATATTTATGGAATCACCGTTTGCATAATATCCGAGACTTATATCGTTTATCTTTGCTCCGTCTGTTCCGTTAAGTGCCATTGCATAGTTTACGGCAGTAAGAAAATCAATTGTCGGTGCAGTATCCGCTGTTTCGGAAGATATAAAGTTTGAATTATATTTCTTAAACTTTCTTACGGAGTTTGAATTTACCGTAACCTCTAATGCATAGGAAGAACCAGTTTCTTCTTTTAATCTGTCGCTTAGTATAACCGGCATGGAGCCTGCATAATAGTCAAAACAGAATTTAAGACCTTCACCAGTGAGAGTTACGTCTTTGAGACAGTATCCGGTTTTTAATGATGTATCTGCTTTAAGAAATTTGATACAAGCATAGTATGCAGAAGAAAGGCTTTGGTTTTCGTTGGTATTGTCCGTTCCGTAGCTGAAATATTCCAACATTCCTGAAGGATAGCATTTAACTACCGTTGTGCTGTCGGATATTGTGCAGACACCGGAAACCTCGGTTGTTACATTTCTTGCGGAATATTTTCCGAAATACTGATCTGTTTTTTCTTCAATATAATCTTTGGCTGCCAAAGAAAAATCAATACATTTTTCTTCTTTTGCGGAAAACAGTACGTTTTGATTTAAATTAAACTGCGGAACAAAAATATTGCTGCTGAATATATTAAATCCGCTTAATGCCGTTGATATGCAAACCGTGCTGTCCGGATTTTCCTTAATCTGTTTTTCTGCCGCAGATATTAAAGCAGAAACGGCAGATGCATTATCTGATGAGTATTCTGCGGCTGTATCGGTTTCTCCCTGAGTATCCACAAAATATACTTTGGCTCCATCGCTGCTGCTGTTATTGCCGGAAATAACTATTCGTGTAAATGTTTTTAAAAAGCTTGGCATATGCTTTTCGCTTTCGCCTATGCCCGATACATATTCGTTAAAGGGAACGGGTATATCAAACTCATATACAAAACAGGATCCGTCTAAACTTTCGCTCCAGTCAAAAGCAGGTATCTGTGTAAGATTATCGCTGTGTACGGCATTTTTTATTATTTCACTGCAATTTTTTTCTATGTCATACTGCTTTTCAGCTTTTCTGAACATTCCGTCGCCTGTGCCGAAATATATGTCTGTGGGCTTTATAGCCTCAACAGGGTTTGAGTTATCTGTTTTGTACAGACTATTTTCTATTATATAATAAAAAAAGTTATGACCCGAACTGCCGTCGAGCCATAACATTCCTGTTTGTATAACCGCACAGACAGACAACAACGCTACAAGTATGCTTTTAAAAGTGCTGTTTTTTCTGCCTGCCATATCTTATCACCATTTATACCTTTTAGTTGTTAAGGTAAATATACACCCTTTTCAAGAGCTTTTTTTACCGCTTCCTTCTTACGGTTTACTGTTATCTCCGCCTTGTCTTTTTCTTCGTTTCCGGACGAAACGACAATATAGTTCTCACCTATATTTAAATCTATTGCCTGTGTAAATATTCCGGATATGCCTACAGTAAAGCTGTAATCGTTTTCAAGCTTTGCCGTATCCGATTTTATGGAATACACTTCTATTTTCATGTTTGTGTTTTTTGCTGCCGTACCCGAAACAGTCTTTGACGAATCAAAGGTAGAAACTGAATCTTTACTGAAATCAAGACCGCTTGTTATTTCAAAAACTCCGCTTTCGGCTTCTTTGGCATAGGCAGCAGGACAAGTTGCAAAAGCCGAGAGACAAAGGATTATAACAAAAATAAATTTTTTCACTGCCACACACCTCTTTTACTGTCTCTGTTTTATTATATTCACAATAAAAACAAATTTTCCGTATCTTAGGTTTTATTATACAACAGATATATTACATTTGTGTTACATCGCAGTTACTTTTAAATTACAGTATATTCATTAGCTCGAAATCTTAAAGCAAAACAACGATATTTTAGGCTTTGCTTTTTATTAAACCGTATTTTTTGGCAAAAAGCAAGAAATATATTATAAAAAGAACTTCCGTTATACCCCATGAAAACGGATATATCCCCATTAACACCGTAAGATTAAAGTGCAGCGGTATTATAGCCAAAAGCCAGAAAATACGCGGTATGCATATACCGCATAAAACTATGCACATAGGTCTGAAAGAATCTCCCATGCCTCGTATTGTACCGGAGAATATATCTATTCCGCTGTAGAGAATATAACCTAAAGGTATGAAATGCATTATTTTTACACCGATATCCAAAACATCATTGCTTGTTATAAAAAGCTCAAGCAAAGGCCGGCTGAATACATAAAATGATGAAGATATTAAAATAGTGAGAAAAACGGAAAGTATTAAACACTGTTTTGTGCTTTCTATTATTCTGTGTTTTTTTCCGGCACCGTAGTTTTGCCCCGCAAATGTTGTAATGGAATTACGAAGTGAATCCATTACCATCCAGAAAACCGCCTCTAATTTACTGTATATGCTCCATGCGGCAACAGTATCTGTGCCGAGAAGATTTATATAATACTGCAAAGGAATATTAGGCAGATTATACATAAGTGTCTGTATAGAGGCAGGAACACTTATTTTTAACATCCTTAAAAGAAGATTTTTATGTATTTTAAGATGTGTAATATAAAGCTTATAGCTTGAGTGACTGAGCATAAGGGTTGATGTTATAAGTATGGCACTTATAAGTTGGGAGGCAATAGTTGCAAAAGCCGCACCGGCAACACCCATTTTAAATACAACTATAAACAAAAGGTCAAGTGCTATGTTTACAAAGCTGGTTATTATAAGGAATATAAAAGGCCTTTTTGAATCACCTACGGCACGAAGAATCGATGCACCCATGTTGTAGAACATATTAGGCACAAGACCTATAAAATATATACGCATATATACTATTGAAAGCGGAAGCACATTAGTCGGAGTTGCTATTGCTTTAAGTACATTGGGAGTAACAATAAAGCCTATAATGCTTGCCGTAAGTCCGATTATTAATGCAAATGCCATTGCCGTATGGACTGCTCTGTGGGTTTGGGTATAATTTTTTGCCCCGTAAAGCTGTGCTATTACAACGGAAGCACCGGAAGAAAGACTTATCATAACATAAATAAGCATATCTATAAGCCTGCCGGAAGAACCGCCTACGGCAGAAAGGGCTTCTTTGCCGAGAAACCTGCCTACAATAATTGTATCGGCAGTATTATACATCTGTTGAAAAAATGCACCGAGCAAAAGCGGAAAAAAGAAAATAAGCACCTGTTTCCAAATAACGCCTTCGGTAATGGCGTTTTTAGCGGCAGTTTTTGCAGCCATAAATAAAACCTCCCCCAAATTTTAAAAATCCCTAAAAAACCTCCCAAATAAAGATTAAAAACTTAATCTTAGCTTGTACTATACAGTATGAAATACAAATATGCAATGTATTTAAATATAAATTTATCGGACTAAGACCATAACTCCTCAGTTACTGCGTGACAGCTCCCCTTTTATGGGAGCCTTCCTAAATCGAAAGCCGTCCCTGAAAGGGAAGGTGGCAAACCGAAGGTTTGACGGAAGGGTTTTAAAGCCTTCTCCTCAGGAGAAGGTGCTGAGCCGTAGGCG
>CAKQPE010000034.1 GCA_934256695.1 uncultured Eubacteriales bacterium
TCTTTGCATATAGCTTTTATTGTATCCTCAACTTCTTTTTCTCCAGTAAGAAGAACGGCAGGACAGTTTTCTTTTATAATTCCGCCCTTTTCATAAGCTATTTTAGCCAATGTGTCTCCCAAATATTCCATATGATCCATACTTATTGACGCTATAATTGTACATTCAGGTTTTTTAACTATGTTTGTGGCATCGCTCCTTCCGCCCATACCTACCTCAAGTACAAGAAAATCAACTTTGTTGTCTGCAAAATATTTAAATGCCGCACCTGTAACAACCTCGAAAACCGTAGGCTGACCTATATTTTCTTTTACCAACTCCTGACACAAATCTTTTGTGTATGTAAGATATTTTGCGAAATCCTCATCTGTAATCTGGACACCGTTTATTGTTATACGTTCATTATATTTTTCAAGATGCGGAGATGTATAAACACCTACTTTATATCCGGCTTCTGTCAATACACTTGAAACCATTGAACAAATAGAGCCTTTTCCGTTTGTTCCCGCAACATGAATTACTTTTACTCTTTCCTGCGGATTTCCCATTTTATTCATTAATGCCTCAACCCTGCCAAGACCAAGGTCATAACCAAGCATACCGTAAAGCTCATCTAAATAATCCAAAGATTCTTTATAATTCATTTTTTGTCCCCTTTTCTATTTAAATTCATTTATCTTTTTACAATAATAATAAAAAAGAATGAAATAATATGTTTTTATCAAAATATTACATACTTAAATATACCATAAATTCAACATAATTACATATAAAATACAAAATATTTTTAAAATATAAATTTATGGAACTGAAAGACCTTGAGGTTTCACCCCAACCCCCGAAAATTTTTTGAAAAAAATTTAGTAAAACTTTTGATAAAATGCAATTTTATTGTATTTTTTGTAAATCCATTTGTGATATTTTTAAAGTCATATTTTATAATTTACACAATTAAAAAATCAAATTTATATAATAAATTAATATATTGAATCAATAAATCTGTAAAAACACTTAAAATTTATTTATAACCTATTCACAAAAGCAATGATTTGTGGTTAAATTATATATAGAAGGTGGTGTTAAAATTGAATTATAATCAGCTTGTATATTTTTCTACTCTTGCTCATATTGAACATTACACAAAAGCAGCGGAAATACTCGGCATCTCTCAGCCGTCTTTAAGCCATGCCATATCTAATCTTGAGGAAGAACTGGGAATTTATCTTTTTGAAAAACAGGGAAGAAATGTTCGTCTTACCCGTTATGGAAAAATTTATCTTAAATATGTAGATTCGGCTCTTGATGAGCTTGAAAAAGGAAATAAGCAGATGAACAGGTTTTCCGATATCGAATCAGGAACAATCCGTATCGGCTCTGTAGCATCTGCTTCTCCGTCTGTGAGCAATATAATTGCAAAATACCTACAAACTCATAAAGGTACAAACTTTATATTTGAACAGGCAACCACTCATAAGCTTCTGGAAGGGCTTTTGAACGAAACTTATGATATGGTATACTGCCACAAATTAAAGGATTTTGACACAGTTGAGTTTATACCGACTGTTGAAAGGGATATTGTTTTGAAGGTTTATAGGGGACACCCTCTTGAGGTCTATGATGATGTAACATTAGACCAGATTGCACAATATCCTATCATTACTTATCATCGTCAGGCTGGTGCAAGACCGTATATAGACCGTATGTTTATTAAGGGTAACGTAAAGCCTTATATTTGCTGTCAGGTCAGCGAGGATCTTGCTGCCGCAAGCCTTGTTGCACAAAAAGTAGGTGCGGCTGTTGTTGTAAATCATTCTATATTTAACTTATATGACTTTAAAACAGTCAATATAAAAGGTGCTGATATTAAAGTTCCTATGAACCTTGCGGTTATAAAGAACTCTTTTCTTGCAGGAGCTGTTCAGGATTTCAAAAGGTTTTTCCTTGAAAACATTGATATGCTTTAATCAGCATACAGCCTTTCTTCCCCTGTTGAAACGTACTTCAACTGCTCTGTAAACAGTAAAATGTTTTTCAAATCTTGACTGGAACATTGCAACAATCTTTCCTGTAAACATTGAGCATACTACAGTACCCAAACCTATGCCCATAAAACTTTTCATAAATATTATAGAAAGAAAAGCCGTTGTGGCAAGGCAGCTTAAATCAAAAATTGTTTTTACTGACTGATATTTTCTTGATGTGATTGAAGAAAAATCTCTTGGGAACATATCAGTCGGTATTATAGGAAGCATACAGTTGTTGGCAAGACATATTCCGAAAGCTATTATAACCATTCCTATGAAAAGATAAATAACTTTCATAACAAACATATCAGGAAGGTATGCCATCCATATTGCATGAACATCAAGCATTTTCCCGAAAATAATTCCTGCCGCAAATGATATTAAATAACTTGGTGAAATATGTTTTCTTAATATCATAAGAGATGCAACAAGCATTGACTGAAATATATAGTTCCATGTACCAAAGCTTAATACAGGAAAAATTTTATTGAAAACATAAGGTACAGAAGATATGGCTGAAATACCAAATCCGCTCTTTGTCATAAACTGTACACCCATGCTGTTAATCATAAGTACAAGTATAAGCAGCACTTCTCCGGGCACTTTTATTTTTTCTTTCATTTTTTACCAACTCTCTTTCAAAATTACCAATATATGTTATCTTCTCTTTGTTTGTGAAGTTAGTATAGCACTACTAATCTATAGAATAAATAATATTTTTATACTTTATTAATAGTTTTTATCTATCAATTAACGAATTTTACACAAAATATCCGTTAAATTTTTAGAGTTGGTCACATTTATTTAGCTATTTTTTAGTATGATGTTTTTGTATATTTTTCAGAATAATGTATATGCTATTATATAAAGAGAATAATAAAAAGTGTGATTATTCAATTATAATCACACTTTCAAACTGTAGACAAAGTTATTTTATAAAGCGGAAGGGTTCGGGAAACGAATGAGTTTCCCGAATGGAATCCGCAGTCGGAATTCATTTCCGACGAGGAAAACAGCAGGTTTCAAGGCTTTTAAGCCGATGGAACCTGTCTGTTTATTCTTCTGTTTGAACAAGTCGAAATCCTGATTTCGACTTAGGTGTCGACTTTGTTGACACCCTCAAAGTGTGATTATTCAATTATAATCACACTTTTTTATTCACATATTGAATTATGTATTTTATAATATTCCTATTTCCTTCATTATGGAAATAAGCTTTTCTTCCTGTTTGTCGTTTATAGCCATAAACGGAGGTTTTACATATTCATTTACCCTAACCCCACGTAAGTTTAAGGCTCTTTTCATAGTAGGTATAAACGGTTTATTTACAGAATAAATATTCATCGCTTTATCTATTATTTTCTGACCTTCCGCAATACCATCAAAATCTTTTTCATTTACCGCCTTAACCCACTTTGATATTATGTCCGGTATAAGGTTTGCAAGCCCTCCTATACAGCCTGCTCCTCCGGAAAGTGTTACGTAAGAGAAATTTTCATCAAATCCATTATATACTTCAAAATCAGGAAATTCAGGGAGAACTGTATTTATTATATCTCTTGTATGCGCTACAATACCAGTCGTATCTTTTATTCCTTTTATATTTTTATGCTTTCTTACAAGTCTTAATACCATATCGGCATTAATCTGGTGACCTGTTATATCCGGATAGTTATAAAGATAGATGTCACCTTTTATCTTTGGACATATTAAATCGTAATAATATTCAAGACTCTCATCTGAAAGCTGGAAATAATATGGTGAAATTATCATTACGCCGTCTGCACCTTTTTCAATGGCATAATTTGCAATCTCAACTGTTTCTTCCGGAATCATGCGGCTTGTACCGATTAAAAGTCTTGTTTTTCCTTTGCAGTATGCAGTTGCAATATCAATAAGTCTTTTTATCTCATCAATAGTCATAAAGAAAAACTCTCCTGTACTTCCCATTACGACTATTCCGTCTATTCCACCTTTAATCAGGTGATCGTAAAGCCTTTCGCAACCTTCTTTGTCTACCTTTCCGTTGTTGTCAAAAATTGTAACTGATGGTACAAGATATTGTGCTTTCATAATATAAATACCCCCTGTTGTAAAATTATTTTGTCATAATAAATATATTTGACAAAAGGTGCCGACCAAAGCCGACACCTTAATTATTGAAATACATAACTCGTACTTCGTAAGTAAAAGATTATTTTATTTTACCCAAAGCATTCTTTGCAGCAGCCTGTTCAGCTTCTTTCTTGCTTCTGCCTGTACCGCTGCCAAGTACACTTCCGCTATGAGAAACTTCAGCTTCAAAAAGTTTTCCGTGATCAGGTCCCGATTCTTTTACAATAGCATATGCTACCGGCTCCTTGCTCGATTTCTGAATTTCTTCCTGAAGTCTTGTTTTGTAATCCATAAGCATAAAGCTGTTTCGTACAGAGCTTATAACATCTGTCATGAGACCCATTACATATTTTTCCGCATTTTCAATGCCACCGTCAATTACAACAGCACCTATTACAGCTTCAAAAGCATCTGCCAAAATACTTTCACGTGTTCTTCCGCCTGTAAGCTCCTCGCCCTTGCCAAGATACAAAAAGTCACCCAAATGTATATCAACAGCTTTTTTGGCAAGAGAACCTTCACATACAACGCTTGCACGCAACTTGGTCAGTTCGCCCTCAGGCAGTTCCGGATATTTTTCGAATATATATCTGCTTACCAAAAATTCCAAAACAGCATCTCCGAGAAATTCCAGTCTTTCATTATACTCAAATTTTCCAAGTTTATGCTCATTTGCATAAGAACTGTGTGTAAGGGCAAGTGACAAAATGTGCTTGTCATTAAAACTGTATTCTATTATTTTTTCAAATTCAGCCAAATGCTTTTCCATAACAGATTACTCCACTGCGGCTTTAATGTATTCCATAGCATCGCCGACTGTTTTAATTTTTTCTACCTGTTCGCTGTCAAATTCAATGTTAAATTCTTCTTCAAGAGCAGAAATAATCTGGAATAAATCAAGTGAATCAGCTCCAAGATCAGAAAATGTTGTTTCTTCTGTAATTTCTGATTCAGAAATACCTAACTGTTCTGCTATGATTGAAATAACCTGTGCTTTATCCATACAAAATACCCTCCAAATAATTATAAATTAAATATAAATCACTACTACATTATAGCTTTTCTTCTATTTTTAATACAATATCATTTTCAACAAAAATTTCGCACTGTTTTATGGCATTTTTTATGCCTTTTGCCTTAGAACTGCCATGTGCCTTAACAACAAGTGATTTAAGACCTAAAAACGGAGCTCCGCCTACTTCTTCGGAGTCAAATTTTGTTTTAAGATTTTTAAAAGGCTTCATAAGCATTGCCGCAGGAATTTTATATAATCCCTGTGTTATTTCTTCTTTTATTATTTTAAAAAGAGCTGTGCTTAATCCTTCGGCAAATTTAAGTACAGTGTTGCCTGCAAATCCATCACATACAACTATATCTGCTTTATGGAACGGAACGTCTCTTGGTTCAATATTTCCGCTAAAATTAAGGTCACTTTCCTCCAACATTTCATATGTTTCTTTGGTAAGAGCATTTCCTTTTTCCTTTTCGGCACCTATGTTCAAAAGACCTACCGACGGATTTTTTATACCCATTACATATTCCACATATACAGATGCCATTTTTGCAAACTGAACTAAATATGAGCTTTTGCAGTCAACATTCGCACCACTGTCCAGAAGAAATGTAAAACCTTCCGTTGTAGGCAGACAGGTTCCGAGAGCAGGTCTTTCTATACCCTTTATTCTTCCCACTATAAATGTTCCACCTGTTAAAACAGCTCCTGTGCTTCCTGCTGAAACAAAGGCTTTCGCTTCACCTGTTTTAACTAAATTAAGTCCTACAACTATAGACGAATCCTTCTTTCGTCTTATGGCAATAGTAGGTGACTCCTCAGTCGATATAACTTCCGTTGCATTTACAACAGATATTTTATTTTTGTCGAAAGTATATTTTTCAAGTTCATTGTTTATTGTTTTTTCAGGTCCTACAAGTATTATGTTTGAGCCAAACTCATTAACAGCATCAACAGCACCCTTAACTATTTCAAAAGGTGCGTTGTCGCCACCCATCGCATCTACTGCTATTTTTACATTATCCATATATACACCTGTATTCTATGTTGTAAAAAAGACAGCTTAAAGGACATAATCCTAAGGCTGTCTTTTATTATTTACATTATTCTACGTCTAAAACTACCTGCTTGTTGTAAGAACCACAGTTCTTGCAAACCTTGTGAGGTACCATTAATTCTCCGCACTTGCTGCATGCTACTAATGTAGGAGTAGCTATTTTCCAGCTCTGTGCCTTTCTTTTATCTCTTTTTGCCTTGGAAACTCTTCCCTTTGGTACAGCCATTTCTACACCTCCTCATCACATTTGAATAGAGAACGCAGACTTTCAAACTTAGGATTTATATAAGTAGTGTCGCAACCGCAGTCACCCTCGTTCAAATCCTTTCCGCATACAGGACAAAGACCCTTACAGTCCTCGCTGCAAATAACCTTCATAGGAAGGCTGAACAGAATGCTTCTGCTAACAACGGATGAAAGTTCTATTATACTTCCATTAAAAGTTTCTGCCTCATCTTCATTGCCTGTATTAGTATAAATTTCCTCAATATCAAAGTCAAGCTCTGTTTCAATATCTTTAAGGCATCTGCTGCAGCTTAAAAGCACATCAACACTGCCTTTTGCAGAAACATCAAACTTTCCGTCAATATTGGTTATTGTTCCTTCAACCTTTACAGGCGACAGAAACGCATTTATATTGGGTTTAAAGCTGTCTGAAGATAAACTTTCAGAAACTTCAAAAGAAATGCTTTCGCCTTTTTTCATTAATATTTCAGAAATATCTACAAACATACTATCACCCCGAAAGTCACACTTCTATTAGTATATCCAATATAACCTACTTTGTCAAATATTTTTTAAAATATTATCAATAAAATATACAAAAAGATATACCTTTACCATTCTTTTTAAAACAACTAAATAAACATTTAAAGACCAATCCCCAAAGATTGACTTATGTTAAAAATCAGTCAGCTTCAACAATTTCCTTTGTATCTCTTGCAATAACAAGTTCTTCGTTTGTAGGTATTACAAATACCTGTACTCTTGACTGTTTTGTTGTAATTTCGATTTCTTCGCCTCTAAGAGAGTTCTTGTAGCTGTCAAGCTCGATGCCGAGGTATCCGAGATAGTTGCAGATAAGCTGTCTTGTAGGGCCGCTGTTTTCACCGAGACCTGCTGTAAATACGATAGCATCTACACCGTTCATTGTTGCAACATATTCGCCGATTGTCTTAGCAACTCTATATGCGAATGTTTCAAGAGCGATAGCTGCTCTCTTGTTGCCTTCGTTTTCAGCTTCTTCAATATCTCTGAAGTCACTTGATACACCGGAAATACCGTAAACGCCTGATTCCTTGTTAAGGATTCTGTCCATTTCGTCAATAGAAAGACCTTCTTTTCTCATAAGGAAAAGAACTGCTGCTGCGTCAATGCTTCCGCTTCGTGTACCCATAGCAATACCGTCAAGTGGTGTAAAGCCCATAGATGTATCGATTGAAATACCGCCCTGAACAGCTGTAACACTGCCGCCGTTTCCAAGGTGACAAGTAATGATTTTAAGATTTTCGATTGGAATATCCATCATTTTAGCACATTCCTGAGAAACGTATTTATGGCTTGTTCCGTGGAAACCGTATTTTCTTATTTTGTATTTTTCATAATATTTGTAAGGTATAGCATAAAGGAATGCTTTTTCAGGCATTGTCTGATGGAAAGCTGTATCAAATACTGCTACCATTGGTACACCCGGCATAAGCTTTTCGCATACTTCAATACCTGTAAGGTTTGCAGGGTTGTGAAGTGGAGCAAGTTCAATAAAATCTGTGATATATTTTTTAACTTCAGGTGTAATAAGAACTGATTTTTTGAAGTGGTCACCACCGTGAGCAACACGATGTCCTACAGCATCGATTTCCTTCATGCTTGTAATTACGCCGTGTTCGCTGTCTAAAAGAGCATTAAGAACTGCCTGAATAGCATCGTTATGATCTTTTAAAGGGGCCTCTGAAACAAATTTTTCTTTGCCTACAGCTTCGTGTTTAAGTCTGCCGTCAATACCGATTCTTTCGCAAAGACCCTTTGCAAGAACTTCTTCTTTTTCCATATCAATTAACTGATATTTTAATGATGAGCTTCCGCAGTTGATAACAAGAACCTTCATTTTGTTTTCTCCTATTCTTTTTAAAAACTTAATTTTTATAATTACAGCCGGAAGGAGCAATAAAGCTCCATCCGGTTAACTAAATGTTTATTTATCAGATAATCTGTGCTTCAAAAGCTGTCATAGCGATAACTGCAACGATGTCGTTTGCATAGCAGCCTCTTGAAAGGTCATTAACAGGTTTTGCAAGACCCTGAATAATAGGTCCGAAAGCTTCTGCACCTGCGAATCTCTGAACGAGTTTGTAACCGATATTACCTGCATCAATGTCAGGGAATACAAGTACGTTTGCTTTTCCTGCTACTGTGCTGCCAGGAGCTTTCTGAGCACCGATTGAAGGAACGATTGCAGCATCAAGCTGAAGTTCACCGTCAAGCTTAACATCAGGACGCATTTCTTTTGCAATGTTTGTAGCGTTTACAACTTTGTCTACATCAGGATGTGAAGCAGAACCCTTTGTTGAGTGGCTGAGCATAGCAACTCTTGCTTCGCCGTCGCAGAATGCTGCATAGCTGTCTGCTGTTGTTACAGCGATTTCAGCAAGCTGCTGGCTGTCAGGCTGCTGGTTAAGTGTACAGTCAGCAAACATAAGAACGCCGTCATCACCGAATTCCTTCTTGTCGCAAACCATTACGAAGAAAGTTGAAGCTGTCTTGATGCCAGGTTTTGTTTTGATAATCTGGAGAGCAGGACGCATAACATCTGCTGTTGCATGAATAGCACCTGAAACCATACCGTCTGCAACACCCATCTTAACGAGCATAACACCGAAGTAAAGAGGATCTGCAAGAATCTTCTTAGCCTGTTCCGGTGTAACACCTTTGCTCTTTCTGAGTTCACAGAAAAGATTAATCATTTCGTCATATCTTTCGTAGTTTTCAGGGTCGATTATTGTAGCACCTGAAACGTCAAATCCGCCTGCTTCCTGAGCAGCTTTTATTATTTCATCTTTGTTGCCGATAAGAACGATGTCTGCAAAACCTTCTTTAAGTGTTGTTGCAGCAGCTTCAAGGTTTCTCTTTTCAAATGATTCAGGAAGAACTATAGTCTTCTTGCTTTTTCTTGCTTTTTCTTTAATACTTGTTAAAAAGTCCATTTTAAATCCTCCTCATGAACTGCGGCTTTTAGCCGTCTTTATATTTATTTACATACTAATTCATATATGGCAGTCAAAACGCTTTGCCTTTACAAAACCCTTAATTCTGCCATAAATGTATTAATTATCAAACATATTATATACAAATGCTTTTGGTGTTACAATACTTTTTATAAAATTTTTCTCCAATTTTTGTTTATTTTTTTAAATCTCTGCTATAATCTTATTAAATAAACTATTTGGAGGAGACTTATGACAGCCACAGCAGTAACTGCCGAATACAATCCTTTTCATAACGGACACAGACATCATATAAATGATTCAAAATCAAAAACAAATGCCGATTATATAATAACCGTAATGAGTGGGAACTTTGTCCAGAGAGGCGAGCCTGCCATTCTGGATAAATGGAAAAGAACCGAACTTGCCCTTAAAAACGGTTCGGATATGGTTCTTGAACTTCCAGCATTTTTTTCCTGTGCCAGTGCCGAATACTTTGCTTTCGGTGCGGTAAGCATTATGGAAAAATCAAATATAGTCGATTTTATATCATTCGGTTCGGAAACCGACGATATTTCAATGCTTTGGGAATTTTCAAAAGCCATAGCAGACGAAAAAAACGGTTTCGGAACAGTTCTTTCGCAATATCTTTCAAAAGGCATGGGTTTTCCTCTTGCAAGAGAAAATGCACTGAAAAAACTCGGTATAAATATACCTGTTCTTTCAGCCAACAATATTCTTGCAACAGAATATATGAAAGCCCTTATCAAATTTAATTCAAATATAAAACCTGTATGTGTAAAACGTACCGATAACGGCTATAACAGCCTTAATCCTACAGATAAATTTGCATCTGCAACAAATATAAGAAAACTGCTTTTTGATACCCCTACCGAAATAAAGCCTTTTGTTCCCGAAAATGCATATGACTTGATTTTTAAAGAAATATCAAAAAACAATATCGTAACATCAAACGATATGTCTCACATATTAAATTATATTCTCCGTACAAAATCCGCCGAAGAACTTTCGGAAATTCTTGATGTCAGAGAAGGAATAGAAAATAAATTTTTAAAAGCCGTACAGACTCTTTATAACTTTGATGACATAGCAATGTATGCCAAATCCAAAAGATATTCCTATACAGGTATACAGCGTATGCTTTTGCATATAATTCTCGGTATCAAATCAGAAGATATGGCATATTACAAAAATAACGGTTTCTGCCCATATATAAGAGTTCTGGGATTTAAAAAATCCGCCGTTTCTCTTTTAAAAGAGCTTACGGAAAAATCTTCCGTTCCTGTTGTTGTTAATGTAAAAAAGGACGAATCAAAATTGAATGAAAAAGCCAAGTTTATATTTGATTTTGAAAAACAGGCAGATGATATTTACTATATGTGCCAAAAAAATCCTCTGAACCGTTTTCCGAACAGAGACTATACTCACCCACCGGTAATAATATAATTTTATTTTGAATATAATTGAATAACAAATCCGAAAGGCCAAAAGACTGTGAAAAACAAATATATTTCTTTATTAATCAATATGTTTGCCCTTTTTACAGCCTTTTTTCTGCTCTTTTTCCCGAAAGAAATGATTTCGGCAGCCAAAAATGGTCTTTTGATATGGTTTAATAACGTAATTCCTTCTCTTTTCCCATTTATGATAACCGTAAATATAATAACTTCTAAATCATTAAAAATCCCTCACTTTCTTTCCTTATGTTTTGAAAAACTTTTCAATACAAATCCACAGGGAATAACAGCATATGTTTTCGGTCTGCTTTCCGGCTATCCCCTTGGAGCAAAAATAACATCTGACTTATATTTTAACAATAAAATAACCTCTGTCGATGCCCAGAAAATGCTTTTTTTCTGCTGTAACGCAAGTCCTGTTTTTATTATAGGTACTTTTGCCTGTGAAATATTAAATATGCCTTTTATCGGATACATAATTCTTTTATCATCTTTTTTATCAAATACCATCTGTGGAATTATATCGGGAAGAATTTTGTTTTCTCAAAAAGAACGGGTTTCAATATCTTTCTGTTGTACCGAAAGCAAAAAATCCTCTGCCGTTGAAAATTCCTGTGAAGCCGTAATAAAAGTCGGCGGATATATAATTCTTTTTTCCGTAATAACCGAAATTCTTTTCCTTACGGGAATAACGGAATTTTTCGCAAAATGCATTTCTCTTTTTACTCCTCTCGGTTTTATCGAAAGTAAGTCTCTTTTCTCCGGTATTTTTGAAATGACCTGCGGAATAAAAGAACTTTCCGTAAGTACCGCATCTGTTGCCGTAAAATCCGCAATCGGAGCATTTGTTTTAAGCTTCGGCAGTCTGTCGGTTATATTCCAATCGCTCGATTTTCTTAAAGGCATAAAAATAAGTATACCGTTGTTTGTTTTCGGCAAACTTTTAAACGGAATACTTACTGCTGTCTTTACATATGTAATTTTGTCTTTATGTTTTTAGAAATTGAAAAATAATTATTCGTACAATATAAATTTATCGAACTGATTAAAACCGTGGGACTCTGTCCCACACCCTGCAAACCTTTGAAAAGGTTTGATCTAAACTTTTAGCAAAATACCGTGACTTAGTCACGGTATTTTTAGGTTAAATATAAAATCGGCGATAATAAGCCTTCGCAAATAGATTTCCGAAAAATGCAATGAAATTGCATTTTATTAAAAGTTTTACTAAATTTTTTTCAAAAAATTTTCAGGGTTTGGGGTGAAACCCCAAGGTCTTTCAGTTCCATAAATTTTTATTTTTATTACAACAAAGTTTTACTCCACCGTAATATCCGTATAGTAATGCTTCAATATTTCCTTATACGTATACCCTGCATCAGCCATGCCTTTTGCTCCGTACTGGCTCATTCCTACGCCATGGCCGTTTCCTCTGCCATAGAATATAAACTTTCCATCTATAGGATAAACAGTTCCTCCGGAATAGAAATTGTTATTTGAAGGCGTACTGTTGTTGTTTGCGGTTGAAGTATTGTCTTTAACTTCTTCAAGTGTTACTTTCTGCTCTCCCTCCGGAGATACTGCATAAACGTCTCCGCTTAATTTTGTATGTTCTCCTGTGTTGTCCATAGCATATATGTTTTTCGAACTTACATTTACGTTTTCGTCAGATGTGCATACGGTTATTTGTTTTGAAGAAGTGTTTTCTTCGTCAATATATGCAGATGCTTTTACTTTAACTGTTTTTTCGTCTGGGAGTTTTTCATTTATGGCATACATACGGCTTAAAAGAGAACCTTTTGAAGAACCGCTGCAAAAGGTTCTTGTTTCCTCTGCCGAAAGAGTTGTTTCTCCCGATGAGCCTTTTATTTTTAACTGCTGTACCCTTCCGTATTTACCTGTAAGAACCGTTATGCTTTCAACTGTGCCTACACCCTTTCCTTTTGCAGACAACATACTTGATAAATCCGACTGGGTAAACTCCCTTGTCCATTCAGGTGCAGTTTCGTTTATTTCGGGAACAGCTTTTAAATACGGTATAGTGTTATTCCACACATTTTCGGAATCATCTGTGGAGCCTCCGCTTGAGGAAAAGAAAACCGCATTTATAGGTACTCCGTTATAATAAGCAAGCTCTCCTTTTGTCTCATCAACAGCCTCTCTTGCAGAGGCGCTTTCGTTTGAATATCCTATGTACACCTGACAATTTGTTCCGTCACAAAGCTCATATCCGTTTTCAGCATGAACCTTCATATCACGTCTTGTAAGAGCATAGCTTCTTGCGGCAACAGCCTGTGCCTTTATTGCCTCTTTATTCCAGCTCGAAGGCATTTCACTTGGTACTGTCCCATATAAATAATGTTCAAGGTCAACAACATTTACAGCCGTTATTTTGTTTCCTTTGTATCTCCCGAACTCAATTCTTCCTCTGTAGCTTCTGTCCGAAAGAGTTATTATTCCGTCATTGTCCTCGGCTTTAATCTGTGGTTCAATGCCGTTAAAGAACATAACCTCTTTTCCGCTGTCCTTTAAAACAATCATTTCATTGCCTGTTACAACACTTCCGCCTACAGTATCCGCCGCAAAAGAGGTGCTGTCGGAATCGGTATTGTATATATATACACCCCACAGACCTTCTTCAACATATGCCGGAACACAGTCATACCCCCATAAATCTTTTAAAGCCTCACAGCCGTTTAAAGCCTTGTCGTATGAAGGATAAAATTCATTTGCGTCTATAACCGTTTCATCGGGAACAGAAAAAACAAATGCACTGCCGTTTAATTTTGCTTCACTGTCAAAATTCTCTCCGTTTTGACAGCCTATGGAAATACTTCCGTTTGATACGGGAACACTCATAACCTCTTTGTACCTGTATTCAAGACCAACTCTTATTGTATCGGGAACATTATATCCGTAAGCCGGAATACATATAAATGCACTGCCTATTAACACTGCCGAAGCCAGAATTTTTGTCAAATTTATTTTCAATTAAAATCTCTCTTTTCACCTTTAAATTTCGGACTTTTACAAAATCCGACACTTAATTATTTTAACATCAATCAAATTTAACTTCAATAGATACCAATAAAGCGAAACAAAACTGTAATTTATTAAATTTGAAAAACATATCTTAATATGCTATATTTAATATTAATCTGTCAGCAGCAAATTCGGGCCAAGACATAATTTTACTATGTCCGTCCGCGTCCGGCAGCTTTTTTTACTTCTTTATTTAAAAGTCACTTATCTTTTCACTATCTTTCTTGATAATGCCCTGTATTCACATTATAATAATTTATATATTATTAATTTTTGTTGGGTATTTTTAAGGGAGGAAATATTTATGTCCGATGTAACGGTGCTTAACCTTGGCAAAACTCCGTCAAGAACGGTACTGAAACTTTCTTGGCCGGCTATTGCCGAACAGTTTCTCATTTCTGCGGCAAGTCTTATAGATACGGCCATGGTAGGCTCTCTCGGTCCTGCCGCTACTGCCGCCGTAGGTATAAATGCTTCTACCATATGGCTTATAGAAGGTTTCAGCACGGCTTTAAGTGCCGGATTTATGTATGTGGTAGCCCATTCTCTGGGAGAGCATAATGTTTCTTCTGCCAAAAGAGCTGTCCGTCAGGCTGTAATATCATCTTTTATTCTCGGTCTTATAACAATGTTAATAACAGAGCTTATATCTCCTCACCTTTGTCTTTGGCTTGGCGGAGATATGGAAATTTATTCTCTGGCAAGAAGTTATCTTAGCATTGTAGGCTTCGGTATGCTTTTTAAGTCGATAACAATTATTCTTTCCTCTGTTTTAAGAGCAGCCGGAAACACCAAAACCCCGTTAAGAATAAATATAGCCGCAAATATTGCAAATGTAGTAGGAAACTTCTTTCTTATATATAGCACAAGAAAAGTTACCGCAGGCAGTTTTTCTTTTAATATTTTAGGTCTCGGTCTCGGTGTTAAAGGAGCGGCAGCGTCTACGGCATTTTCAAATATATTGTCGGGAATACTCCTTCTTTCGGCAATATATACAGTCAGTACTCCCGTTAAACTTAAAATAAAAGGCGATTACCGATTTACAAAAAAAGTAATGACAAAAGTTCTCGGCATAAGTTTTCCCGTTGCCGTTGAAAGGACAACCATATGTTTAGGTCAGATTATGCTTACCCGAATACTTTCAAGTGTAGGCACAATAGCCATAGCCGTTCATCAGCTTGTAAATCAGTGCGAAAGCATTATGTATCTTCCGGCATACGGTTTTGCTTCATCGGGAACAACTTTAATCGGTCAGTCTTTGGGTGCAAAAGATGTTAAAAAAGCAGATAATTTTGCCAAACTGCTTTTTATAATAAATTCAATATTTATATTATTGCTTTGTATCCCTATCTTTATATTTTCAAAAGAAATACTGACTCTTTTTACACCAAGCGAAGAAACCATACGTCTCGGAGACATTGCCCTTAAAATGACAGCCGGAACGGAAGTTTTATTTTCTCTTACTGTTGTAATGGGCGGTATATGCCGAGGCTCCGGTGATGTAAAATTTCCTTTATTCCTTTCCCTTGGCGGAATGTGGATAATACGTCTTTTGCCTGCGTATATATTCGCTCATGCGTTTAATATGGGAGTAATAGGTGTAGAGCTTGCCATTGCAATAGATGTATCCGTAAGAGGCATTATTTGTATAGTAAGGCTTCTGAACGGAAAGTGGAAGCCAAAACAGCTTATAAAATAACACCTAAGTCGAAATCAGGATTTCGACTTGTTCAAACAGAAGAATAAACAGACAGGTTCCATCGGCTTAAAAGCCTTGAAACCTGCTGTTTTCCTCGTCGGAAATGAATTCCGACTGCGGATTCCATTCGGGAAACCCATTCGTTTCCCGAACCTTTCCACTTTATAAAATAACTTTGTCTACAGTCTGAAAGAAATGGTTTTTACCATTTCTTTTTTATAATTAATATTAATACAATTTTACTATTGTTTTTTTATTAAAACAGATGTATAATCTTTAGTTAATATACATTTTAATAAGTTAACGGAAGTTGTTTTTTTTCATTATTGCAAACCGAAAGGAAGTTTAAAAATGTACAGAACCGACTTATCCCTTCTTACGGATTTTTATGAAATGACAATGATGCAGGGATACCACAAAACCCCACAAGAAAGCAAAACAGCTGTATTTGATGTATTTTTCAGAGAAAACCCTTCAAAAAGCGGATATGCTATTACAGCAGGTTTACAGCAGGTTATAGAATATATTAAAAATCTGCATTTTTCCGAAGAAGATATTCAGTATTTAAAATCTCTCAATGCTTTTGATGATAATTTTATTGAATATCTTAGAAACTTTAAATTTACCGGTGAAATTTATGCCGTACCTGAAGGTACTGTTGTTTTCCCTATGGAGCCGCTTTTAAGAATTAAAGCTCCTATTATGCAGGCACAGCTTGTGGAAACGGCAATACTTAACATCATAAACCACCAGAGCCTTATAGCTACAAAGGCTTCACGTGTTGTCTGGGCGGCACAGGGCGATCCTATAATGGAGTTTGGTTTAAGACGTGCTCAGGGCCCCGATGCCGGTACACTCGGTGCAAGAGCAGCTGTAATAGGCGGCTGTGTAGGCACAAGCAACGTTCTTACCGGCAAAATTTTCGGTGTTCCGGTAATGGGCACTCATGCACACAGTTGGGTTATGAGTTTTCCTTCCGAAATTGAAGCGTTCAGAGTTTATGCCGACAGATTTCCTAACAACTGCACTCTCCTTGTTGACACATACAACACTCTTGAACAGGGTGTTCCGGACGCAATTAAATGCTTTGATGAAATGAAGGCAAAAGGTATTGAACTTAAAAACTACGGTATCCGTCTTGACAGCGGCGACCTTGCTTACCTTTCTAAAAAAGCAAGAGTTATGCTTGATAATGCAGGATACAAAGATGCTAAAATATGTGCATCAAGTGACTTGGACGAAAATCTTATAGCCAGCCTTAAAATACAAGGTGCTAAAATCGATACATGGGGTGTCGGAACAAGGCTTATAACATCTCACGACTGTCCTTCTTTCGGCGGTGTGTATAAGCTTTCCGCAGAAACCGATGAAAACGGTGAGTTTGTTCCTAAAATAAAGCTTTCAAACAACCCTTCTAAAATTACAAATCCGGGAGTTAAAAAGACATTCCGTATTTATGATAAAGAAACAGGCAAAATAAAAGCCGACCTTATCGCCCTTGAGGACGAAAGCTTTGATACAAACGAACCTCTTACCGTATGTGACCATTATGCACCTTGGAAATCAATGACACTTAAACCGGGAACATATACATTAAGAGAACTTCTTGTTCCTATATTTATAGACGGAAACTGTGTTTACGAATCACCTTCTACAATGGAAATTCAGGCAATTGCCAAAAAAGAGCTTGATACTCTTTGGGAAGAACACAGACGTCTTGAAAATCCGCATATAGTACCTGTTGATCTTTCGGACAAGCTTTATCTTTTAAGAGAGCAGCTTATTCGTGATTTAGGCTGATAATTTACAAAACCGTGGGAATAAACCCACGGTTTTTGAGTGTGTCGACAAAGTCGACACCTAAGTCGAAATCAGGATTTCGACTTGTTCAAACAGAAGAATAAACAGACAGGTTCCA
>CAKQPE010000035.1 GCA_934256695.1 uncultured Eubacteriales bacterium
ATGCTCGGCCTTAACAAACCATTTGTTGTACGATACATTGATTGGATAATAGGGTGCCTTCACGGAGATTTCGGCATAAGCTATGTAAATCCGGCAAGAACCGTTTCGGGAGAAATTTTACGCTGCCTCCCTGCAACACTTCAGCTTGCGGGAGCATCTTTTATAATCGTTATTGTTTTAAGTGTGCCTATAGGTTTTTTGTGTGCCGTAAACAAAGACGGATGGTTTGACAAGATTATGAGAGGCATTGTGTTTGTTACAACGGCAATGCCGCCTTACTGGGTAGGACTTCTTCTTATGTGGGGAATAAGTGTTAAGCTGGGACTTTTGCCTACAAACGGAAGTGGAACGGCAAAGCATCTTCTTCTTCCGGCATTTACCGTAGGATTGAGCTATATATCTACATATATAAGACTTATACGAAACAATATGCTGGAAAATATGAAGCAGGATTATGTGCTTTATGCAAATGTAAGAGGACTTCCTCAAAAATCAATATGGGTTAAACACGTACTTAAAAATTCAATGCATACCTGTATAGTTGCTATGGGTATGAGTATACCTCAGCTTATTTCGGGAACTATTGTTGTTGAAAACGTGTTTTCCTGGCCCGGTCTCGGAACGCTTTGCATAAGTTCCATATTTAACCGTGATTATCCGGTAATACAGACATATGTTTTGCTTATAGGTGTACTTTTTGTTGTTTTTAATCTTGTGTTTGATATTTTGCAGACGGTATCCGACCCAAGATTAAGAAAGGAGAACTAAAAAATGGGAAAGCGATTTTTGGCAAACAAAACAGCCATTTTTACCACTGTTGTTGTATTGATTGTTGCATTGATAGGCGTATTTGCTCCGTTAATTGCACCTAATGATCCTTTTGAAACAAATATAATAAATAAATTTGCGGACTACAGTTTACAGTATCCTTTAGGCACGGACCAGCTTGGCAGATGTGTACTTTCAAGAATGATATACGGCATACGCCCCACATTGGGACTTGCCGCACTTACAATGCTTGGTACTATAAGCCTTGGTGCCGTTTTAGGAATTATGGCAGGATATTTCCGAGGAATAGTGGAAGAAATAATAATGCGTATAGTTGATATTATGCTTTCTTTTCCAAGCCAGATAATGGTTTTTGCGGTAGTTGCTCTTTTGGGTGTAAGCGTACAAAATGTTATTATAGCCAATGTATTTATAAAATGGGCATGGTATGCACGTATGATACGTACAGGAGTAATGCAGTACCGAGATAAAAACTTTGTCCAGTTTTCACGCTGTGTCGGTATGCCGGAAAGATATATACTTTTCAGACATTTGCTGCCTTCCATAACATCCGATTTGGCTGTTTTGGCATCTCTTGACATAGGCTGGGCAATAATAAACATATCTACTCTTTCATTCCTTGGTCTTGGTGTACAGGCACCTACACCGGAATGGGGAGCAATGCTTAACGAGGCAAAAGAGGTTTTAACAAGCAACCCTACCCAGATGATTGCACCGGGAATTGCCATAGTTGCCCTTGTATGCTGCTTTAACTTAATGGGTGATGCCCTTAGAGATGTGTTGGATCCAAAGGAGGTAAAACAATGATACCTGTTTTAGAACTTGAAAATATCTGTGTAAAACTTCATGGACATAAAAAGGAAACAGATATAGTAAAAAATATATCGTTTTCGGTAAAACCGGGAGAGTGCCTTGGAGTTTTGGGAGAATCCGGAAGCGGAAAATCAATGACGATGAAAGCGGCAATGGGACTTTTGGATAAAAATTTTAAAATAAGCGGAAGTGCTAAGTTTAAAGGCGGAGAACTTATAGGCAAAAGTGCAGAAGAATTGAGAAAGCTCAGAGGCTCAAAGGTCGGTATTGTTTTGCAGAATCCTATGACCTGTTTTGATCCTCTTTACAGAGTCGGAAACCAAATTTCAGAAACCTTTTCTGCCCATAATAATTGGAACGGCAGAGAAATATATGACCGTTCAATAAAAATGCTTGAGAAAATGCAGATAAGAAATCCCAAAGAGGTTATGGAAAAGTACCCACATCAGCTTTCGGGCGGTATGCTTCAGCGTATAATGATAGGCATAGCAACGGCAATGACTCCGGATTTAATTATAGCCGATGAACCTACAACTGCCATTGATGCAATTACGCAGTACGAAATTTTAAATGAATTTGTAAGAATAAAAAACGAACATAAAACGGCGATGATTTTTATTTCTCATGACCTTAACGCAATTTCAAAGGTATCAGATAAAATTGTTGTTTTAAATAAAGGTGAAGTTGTTGACAGAGGAGACTTTGAACATATTCTCCATCATGCAACGGATTCATATACAAGGCTTTTGATTGAAAAAAGAACAGATGTAATGAGAAAATACAATGCGGCATTAAAAGGAAGTGAAATATAAAGATGTTAAATGTAAGCAATGTTAATGTAAGCTTTCGCAGTGAAAGAAAGGATAAAATTTTCGGCTATACCAAACAGCAGGTGCTTTTTGATATAAATTTTAATATTAAAAAAGGAACTTGTCTCGGAGTTTTGGGAGAATCCGGCAGCGGAAAATCTACAATGGGAAGGGTTATATGCGGTTTGCTGAAGCCGGAAAGCGGAGAGGTTATTCTTGACGGAGTTTCGGTATATAAAGACAAAAAAGGCATTAAAAACCTGCAAAATAAATTAAGTATAGTTTTTCAGGATTACACAACATCGGCAAATCCACGTTTCAGAATAAAAGATATTATAAAAGAAGGACTTACCGTACGCCAAAGAAGGGAAAAGGTAAGACTTAATTTTAAAATTGAAACGGAAAAACTTTTAAAATTAGTCGGACTTTCGGAAAATTTTGCCGAAAGATTTCCACACGAGCTTTCCGGCGGACAGCTTCAAAGAGTATGCATAGCAAGAGCGGTAGCCTGTAATCCGGAGATAATACTTTTTGATGAAGCAATTTCTTCTCTTGATGCACATACACAGGTGCAGATTATGGATCTTTTAAGAGAACTAAAAGAAAAGCTTTCACTTACATATATTTTTATAACCCATGATCTTACATCTGTTACATATCTTTGTGATAATGTTCTTTTCCTTTATAAAGGCAAAATAGCCGAATATCTTCCGGTAAACAGAATAAGTGAGGTAAAAGATGAGTATGCAAAGCGTCTTTTGGAATCAATAGTTGTATTCGATACAGAAGAAACGGCATAAGTTTTTGATATAAGTGGATTTGTGCCTATGACATCTTGTGAACAGAGTCTCTTTTGAAATTTCTTCAAACAGCAAAAACCCTTGTAAAATCAATGTTTTACAAGGGTTTTTAGTGTTTATTAACTGAATGTGTATCTTAAATTATTTGAAGTATCTGTTGTAAAGACCCTGGAATGCCTTTCCGTGTCTTGCTTCGTCACGAGCCATTTCATGTACTGTATCATGGATAGCGTCAAGGTTAGCAGCTTTTGCTCTCTTAGCAAGGTCTGTTTTGCCTGCTGTAGCACCGTTTTCAGCGTCAATTCTAAGTTCAAGGTTTTTCTTTGTTGAATCTGTTACTACTTCGCCAAGAAGTTCAGCAAACTTAGCAGCGTGTTCTGCTTCTTCGTAAGCAGCTTTTTCATAGTACATACCAACTTCAGGATAACCTTCTCTATGAGCAACTCTTGCCATTGCAAGGTACATACCAACTTCTGTACATTCACCTTCAAAGTTAGCTCTGAGATCAGCCATAATGTCTTCGCTTGAACCCTGAGCAACACCTACAACATGTTCAGCAGCCCATTCAAGTTCGCCTGTCTGCTCTTTGAATTTTTCCTTAGGAGCTTTACAAACAGGGCAGAAATCAGGAGCCTCATTACCAACATGAACATAACCACAAACTGAACAAACAAATTTTTTCATAATTTTAGTCCTCCTTAGATATATCTTTTAATTCGTTTAAATAACAATAATTATTATCTGATAATTATTATATATAACTAAATGTATTCTGTCAATACTTTTGAACAAAAAAATATAAAAAATTAAGTTTGTCTTGGCTGATTTTAATTACTGTAAAGTAATTATATACAATAAATATGTTTATAATTTCTTATTTTTTGGTATAGAAAAAAGTTAAAAAATAAAAGAGAGAAATTCACTTTTTGAAATTCTCTCTTTTATCTGACAGATGTTATGAAATATGGTTTAATTTTTATTTGTGTATGTTAATAAAAATGCCGAATTAATAATTACAAACACAGAACCGGCATTATGTACCAATGCACCTATTATGGGATTTAATATGCCTGTCATGGCAAGGATTATTGCTGTAAAGTTAAGCAGCATTGAAAATATTAGATTGAATTTGATTTTTTTCATCATATATTTTGACAATGAAAATAAATGCGGAAGTTCTTTAATATCATCATTTATAAGTGTTATATCTGCTGCTTCAACTGCTATATCGCTTCCGTCACCACCCATTGCAATGCCGACAAGAGCTTTTTTTAATGAAGGAGCATCGTTAATACCGTCACCAACCATACACACAAAGTTTTTATTTATTTGAAATTTATCAATAACGGATAATTTATCTTTAGGCAGACAGTTTGAATACACTTCTTTAATTCCTAATTTGTTTGCTATTTGATTTGCCGTTTCTTTATTATCACCTGTAAGAAGAACAGGGGTAATTCCCAAATGCAATAACCTTGATATGGTTTCTTTGCTGTCATTTCTTAGTGAATCCGACAATGCTATAATTCCGGAAAGAATATTGTCTAATGTAATATAAGCAACGGTCATGCCTTTCGGAATATTATCAGATACAAGGTTAGCTGTTTTGATTGACATTTCCGATAAAAGAGCCTCGTTTCCGACTCCTATATTTTTACCTTCAACTACAGCCATTATGCCTTTTCCGGGTATCATTTTAAAATCTGTTGTTTCCGGAAGTTTTTTTGCATTGATTTTTTTGTAACAGTTGACTATTGCTTTTCCCAACGGATGTTCAGAATTTTTTTCTGCCGAGGCAGTATATAAATATAATTCTTCATCGGTATATTTATCTGTTAAAGATTTTACAAAAACAACATTAAGCAGTCCGGTTGTCAGAGTGCCGGTTTTATCAAAAGTAACTTTTTTTACTTTTGAAAGTCTTTCAAGAGCATCGCCTTCTTTAACAAGAAATCCATGCTTTGTAGCGTTGCCGATGGCAGCCATAATAGCTGTAGGTGTTGCAAGAACAAGTGAGCAGGGGCAAAAGACTACTAATATAGTTACTGCACGAATTGGTTCTTTTGTAATTATCCATGTAAGAATTGCCGAGGCAAGGGCAATTATAACAATCCAAGTAGCCCATTTGTCTGCCAAACCAACTATTTTTGCTTTACTTGCATCGGCTGATTGTACAAGTTTAATCATTCTTTGGATAGATGAGTTTTCACCGACTTTTGTGGCCTTCATTTCAAAAGCACCAAACTGGTTGACTGTACCGGACATTACGCTGTCACCGACTGATTTATCAACAGGAAAGGACTCACCGGTCATGGCAGATTGATTTATTGAAGTTTGACCTTTTACAATGATTCCGTCTACAGGTATTGTTTCTCCCGGAAAAATTTTAAGTATATTGCCGATTTTTACATTTTCGGCAGGAACGATAGTTTCGTTATTGTCATTTATTATTCTGGCAGTTTGCGGTGTTAGATTAATGAGTTTTTCTATTCCTGTTTTTGCTTTGGTGACGGTAATATCTTCGAGCAATGCACCGAGCTGCATTATAAATGCAACTTCTCCGGCGGCAAAATCTTCATTTATACATATTGCGGCAATAAGTGCCAATGAAACAAGGACATCGGCTTTAATATCAAATGATGTAACAATGCCTATTACAGCTTCGGCTATGATGGGGATACCGCTAAGAATAATAGCAATCCATGCTATATTAAACGGCAGGTTTGGAAATACATTTAAAATGCTTAACAGTAATGCAAATCCGGAAATGGCAAGAATAATTATATCTTTTTTTATTCCGCCTAATGAAAGTAAATATTCTATTTTTTTCATAATATAAACCACCTTTCTATACCTATGGGGGTATAGATATATTATACCTATAGGGGTATATGCTGTCAATTAAAAAACACATCAAATATGATAAAATTTATCAGCCTTGATGTGTTATAAGTATAAGTTATAGTTTATGTTTTTGATTATTGCATATTTGCAAATCTTTCTATTGCTTTAGTAAAATTTTTTATTTCTTCCTCGTCTCCACTGGCAAGAGCATCTTTTATACAATGGTTAATGTGGCCTTCAAGAACTATTTGACCGCATTTGTTTAATGCAGATTTTGCGGCATTTAGCTGCGATAAAACATCTTCACACGGAATATCATCGTCAATCATACGGTCTATAGCTTGAACTTGTCCGATAATTTTTTTTAATCTTCTGTGAAGATTGTCAGAGTCCATACACTGTTTCATTCTAAATTCTCCTTTCCTTAATATATCATATAAAATATGATACATAAAAATTATAATAACGTCAAACTATAATTTGCAGATTTTAAATTACAGTCGTTTATGATAAAATTTTAATGCTATTAATAAAAATATAAATTTTTATATCATGTAACGACTTGATTTTTATGATATACTTAATATTAATTAATCCAAAAACAATTCAAAGGGGAATTATATGAAAAATTTTGAAAGCAACAAAACGTATTTTGGTTTTCTTCTTAATGAAAAATCGTATGTTGAAGATATAAAGTCAATGTGCCATGTATTTGTGCATCAAAAAAGCGGAGCAAAACTTTTTTATGCACAGAATGATGATAAAAACAAAGTGTTTTTTATTTCTTACAAAACACCGCCGGAAAATGATTGCGGTACGGCACATATAATGGAACACTCTGTTTTGTGTGGTTCCGAAAAATATCCGGTAAAAGACCCTTTCAACGAGCTTGAAAAAGGCTCTTTAAACACTTATCTTAATGCTTTGACATATTCAGATAAAACAGTTTATCCTGTTGCAAGCTGTAACGACAAGGATTTTGAAAATTTGGTACGGGTTTATGCCGATGCTGTATTTGCACCTAATGTATTAAAGGAAAGAAAAATTTTTGAGCAGGAAGGCTGGCACTATGAGCTTGAAAACAAAGATGACGAGCTTAAATTAAATGGTGTTGTTTACAACGAAATGAAAGGTGCTTTATCCCAGCCGGAAAGAGTGCTTGAAAATACTGTATCAAAGAGTCTTTTCGGAGATACGGTTTATGGTTATGAATCGGGTGGAGATCCGGAAAGTATACCTGATTTGACATATGAAGGTTTTAAGGATTTTTACAACAAGTTTTATTATCCGTCAAACAGTTTTATTTATTTGTACGGAGATATGGATTTAGAAAAATATTTATCTTTATTATCTGATGAGTATCTTAATAAATTTGAAAACAACAAAGGTACAGCTGTAATAGATGAAGTAAAGGAAACGAAATACAAATATCTTGAAGGAGAGTATTCGGTTCTTAAAAGGGAGGAAAATGACAGTTATTTTTCTCTTAATTACTGCACAGGAAAATCGACAGATATACTTTTACAGTTTGGTATGGAGGTACTGACATATATACTTTTTGAAACAAACAGTTCGCCGGTAAAAAAAGCTGCTGTTGAAAGTGGATTATGTACTGACTTGGAAGGCTGGTTTGACAATTCAACATATCAGATGACGTTAAGTATAGCGGGAAAGAAATGCCGTTATGAGGACAAAGAGAAATTTAAAAAACTTATAACAGATGTTCTTAAAGAAACAGCCGAAAAAGGAATTGAAAAAGATTTATGTCGTTCTGCTATAAATTATCTTGAATTCGTGCTGAGAGAAGCTGATTTCGGCTATAAACCAAAGGGTCTTGCTTACGGAATGAGAATGATGTATGGTTGGCTTAACGGTAAAAATCCTGTAGAAAGCATTAAAATGTGGGAATACTTTGAAGTATTAAGAGAAGGCATTGAAAACGGATACTTTGAAAATCTTATTAAAGAATATATTTTAAACAACAGACACAGTTCATTTACTGTTATAAGAGCAAAAGAAGGGCTTCAGGCTGAAAGCGACAAAAAATTGGGAGAAAAGCTGAGAGCAAAGAAGAATAGTTTAAGCGAAAAAGAAATTGAAAAAATAGTTGCAGACACAAAGGCATTGAGAGAGTATCAGGACTCTGATGAAAAAGAAGAAGATTTAAATAAAATACCTTTTGTATCAATAAATGAAATAGAAAAGAAAGCCGAATTGCTCAAAACAAATATTACAGAATACGGAATAGAAACAATAGGCAGTACAAACGATATTGAATATATCAAACTGCTGTTTAATATGGATAAAATTCCGCAAAGCAATATACCTTATGCTTCACTTTTGGCAAAGATTATAGGCAGACTCGACACAAATAAATATTCATATGACAGACTGCCAGCAGAAATAGATATGTATACGGGAGGAATTTATTCTTCTATAGATATATATGAGGAAAATGGCAGTGTAAAACCGTTTCTTTCCGTAAACGGAAAAGCTCTTGAAAGAAATGCCGATAAGCTTTTTGAACTTTTAAGAAGTGTTACATCGGAGCTTGATTTTACAAAAATAGAAAGTCTGCAAAAAATTATTCGTGAACTTAAAATGAGAATTGAACACACCATAAGCGAAAACGGACATTTATATTCGGCAGTAAGGGCTTTGTCATATGTACGGTCGGCATCGGCATACAAGGAAATATGCAGTGGTATGGCATTTAAAGATTTTATGAATAATGTAGATAAGGATATTGAAAAAACAGCAGAAATTTTGAAAGAAACAGCAGATATGTTGTTTACAAATGATAATGTTACTCTTATAAGGCTTTCTGAAAATGGTGCTGACAAAAATTCCGAAAAAAGATTTAATGAATTTAAAAATATTCTTCCGGAAGGAAAGGGTAAAATATATGGTTTTGATTTTAAGCCGAGCATTATTAAAGAAGGAATTACAAACAGCTCTAAGATAGTATATAATTCTATGGGTGCGGATTTTAATAAGTTCGGATTCAGTTACAGCGGAGCTATGAATGTTGTAAAGAACATAATAAATACGGAATATTTGTGGAATCAGGTAAGGGTAAAGGGCGGTGCTTACGGCTCAGGCTGTACAATGATGAGAAATGGCAGTGTGTATACGTATTCATATCGTGACCCTAATTGTGTTACGACATATAAAATATACGGCGAAATAGGAAACTTCCTTCGTGGATTTGCAAAAAAAGATATAGATATTTCAAAATTTATACTTGGTGCCGTAAACGAAATTGACCGACCGAAAAGCAATTCCGACATAATAGAAATTGCGTCAGCAAGATATATGCAGTCCATAACAGATGAAATGGTTCAAAAATCAAGGTATGAACTTCTCGGTTCGGGGAAAAAAGATATACTTAATTGTGCCGATATGTTTGATAAAATGATTAAAAATGCCGCTTCGGTAACATTGGGAAATGAAAATATTATAAATTCAGATATAGAGTATTTTGACACTATAAGACATTTTACAAAAGGTGAATGAACATGAGCGTTTATTCTTTCGGTTACAAAGGAACAGAATTTGAATATACGGTAACAAGGAAAAAAGTAAAAAATATAAACATTCATATTAATGAAAATTGCCAAATAGCTGTTTCAGCACCATATAAGACAGATATTGAGTATATAAGAGCCTTTGTGGAAAGTAAAGGTGAATGGATATATAAAAATATGGTGGCAATAGAAAAATATAATATATCAAAGCCGGACAGCGAAATATATACAGGCAAAAAAGTGTATTTTTTAGGAAAAGAATATATAGTTAAAATTATTGCATCAGAGAAAAATCATATATATATTGAAAATGATAGTATAGTTATATATTCAAGCCATGACGGTGAAAGATTGAAAAAACAGTACATGGATTTTTTGAAAATACAGGCACAGGAGGTATTTTTGCTTATAGTTCAAAAGGCGTATTTCGACATGAAAGAAGAAAGACTTCCTAAGTTTACTGTATTGATAAGAAACATGAAAACAAGATGGGGTACATGCAATATAAGGACAAACGTGGTTACACTGAATTTACAGCTTATAAAAACAGATATTGCGTGCATATATCAGGTTGTATGCCATGAACTGACGCATTTTAAAATTCATAATCACGGAAAAGATTTTTATAACATCCTTGAAAAATATGTTCCGAACTGGAAAGAATTGAAAAAAGATATGAATACACGTTACAAAGACGGTATATAAATCTGAAAAAGTTAAGTCACAAAACCGCAGTTTTAAGTAAAATATGTTAAATACAGGCATATTTTGTTAAAACCGCGGTTTTGTGCTTTTTTTAGTACATCATTAAAATATTGGATAAATAAATTAAAAAACAATAAAAAATAAACGGATTTTAATATTTTTTTGGTATATCATACAGCAATGACGTACATAAAAATTATATAGTATGCTAATTATATGCACAAATCGGTCTTACCGGTGCTATATGATTTTAGATGCAAAATAAGACAACAGGTGGTATAGCGGTCAGACAGGTGAAGGCTGAAAAATAAAATTAAGTTGAGTTTAAAAATAAATTAATTTATTGTATACAGTATAAAAACCATTGAATTTGGGATATTTTTTGAAAAATTAAAAAAATTTTTATTGACTTATATAATCTTGTCTGCTATTATTTACAATGTAATTAGAGGTAAATATTGTTCGTATATACGAACTTAATTTTGAAAATTGTGGCTATAATATTGCTGTGTACAGCAGAAAGGGTGTTTAATATGAAATTAATGCACACAAAATTACCTGAATTCCTTAAAAAAATGAGAGTTGCAGCCGAAGAAAGTCCTAATCCTAAAAAAATCGAAATAAGAGGACTTGAAAATCTTACATCTGCTAAAATGCAGTCTTTAAGAACAGGACGTATAGAACATGCCGTAAGAGAAATGACTATGAGAGACGGTGTTGACAGAATAGAATTTCAGGTTATTCCTCGTGTACCTGAAACAATGCATACTGTTATAGTAAAAGGCGTTGACAAAGACGGAAATATCAAGAGTGCTATTCTTGAAGTTGTTAATATTCTTCATCCTACAGAGGAAGCTTATCTTATAGGCTGTAAGGATATTGAAGACAGAAGACCTGGCATTGGCAGACATTGATATAAGGAGGTAATTTAAAATGGCTAAATTAACATATAAAATGATTCCTGAAGGAATGCTTGAGGGTAAATATATACCTCTCAATATCGCTTTTATTAACTACAGAGAAGTAAAGGCAGCAGGTATTACACCTTTACAGGCTTTTCAGGCTGTTGCAAATACAGTTGAAGGCCCTGTAGGTATGAATATTTTTGACCCTGATGTTGTTACAACAACAAGCGACGGTGTTATGGTAGAAGGTACTGTCAGATTTATGGCAGCTGCCGACAACGGTGTTATCAATAAAGATTTCGGTTATCTTGAAATGGCTGAAATGCCTTATTCAGATGAACTTATAAAAGAAGAACCTCATCTTATCCAGTGGGTAAAGAATTATCCCGGAAAGAAACTTTTCAGAGGCCCTGACCCTGCAACAAAGATTATCCCTGTTCACAATGTTTGTATTTCCGGACGTGCAAGCAACAACAACTCTGCAACAGAAATGATGAATATTGTTACTATGGAAGAAATTCTTCTCCCAATACTTGGTCAGCAGCAGATTATGTGCAACGGCAAAATCATTCTTGGTATGACAGGCGGTATTATTTCTGTAGGTATCGGTATGATTATGCCTGAAAAATTCGGCCGTGTATTCCCTACAAGACAGTTCCCGGCAGGCGAAACAGCTCATGGCAGCGGTGAATATGCTCAGACACTTAAAGCACATATCCCATGTATAGTAGCAGATAAGTCAGTTCTTGCAGCAAACATAATAAAATGTTTCCAGGCTGGATGTATTCCGGGCAAAACAGTAGGTGCTTCTCCGGCTGTACTTTCCGTAGCTAAGAGAATGGGTGTTGAAATTGCTATGGATAACATTACAGACAGAGCTTATGAAGAACTTTCAAGTGTAGGCTTTACAAAAGAATGGATGAAAGAAAAGGTTGATATACTTACTCCTGAAGAAATCATTGCACAGGCAGATGATATTATACCTGGCGTTGTAGACGGAACAAAATACAATGTACCTGACCTTATTAAAGAAACAACTATTGAGGTTTAATATAAATGGAACAAAACAGTGTAATAGTTCATGTTGACAAAACAGTTGTTAAGGTAACGGGGCTTAATATAGCCGGTCTTAATATAAATCAGCTGGAAAAGGTACTTTTGGATAAACTTAAAAGCGTGGTTCGTATTATAGGCGTTACAGGTCAGTCAATAGAGATGGATGTTTACGGTATAGCCGAGGAAGATATTCAAAAGGACGAAAACGGTATTATTAAAGCCATAGCTATGGCAGAAGGAATTACCCTTTCCGATATTGCACAGATTTCTTCAATAGAAAAAATCAAAAGTGTGGATTTTGACAAGCTTCCCGAATATCGTGAAGGACAATGTATGAAAGAACGATGGCTTGATGTTTAAGCCGAATTTTAAACAGTAAATATAAAGTACGTAATAACCTCGCAGTTTTATATCTAACGGCTGAAAAAGTGTGTGTATGTGTGTTGTGTGTTATAAAGCTAAATGAATAATCTGCGGGAGATTAAAAGCAGGGACCTTTAAGAAACGCAGAAAGCTTAAAGGTCCTTGTTTGTAAAATAATAAGAACCGTGGGCTCTGCCCATACCCGCAAGCCTTTAAAAAGGCTTGATCTAAACTTTAACAAGATACCATGACTATTGTCATGGTATCTGATAAAAGTTTTGTTCCAACTTTTAAGAAACCGCAAAGATAAATGCGGCAGGCGAAGCCTGATTTGCGAAGCAAATTTTCTGACCAAGAAAGTTGGTCAGGGTTTTGGGGTGAAACCCCAAGGTTTTTGTGTAATATGGTTAATGAAAAGGGTTGATGTTATGAGTTATATAAGAGAAAATGCAGTATTTCCTAAAATGTATCGTATTGAACAGCATTTTTCAAACGAAAAAGTTGAGGATATAAAAGCCGAAGTATATAAACAGTTTGACAGTGTTGGACTTAAAGCTAAAATTAAGCCAAACGGCAAAATAGGTATTACCTGCGGCAGTCGTGGAATAAATAATATAGATAAAATAATTAAAGCGGCAGTTGACTATGTTAAAGACGCAGGCGGAGAGCCTTTTATACTGCCGGCTATGGGCAGCCACGGCGGAGCTACGGCAGAAGGCCAGAAGCACGTATGTGAAAAGTTCGGTGTAAGCAGTGAGGCTATGGGCTGTGAAATCCGTTCTTCAATGGAGACTGTTATACTGGGAAAAACCGTAAGCGGTATTGATGTAAACTTCGATAAAAATGCTTATGAATCAGATGGCGTTATAGTTGTAAACAGAGTAAAGAGACACACGGATTTTATTGCAAAAAACGAAAGCGGTATTGTAAAAATGCTTTCTGTAGGTCTTGGCAAACAGAAAGGTGCAAGTGCAATGCACACTAACGGTCTCGGAAAAACAATACCTGAAACAGCAGAAGTTATACTTAAAAATGCACCTATACTTGTAGGTCTTGGTATAGTTGAAAATGCACATGAAGAAACATATATGCTTAAAGCTGTTAAGCCTGAAAACTTTATTGAAGAAGACGCAAAGCTGCTTGAGCTTTCAAATTCACTTGTACCGGCACTTCCTTGCAGAGATATTGATATTCTTATAGTAAAGGAAATGGGCAAACAGTACAGTGGTACAGGTATGGATACAAAGGTTATAGGCAGAATGAAAATTTTCGGCGAAAAAGAACCTGATTATCCTGCGGTTAAAAAACTTGTTGCATTAAGACTTTCTGATGCATCATACGGCAATGCTCTTGGTATAGGCCTTGCAGATCTTACAGTAAAGAAACTTGTTGATTCAATAGATTATGAAGCAATGTATTCAAACCTTATAACAACAACATTCCTTGAAAGAGGCAGAGTTCCTGTACATTTCGATACAGAAAGAGAGTCTATAGATGTTGCATTTAAAACAATAGGCGGAGTAAAACCGGAAGATGCAAGATTGATGATAATTGATAACACACTTAATATAGGTACAATGCTTGTTTCGGAAAGTATTTACAACGATATTAAAGATAAAGTTGAACTTCTTGAAGAAGATGTAAAGATTGAGTTTGACCAAAACGGTGTTTTGAAATAAAGAAGATTGTGGGGTTTCACCCCAAACCCTGACCACCCTTTGAAAAGCGTGGACGTAAACTTTAATAAAAACCTCAATGACAAAAACAGTCATTGAGGTTTTTTGTATAACGAAAATTTGCTGTTAATAAGCCGCCCCTGAAAAGGAAGGCTTTAAAACCCTTACGTCAAACCTTCGGTTTGCCACCTTCCCTTTTATGGACGGTAAAAGTGGTGCAAATGGGGATTTATTTGGCAAAGTTTAGGAAAATCAAAAATTTTTGTTACGAAAAACGCAATGAAGTTGCGTTTTGATAAAAAGTTTCCGTCCACACTTTTCAAAGGGTGGTCAGGGTTTGGGGTGAAACCCCAAGGTTTTCAGTCTTTTACGGCTTTTTCGGCAAAGTCCGTTGTTATAAGGTCTGAGTACGGCACACGTTTTTCAAGCTCGTTTCCGTTTTCCATAATATCCTCGATTAAGTTAAGACTGCTTTCTTCAAATATAGGATTTGTTTTCCATGTATCCTGTGATTTATATCTTTCTACTATTTTTGTAAGTGTTTCTTTATCGCTTTCGGTAAAAAATGATGCTATAGTTTCGGCTATTTCTTCCGATGTATGACTGTCGGTCCAAAGCTGTGCTTTGTAAATAGCGTTGGTAAATTTCTGTATTATATCGGCATTATCTGCTATATAACTTTTTCGTGCCATGTAAACCGTATATGGTACATATCCGCTTTCTGTTCCCAAAGATGCCACAACATGACCTTTGCCGCTTTTCTCAAGAGCAGAGGCTGTAGGTTCAAACTCGACTGTATAGTCTCCGGTATCGGCAGAAAATGCACCGGCTGTTGATTCAAATGAAATATTATTTATTATTTCCACATCTTTTCCTATTTCAAGATCCTTTTGTTTAAGAACATATTCCAAAACCATTTCCGGCATACCGCCTGTTCGACCGCCTATTATTGATTTTCCTTTTAAACTGTTCCAGTCAAAGTTCGGCTCGTTGTTTCTTGAAACAAGAAAGTTTCCTGCTCTTTGTGTAAGCTGGGCGAATGAAACGGCATAATCTTTTGCACCTTCGTTATATACATATATACCTGCTTCCGTACCCAAAAGAGCAATATCGGCAGAGCCTGAAAGGAGAGCAGTCATTGATTTATCTGCACCCTGACCGACGGAAAGCTCTAGTTCCAGTCCTTCATCTTCGAAAAATCCTTTTTCTATTGCTACATACTGCGGTGCATAAAAAACAGAATGAACAACTTCGTTAAGTCTGACTTTTGTAAGTTCGTTTTTTTCTTCGGCTTTTTTGGTACATCCTGAGGAAAAGACGGTAGCTGTTATAACCGAAAAGACAGTTAAAAGAGAAATGATTTTTTTCATTTTTTTATCTCCGAATATTTTTTAACAGTATATTCCGTTTATATCAAAAGTGTGAATAAATTATAAGACCTTGAGACAAACCCGAACAGTCTTTAATAATTTTAGTAACAGAACCGAAAAAGGGTCAGCAAAGGGACGTACTTTTGTAATATAATCCAGATAAAGTTTTTAAAAACTAAAATATATAATTATATATAAACAAAACAATTAACAAATAACTAATAAACAAAGGGGATAGTACATATGTTTAATACTGTAAAAGGTTTTTACAAATATCCCGATGAATGTTTTCGGGTGATGTAAATGAATTTTAATATTGAATTTTGGATACAAATTTTAATATATGCTGTAACATTCGGAATTACATTTGGTGATTTTCGGGCAAGAATAAAAATTCTTGAGAAGAAAATGGATATACATAACAAACTTCAGGACAGAATGGCAGTTGTTGAACAAAGCAGTAAATCGGCTCACCACAGAATAGATGAGCTTAGAGATGAAATAAATTCGCACTGAAAGGAGGAAACAGATGAAAATAAATTTCAAGGTAAGATTAAGAAATCCATATTTTTATATTGGATTGATAGCTGTAATATTAACAGCAACAGGTGCAGAGCCGCAGATGTTTACTTCGTGGCAGCTGCTTATTGAAAAATTGAGAGCATTTGTTCAAAATCCGTTTTTGATAGGCTGTACTGCTGTTGCCGTTATCGGGTATATAAATGACCCTACAACCTGTGGTCTTAGCGACAGCAAGGAAGCACTTTCTTACTATAAACCTAAAAAGGGGAGTTTACATTGAGGGATATAAATATGTGTCACCCTGAGCTGATAGATCTTGGCAGAAAACTTATATCTGCTTGTCGTGGTCAGGGACTTATAATTGGTATTGGAGAATGTTACAGGACAGTGGAAGAACAAAATTCACTATACGAAAAGGGCAGAAGCAAGCCGGGAAAAATTGTAACTAACGCAAGGGGAAACAGTTACAGTTCTCATCATCAATGGGGAACGGCGTTTGATGTTTACCGCAATGATGGAAAAGGTGCGTATAATGATTATGACGGATTCTTTTCAAAGGTAGGGAAAATAGGTAAAAGCCTTGGCCTTGAGTGGGGCGGAGAATGGGAAAGCCCTGTTGACAAACCGCATTTTCAACTGCCTTATTGGGGAAGTACTACAAAAAAATTGAAAGAGCTTTATAAAACGCCCGATGAATTTATTAAAAGCTGGAAGGAGGAAAAAGAAGTGGTTGAAAACAGTTATATAGAGGTAGACGGAAAACAAATTCCCATAAGACGAATACTTAAAAACAATACAAACTATATTGCCGTAAGAGATTTAGCCGCAGCTGTAGGATATAAAATAAGCAGCAAAGGAAATACGGCAGTTTTAAACAAGGCAGAATAAGTGTAAAAATTACAGGACAAACTTGATTTTAAGCATTAAAAATACAAAATAGTCGCAAAAGGAGTATGGGAAACATAAATGTTAATCATACTCCTTGTTTTTTGTTTTTCCCCTCATCCGTCTGGCTAAAGCCCGACACCTTCTCCACCGGGGAGAAGGTTTTAAACCCTT
>CAKQPE010000036.1 GCA_934256695.1 uncultured Eubacteriales bacterium
AGGGAACTTTTTCGATAAAAAAGTTCCTGCAAATCCCACTTTTCCATTTGGAAAAAATTAAATTTAATCCGTTTTATTAAAACTTTGATTAAAGGATTCACCCTTCATCCGTCACTAAAATATCTTCCTTAATATCTTAATAATTTTTCATCATATTTGCAAACTTCGTGTACTGTCCTAACCACATTAAATCCACCGTTCCCGTAGGGCCGTTACGCTGTTTTGCTATTATAAGCTCTGCCTGATTTTTCTTTTCCGTGTCCGGAAAATAATATTCGTCCCTGTAAAGGAATGCAACTACGTCGGCGTCCTGTTCTATAGCTCCCGATTCTCTAAGGTCTGAAAGCATAGGTCTGTGGTCTGTACGGCTTTCACAGGCTCGGCTCAGCTGCGAAAGTGCCACAACAGGTGCATTCATTTCTCTTGCTATGGCTTTTAACGACCTGGAAATTTCGGAAATTTCCTGCTGTCTTGAATCTGTTTTGGAGTCAGAACTCATAAGCTGCAAGTAGTCTATAAGTATAAGTCCTACGCCTTTTTCAAGTTTCAGCTTTCGGCACTTGGCTCTTATATCCATAGGCGAAACGCCCGGTGTATCGTCAATATATATGTCCGCCTGTGAAAGTGGCCCTATAGCCTGAATAAGCTTAGGCCAGTCATCTTCGTTAAGCTCACCTGTTCTCAGCTTCTGTGCATCTATCATAGCCTCAGAGCAAAGCATACGGTTTACAAGCTGCTCTTTTGACATTTCCAATGAGAATATGGCTACAGGCACATTAGCCCTTATAGCCGCATTCTGGGCAATATTAAGGGCAAATGCTGTTTTTCCCATAGACGGTCTTGCTGCAAGAAGTATAAGATCCGACGGCTGAAGCCCTGCCGTTTTTGCGTCAAAATCGGCAAACCCCGAAGGAACACCTGTAAGCTTTCCTTTGTTTTTATATATGTCTTCTATTCTTTCGAAGGCAGATACCGCAACATCTTTAATATGGAAAATTCCGCTTGAGCTTCTTCCTTCCATTATATTGAATATTCCCTGCTCTGCATTGTCAAGAATATGATTTATGCTTTCTTTTCCGTCATAACACTGCTGTGTTATTTCACCTGTTGTCTTTATAAGGGTTCTTAAAACAGCCTTATCCTTTACTATCTTTGCATAGTTTCGTATGTTTACGGAACTTCCCACAGATGAGGCAATCTGGCTTATATAACCTATTCCGCCTACCTGTTCAAAAATTCCTTTTTCTTCAAGCCTGTTTTTAACGGTTATTATGTCTATAGGCTCGCCTTTTGCGAACAATTCCAATGCGGCTTCAAATACAGCTCTGTTGTCTGGGCGATAAAAGTCATCACCTTTAAGAACCTCCATGGCAACAGAAACCGCTTCTCTGTCTATAAACATAGAACTTAAAACCGCCTGCTCCGCCTCTGCATCATGGGGCGGAACTTTATTAAAATATTGAGTTGTATTTTCCTGCTCCATAATGTCCCTCTTTTATCAGCCTTCTGTAATAATTACTTTAACCTCGACTGTAACTTCGGGATGAAGTTTTATGTTTACGTGTCTTGTGCCTACCATCTTTATAGCGTCATTAATAACGATTTTCTTTTTATCTACAACCAGACCTGTCTGTGCCTCTATGGCTGCGGCAATTTCCTTGTTTGTAACAGAACCGAAAACCTTTCCGTTTTCTCCTGCCTTAACAGTAACCTTAATGTCTTTTTCTGCAAGCTTTTCGCCTAATTCTTTAGCTGCCGCAAGTTCCTCGGCTTTTTTCTTTTCTTCGGCTTTTTTCTGTAATTTAAGGTTATTTATGTTTTCGTTTGTTGCTGCAAGTGCAAGTTTCTTAGGGAATAAGAAGTTGTTTGCATATCCGTCGCTTGCGTTTACAAGCTGTCCTTTTTTACCTGCTCCCTTAACATCTGCAAGAAGAATTACTTTCATTTTCATTTACCTCCAATAAATATTCGTCTACTGACTTTTTCAGCATTTTTTCAACATCGGCTATGGATTTGCCCTCAAACTGCACTCCTGCCATATTTAAGTGACCTCCACCGCCTAATTTTTTCAATATTTTTCCAACATCAACCCGCCCGTTGCTTCTTGCACTTACAAAAACCGTAGTGTCATATTTGCAAATGACTATTGATGCTTCAACTCCTTTTATGTCCAAAAGCTCATCTGCCGCTCTTGCACAGGCAAGGTATACATTTTTGTGATTATAGTCACAAACAGAAAATATTATACCGCTTTTATATATTTTAGAGCTTTCCACGGCATTTGCTTTTGCCATTTCAAGCTTCATATTGTTTTTAAACAGCTTTCTTGCCGAAACCGTATCAGCACCTTTTTCGCAAAGATATGCTGCTGCATAGAATACACCTTCTGTACTGTTTATACTGAAACTTCTTGTATCAACTATAAGTCCTGCCAAAAGTGACTCCGATACCACAACCGAAGGTGATACACCTGCACCTTTAAGTATGTCAGTCACTATTTCACAGCTTGAAGAATACTTTGGTTCAATAAACATATAATCGGCAAAAACCGCATTTCCGCTGTCTTTATGATGGTCTATAATTATTGTATATTTTGCTTTTTTAAAAACAGATATATTTTCAACCAACGATAGTGCATGAGTATCACACAAAATAACAAGGCTATTTTTCACCATTCCGCTTTCGGCATCTGCCGATGATATAAATATATCTTTATATTCATCGTTTTGAATATATTTGTCATATATATCCTTTATGGCAAATATATCATCACCAATTATTATTTTAGCATTTTTTTTATATTTTTTACATACTTCATAAAGACCGGCACATGCACCAAAACTGTCAAAGTCCGCTCTCTTGTGGCCCATAAGATAAATAAAATCGCTTTTTTTAATTGCTTTAACAACAGCTTTAGCTGCATCATCAGTTTTATTTTCGCTGTTCTTTATACAAAACCAAGTTATGCAGCAATAGAAAGAAAAAGCAATTATCGCCGTTGATAACATATAAAACGCCACGGTAGGCATTATAACCGCCGAAAGCAGTAAAAATATAAATATAATACCGAAAAATAATTTGCCGAACAGACTCACTTCTTCTTTTATATATTTAAAAAAACTTTTCAAAGCCAACTGCCTCCAAGGTTATTTCAATATATCATATGTACCCAAAAGCTTAAAGAAGTCTGTTTTTCTTTCAAGCATTTTAAGTGCGTCACGCCTGTCATAAATATTATTACACTCAAGGTCTATGTAAAATATGTATCTTCCAAGCTGATCTTTCATCGGTCTTGACTCTATTTTGCTCATGTTTATATCCCATATAGCAAGTATATCAAGCACTCTGTAAAGTTCGCCCGGCTTTGAACCGAGAGAAAATACAACACTCGTCTTTCCGTCTTTAACAGTGCTTGTATCCTCTTTGGTAACAACAAAAAACCTTGTTTCATTGTGGCTTTTGTCCTGTATTCCTTCTTCAACTATGCAAAGTGAATATATTTCTGCGGCAGCTTTAGGCGAAATTGCAAAATAATTTTCTGTGCTTTCGCTTACTATTTTTGCCGCTTCCGAGTTTGATGATACCTGAATTGTTTCCACATCGGGATATACTTCCTCCAGATGTTTTCTGCATTGGCCCAATGACTGCGGATGTGAAAATATCTTTTCCGGTTTCTTGCCCACACATTCCCTTCTTGTCATTAGATTATGGCAAATAGGAATTACTATTTCTTTTTTTATATGGAGATTAACATCAAATATAAGTGAATCTATGGTATAGTTTACCGTTCCTTCTATTGAATTTTCAAAAGGTACTACACCTTCGTCAATCTCACCATTATCTACTGCCTTGAGTATATCCGGAATTTTGGAAAACGGTATAACCTCAATCTCTTTATTGAAATTACTCAGAGACTGTGCATATTTATCAGCCGCCATTTGGGAGAATGTTCCCTGCGGACCGAGATATCCGATTTTCATTTCTTATTCTGCTCCTTAATAAATTATTTACAATCATATTATTTTAACACACCCAACGCCATAATCCAACATTTTTTTAAAATCACACTCTCCGTATACATCTGCATAAGCTGATTTTTATTTAAATTTATATGTATTTAACAAAAAAGTCACTTCAAAACATTACATTTTAAAGTGACTTTCGGTTGAAAATTATATTTGTTTTTATGCTTTTCTCATGTTTGCCGAAGCAAGGTTAAACTTGTCGTGGATAGCAACGATTGAGTTTTCAACGTCTTTTTCGTCTACAACAACGCTTATCTTTATTTCCGAAGTTGAAATCATCTTTATGTTTGCACCTGCATCATAAAGAGCTTCGAACATAAGGCTTGCAACACCGGGATGTGTAGCCATACCGGCACCTACGATAGATACCTTTGCAACACCTGTAGTTGATGTAATATCCTGTGCATGGATTAAATGGCGGTTTTCATTAAGTATCTTAATAGCTTCGTCTTTGTCGCCTGCCGATACTGTAAATGAAATAGCTGTTGTGTTATTTGCACCGTTTGACTGAACTATTATGTCAACTGAAATATTATGTTTTTCAAGTATTGAGAAAACTTCAAAAGCACTGCCCGGCTGGTCTTCAATACCTCTTATTGTAATTATTGCCTGATCTTTTTCGGAAGTAACTCCGCTTATAAGCATTTTTTCCACTTTGGAATCCTCCTTAACTACTGTACCTTCTTCTCTTGTAAGGCTTGAACGAACAACAAGCTCCACACCGTATTTCTGTGCAACCTCTACAGAACGTGTATGAAGAACCTTTGCACCGAGTGATGCAAGCTCTGCCATTTCGCTGTAGCCTATTTCGTCAAGCTTTCTTGCGTCTTTAACTATTCTTGGATCTGCTGTGTATACACCGTCAACATCTGTATATATTTCGCAAAGATCTGCACCAAGTACTGCCGCTATAGCAACAGCTGATGTATCTGAACCGCCTCTGCCAAGAGTTGTGATATCGTCGAACTTGTTTATTCCCTGAAAACCTGTTACAAGAACGATATTCTTTCTGTCAAGCTCCTGACGGATTCTTTCTCTGCCTATTGTTTTAATTTTTGCATTGGAATAAACCGATGTTGTTGCAATGCCAACCTGAAAAGCATTAAGAGAAACTGCATTATACCCCATTTTCTGAAGTGCCATAGCCATAAGTGCTACTGACTGCTGTTCTCCTGTTGAAAGGAGCATATCCATTTCTCTTTTTGACGGATTAGGATTTATTTCATGTGCCTTTTCAATAAGGTCATCTGTAGTGTCGCCCTGTGCAGAAAGTATAACTACAACTTCATTGCCCTTATCATAGGTTTCGGCTATTCTGCCTGCTACATTGAATACTCTTTCAGCATTAGCTACGGAGCTTCCTCCGAATTTCTGAACTACTAACAATGTTTTTCCCCCTGTTCTAATTTATCTTTTAAAATTTTTGTCAGCCTTCTATTATTCTTGCACCTAAAAGGTCCGGTTTCAAAATTTCCAGTGTCCACTTGTGGTCTGTTATAGATGCAAGATAAGCATTCATATTTACAGCAAACTCATCTGCCATATCATCTGTAAGCACGCTTACCAAAGTTGGGCCTGCACCGCTGAGATACGAACCCTTTGCACCGTATTTGTCGGCAGCCTTAAATATTCCGTCCATACCAGGAACAAGCTGCATACGGTACGGCTGATGAAGTCTGTCATCCATAGCCATTTTAAGGTTATCTATATTGCCTGTAATCATTGATGCAACAAGAAGTGCTGCTCTTGATGAGTTGAATATCGCATCTTTTCTCAAAACCGTATGAGGAAGAATATTTCTTGATTTTTCTGTAGATACAGGGAAATCAGGAATCATTACCGCAAACGAAAGATTGTCCGGCATACTTACCTTAACATGTCTCATTTCATCTTGACTCATAGCACCGATAACCATACCGCCCAAAAGTGCAGGGTTAGAGTTATCAGGGTGTCCTTCAATCTGTGCAGCTATCTGAGATAAGTCATCTGTGCTGTAGTGGCATCCGGAAAGATCATTTGCGGCAATAAGACCTGCCACTATACATGCTGCGGAACTTCCGAGACCTCTTGTGTTTGGTATGTAGTCCTCTTGTATAAGTCTTACACCCGGCATAGGCTTTCCTACCATTGTAAAGAAATCCTTTATTGTCTTATAAATAAGGTTTGTCTCATCTGTAGGTATTTTCAGCTCCTGTTTGCGGTTTATAAGTATCTGTATGCCTTCGTCAATTTCCACATACCAAAGATGGTTGTATTTCTGGAAAGCTATACCAACACTGTCAAATCCGGAACCCATATTTGCTGATGTTGCCGGTACTATTATATGCTTCATTTTTTTATTCCTCCACACGAATTATGTTAATAACTTCTTTTACAGAATTATCTGCGGAAAGAATGTCTCTCTTTTCGTTAATTGATTTTTCGGTTTCTTTTCCTGTTAAGAAAGCAAACTCGCCTTCTGCCTCAGGTATTTCTGTAAATTTATCTGTGCCAAATATTTTTTCAACAGCTGCTTTGGCTGCTTCTTTATTTTCAAAAGCCACTCTTACAAAGCATTTAACCTCGCTCTTGTCAGCACTTAAAACATGAATTGTTTCGTCAACATTCCAGTCTATAGCTTTATGAGTGCCTTTGCTCTTTACTTCGTCAATTATGTCTCCAACCACTGCTGCCGCTGTAGGAAGCTTGCCTGCTCCGCTGCCGTAGTACATTGTTTCACCGGACATATTTCCCTGAACAAATATTGCATTAAATGCGTTGTTTACAGATGCAAGCGGATGCTTATTGCTTATAAGGCAAGGAGAAACCTTTGCACTTACGCCTTCGGCTGTTTTTTCGCTGCCGGCAATAAGTTTTATTACACAGTTAAGAGCCTTTGCATAAGCAATATCTTTAGCTGTAATTTTTGTAATGCCTTCTGTAAGTATTTCCTTGTAGTCTACAGTAGCACCGAAAGCAACTGATGAAAGTATTGCTATTTTTCTGCAGGCATCATGTCCTTCAACATCTGCTGTAGGGTCAGCCTCGGCATAACCAAGCTGCTGTGCTGTTTTAAGCACTTCTTCAAAAGTCTTTCCTTCTTCAGTCATCTTTGTAAGAATATAGTTTGTTGTACCGTTAAGTATACCTTTTATTTTTAAAATATCATCTGATGTAAGAGATGTGTTTAAAGGTCTTATAACAGGTATAGTACCTCCGCAGCTTGCCTCAAACATATAGTTTACATTGTTTTCCTTAGCTATTTTAAGCAGTTCGGGACCTTTTTCCGCAACAAGTGCTTTGTTGCTTGTTACAACACTCTTGCCTTTTTCCATTGCTCTTTTGCTGAAAGTAAATGCCGGTTCAACACCGCCCATTACCTCTGCTACAACATCAATGCTTTCATCATTTAAAATATCTTCAAAATCATGAGTAAGAATTTTTTCTGCCTCATCACCCGGAAAATCCCTTAAATCAAGAACTTTCTTTACTTCAATTTCTTCTCCAGCCTTGCGTTTAATAATTTCTTTGTTTATCTTCAAAACCTCATAAACACCGCTGCCTACTGTACCATAACCTAAAATTCCTACTCCTGCCATAAATTTACTCCCTTGCTATTATACTTAAAGATATTACACCGGGCAGTTCTTTAACATTATCCATAAAATGTCCCATATCACTGTCCATGGCGTTTGTTTCTATTGTAATAGTTACGTTTGCTATACCGTTTATAGGTATATTCTGGTTTATTGTCAATATATTTGCTCCTGCTGCAGCAACTGAATTAAGTACTGCGGAAAGAATCCCCTTTGTATCGTCAAGATTAATACCGAAAGTAACCGTTTTTCCTCTTGTGTTTTCATAAAGCGGAAAAACAGCATCACGATATTTATAAAACGCACTTCGGCTTATGCCTACATTGCTTACAGCATCCTGTACGGTTTTTTCTCTGCCGCTTGCCAAAAGATTTTTAACGTCCATAACCTTTAAAAATATCTCAGGCAGAACACTCTTATCCACAATATAAAACTTTTTATCTTCTTTCATTTTGCCCTCCGGTTCTCCCTATAAAAACATTTGTGTGTACGTGGTAGAATATATCATTATTTTAATACAAATTCAAGTGTTTTTGCAGTTTTTATACAAAAAGGACAAAATTATGCTTAATCCAGCAGCAGTGACCTGTACTTGTCCTCTTTAAACCCTGGCAAAGCGAAATTATCCCCTATCAATAAAGGTCTTTTTATCAGCATACCGTTTTGGGATAATATCTCAATTTTTTCATCATCTGTCATTGAATTAAGCTTCTCTTTTAAGTTCATTGATTTATATAAAAGTCCGCTTGTATTAAAAAATTTCTTTATATCAAGACCGCTTTTTTCAATATATTCTCTAAGCTCCTCTGCCGAAGGTGTTTCTTCAACTATATTTCTTTGTGCGAAATCAATGTTGTTTTCAGTCAGCCATTTCTTTGCCTTCTGGCAAGTTGAGCATTTGGGATATTCAATAAACAAAATCTTCATTCTTTATACACCCCTTATGCAAAAAATATTCATCTTTTTTATTATAATAAAACATAGTAATAATATCAAATAATTTTTTTACCTCGGCATACTGCGGCATTATACAAAACCAATGCCAAAAAACATATTTTATTACTTTTTGATAAAAGTTTTGTCAATACTTTTCTGTATGCTAAAAATATTATATATGCCAAAAAGGTAACCGTTTTATTATTTTCTGTTTTGTGTTATAATTAATTGTTAAATTTTATAAATTTTTAGGAGAATTAAGAATGAAAAAATTAACTTTCATAGGCTCTCTTGCAGCTCTTTTACTTATTGTAAATATGCTCTTTTCTGAGTTTTATCAGTCGGCGATTATATCACTTCTTCCACAAAGCTATCTCTTGTCAGACTTTATTATGGAGGTTTTGATATTTCTTCCGCCACTTATCATAATTTTTATTATACTTATACCCAAAGGCATTAATATTAAAAAAACATTTCGTCTTAACGATATGGGTGCTTTAAATATAATTCTTATATCAATTATATCCATATTTATACAGCCTGTATTAATGCTTGTTTCCGCAGTTTCGTCCATGTTTTTTCATAATCAGGCGGCTGATTACCTTGATTCCATTGTAAATATGCCTTCCCTCTCACTTCTTCTTGTCACAGCACTTATTCCTGCATTCTTTGAAGAAATGTATTTTAGAGGGCTGATATTTTCAAACTTCAAAAATATGTCTGTCAAAAAAGCCTGTTTCCTTTGCGGGCTGCTTTTCGGTATGGCACACCTTAACTTCAATCAGTTCAGTTATGCTTTTTTAATGGGAATGGTTTTCTGTTACTTTGTTTATATTACAGATTCGATATTTTCGTCTATGCTGTGTCATTTTCTTATAAATGGTTTGCAGACTATACTTGCTGTAATGAGTTCAAAATTTATGGCCTATGAATCTATGACAGAAGCAGCCGAGAATACAGTCTTAACATTTTCGGACCTTATTCCTGTTTTATATCTGACTGCATTAAGTCTTATACCTCTTGCCTTTTTTATGTTTTTGTTTCATAAACATAATATCAGACGGCTTAAATTAACCGGTTCCGATAAAATCAATACTGAAACTGCTCTTGAAAAAACAGAAGGCATATTTTCTCTGCCTTTAATTATAACAGTAATCATATTTGTCGCTGTTGCTCTGATGCAGATGTAAAAGTCTAATGCTTGCATGGTATATGGAACGGATTTCCACAGGTCTTAATTTCTTATAAAAATATTTTTAGGGTGTCGACAAAGCCGACACCCTAAGTCATAATTCATTTCCGACTGCGGATTTTATTCTTTTTATCACTTAATTGCTCTTTTTTTAAAACTACGGAAAAGTTTTCTCAATATTATACCTTTCTCATAACCAGTATTCTCTTTACATTATGTATATCATCTTCGGTCTCAAACCCGTTTACATCCATTATATCTTCTTTAACGGCACAATATTTTTTAGCTATATCCCATAGGGTATCACTTGGCTGAACGGCATATATTATCGCTGCCGGCATATTTATTTCCTCTGCATTTTCTTCTTTTTCTATATCCGAAAGCACATTAACTCTGTTCACACGGTATGCTTCCATATCAATTACAGGGCTTACACTTATTTCTATCTCACTGTCGTTAAGTATATTAAATCCAACCGAATCTATATATGCCTTTGCTAATATATCATCTTTTTCCAAAAGCGAGTTTATTTCCACCTCCTGATGAAAAGGTATAAATGTCTTAACCGAATACACCGGTCTTAAATCATCATTTGCTATGTATATAACCGTTACGTTCACTATTCCCTCTGCTGCCGCAACACCATTTTGTGCATAAACACTGTCAAGAACCACATCTGCATCAGCCGAGACTATCTGCATAATTTCCGCACCGTTTGTACGGCTTGCCATGGCTTTTAAATTAAACCGTGCTTTATTTCTTCCTGCCGATTCCGGCAAATATATTTTTTCAAAACTACACTTGCACGGATATTTAACCGAGTATGCATCTGTAACATATGTTATTTTCTCGTCCTCAAATATATCCGTAACTTCATTTAAAACAGCATCTATGTCTATTATACGTTTTTCTCCGTTGCTGTCCTGAAAAACCTCTGCTTTCATACTCAATACATTTACGCTGCTTTTGCCATACATTCCGCCTGTTACAAAATCGTTGTCAATATTCTCCTCAAATGGCAGTTCAAAACGCATAGATTCAATATTCTTTTTTTCTCCCGTAAGGTATATAATATCCACACATATTTTACCCGTTATACGGTATCCTCCGCCCAGTGCTTTTGTATCAACATCATTAATATTACTGAATTTTGCAAGTATTTCATCTGCCTCACCTTTGGAAGAAGGCAGTGAAAATGTTTCATGTATATCAAACTCATTTTTATTCTGATAAACATGATTTCTTGCTGTACTGTTTTTTGAAAGAAACTGCACAAAATCTTTTTCTTCGGGTATTACCGATACAACCTCAGGTGATGCATATATATCAGCCTGTATCGTTATAACAACTCTTACAGACACCTTGCGTTCATTTATTTTTCTAAACTCACTTCTGTCCAAAACAGCTTTGACCATAACACAGCTGCCTTTGTCCAATCCTTCTACATTCATTATATCCTCAAAATTGACCACATTTTCCGCCGATGCTACTGCTTTATCGCTGTTTTTTGATATGTAAATAAAATTTTCGTTTATTATTCCTTTAAAATTTATTCTTCCGTCCGATACATTATAAAAAGTTATTGCCGGCACGGCACAGTCATATATAATTTCTTTAATATCCGGCTGAGAATCGGATATTATTATTTCACTCTCGGACGTAACCTGCATTGAAATTTTATTGCTTATAAACTCTGTCCTTATAAGTTTCTGCTCCATTTTTTTCTCCTTTTCTGCATATAAATTTCTTCTAAAAAATATATATTACACAGCAAAAGAAAAAATACCTATGTCATTGGTGTTTTGAGCAAAACCCAAAGAATTTAAACATACAAAAAGCCCACGGTTTTATGCCGTGGGCTTTAATCTCGTTTATCTTACTTAAATTATGCTGTAAGACCCATAATCTTAGGTACAGTCATAGAGATTGCTGGGATGTATGTAATTACGAACAGAGCTATAATGTTTGCAATAAGGAGCCAGATAATAGCTTTTGTAATCTGTTCGATAGAAATCTTAGCAATACCACAACCAACGAAAAGGTTAACACCAAGAGGAGGTGTTGACATACCGATGGCAAGGTTAACTACCATGATGATACCGAAGTGAACAGGGTTAACACCAAGCTGTGTTACGATTGGTAAGAAGATTGGTGTAAGGATGATGATAGCTGCTGTTGTTTCCATAAGACAACCAACAATAAGAAGCATGATGTTGATAAGAAGAAGGATAACAATCTTGCTTGAGCTGATACCAAGCATTGCAGCTGCAATAACGTCAGGAATACGAGCAGATGTAAGAATCCAACCGAAACCTGAAGCTGATGCGATAATCATCATAACCATGGCTGTTGATTTACCTGCTGCCATGAAAAGTGCAGGGATTTTGGTGATTTTAAGTTCTCTGTGAATAACAAGACCAACTAAGAAACCGTAAATAACGGCAACTGCGGCTGCTTCTGTCGGTGTGAATATACCACCGTAGATACCACCAAGGATAATAACAGGCATTAATAATGCCCAGAAAGCTTTGATAAATTCTTTTCCTACGTTAACAATAGAGAATTTCTGTTTTACAGCAAGGCCGTAACCGTTTTTCTTAGCTGTTATGAATGTAACAATCATAAGTGCAAGACCAACTAAGATACCAGGGCCGAAACCTGCTGCGAACAATGTAGCGATTGAAACAGAACCAACAACACCAAAGTTAACCATTGGGATTGAAGGAGGGATAATAACACCGATAGCACCGGAAACAGCCATAAGAGCTGCTGCAAATGCTTTGTCATATCCTGCTTTTTCCATTTCAGGAATCATAATACCACCGATAGCTGCAACTGTAGCAGGGCCTGAACCTGAGATAGCAGCGAAGAACATACATGTAAGGATAGCTGCCATACCAAGACCGCCAGGGAGCCAGCCAAGGATTGAGTTACAGAAGTTAATAAGTCTTCTTGAAATACCACCTGTTTCCATAAGGTTACCTGCAACCATGAAAAGTGGTACGGCAAGTGATGGGAAAGAGTCTGTTGCTGTGAACATTCTCTGTACAACAACTATAAGCGGTGTATTGCTTCCCATTGTAAGTGCAACAAAGCATGATGTTGTAAGAACTGCCCAAATAGGGAAGCCAAGGATCGCTGTTACAGCGAAAGTTATAAATAAGTATGTAGCCATTATTCAGCAGCCTCCTTCTTCTCTTCTGGTTTATTGAAATCTCTTATAGCTTCAATAATATCCTGTACATATCTGATAATGAAGAAAATCATACCAACAGGTATAGCTGCATACATATAACCCATAGGGATACGCATAGCAGGTGAAAGCTGATTCTTAGCAAGCTGTGTCTGAACAATCTGGAAACCAAACTTGCAGATAAAGCAGCAAAGAATTGTACATGCTATCATAACTAATATAGCAAGAGCCTTCTGTGCTTTCTTTGGAAGAAGAAGTGTGAAAGCTTCAACACCGATGTGTGCTCCGAGTCTTACACCGTAAGCACCGCCGATAAATGATGTCCATACGAGAAGGTATCTTGATAACTCCTCTGACCATGGTAATGAACTTTTTAATACATAACGGCAAACAACCTGCCAGAAAATAACGACAGACATTACCGCAAGTGAACCAACGCAAAAATAACCTTCTAAATTGTTTAAAATCTTTTTCACGTTCAAATGCCCCTCCTAATACTCATTAACGGTTAACCACGCCGTTAATAAGCTTTTCTCTAAGATAACTAATAAATAATTGCATGTCAAAAAATTGACTAACTCAAATGAGTTTCGGATTCCATAGAATCACCTTTAAGAAAAAAGCACACTTCTTTTCTCTTAACTGTAACATATGTTTTTAAACATCATGCCAATCACACACACTGCATAAAAACAAAAAAGAAAAATTAAAAAAAGATTAAAATAAGATATTCTCTTAAAAAGCTGCCTGATAATTTATAATTCTCAGGCAGCTTACTTAATACAAGCCTAATTGTTTAAAACAACCAACTTTGTAATACAGTAGTCTTTAATCAATTAAATTCTTGAAAAGTTCAAATTATTTTAATGATGCTAAAATGTCTTCAACCTTCTGATAGATTTCAGGTGATACGCAGCCTGTACCTTCTTTTATGTACTGGTCATAAATAGGTGCTGTTGCTTCCTGGAAAGGAGCCTTGTCTGGTTCATTAGCTTCCATTCCGTCGTTTGTAAGTTCTTCAAGACCGCTTACATTCTGCTCATCAATCTGTTCTCTCTGGTAAGGAGCTGCTTCTGTAGCTGCTTCCTGGATAGCTGTCTGATACTCTTCAGGTAAAGCTTCATAGTAATCTTTAGCTATAAATACAGGTGTTGGGCTAAAGATATGTCCTGTCATAGAGATGTATTTCTGAACTTCCTGGAATTTGTTTGTAGCAACGATAGGCACTGGGTTTTCTTCAGCGTCGATTGTTCCCTGCTGTAAAGCAGTGAAAACGTCGCCCATAGCCATAGGTGTAGGGTCAGCTCCCATTATCTGGAATGCTGCCATATGCATCTGATTTTCCATTGTTCTGATCTTGATACCCTTTAAGTCATCAGGTACTGTAATAGGTCTTACGTTGTTTGTTACGTTTCTGAAACCGTTTTCAAACCAAGCAAGTCCAACAAGGCCCTGATCGTCTACAGAGTGAAGAATTTCCTGTCCAACTTCGCTGTCAAGAACGGCTCTTGCCTGCTCTGTTGTTTCGAAAATGAATGGAAGGTCAAATACGAGGAATGAATCTGTGAATCCTGCAAGAGGAGCTGTAGATGTACATGTCATCTGGAGAGAACCTAACTGAAGTCCTTCAAGGAGGTCTCTTTCGCTACCAAGCTGTGAGTTGCCGAAAACATCGAGCTTAACCGCACCGTCTGTTTTTTCGCTTACAAGTTCACCGATTTTGTTCATACCTAAGTTGTAAGGATGTGTTTCAGGTGTAGATGTACCTGCGATCATTTCATATTCTGCATCGCCTGTAGCTGCTGTTGAGCCTGTAGCTGCCGAACCTGAAGCTGACGCTGAGCCTGATGATGGTTTTGAAGAAGTACTTCCGCCGCCACAACCTGCAAAAACACCTGCACACATAAGTGTAGCCATTGCTATTGCTAAAACTCTCTTTTTCATTTAAAAACCTCCTAAAATTTTTTTACCCTTATTTTATGTTGGAAACTTTAAAGCATATCCGGCAGTGTGAACCGTTTCTGCTCTTTAGCAAATAAAGCCGTTTATAATGTGCTGCACTACCCTTAATAATGCAGCCGAGACGTAACCAGCGTCATAAAAAATTATAAACTGAACTTAATTTGTGTGAGACGTTTCCATAGGTAGTATTTTTTCATTCTGAGCCCTATCTCAGTTTTATAAATACTACTCACCTCACAAATTTATTCATATTTTACACTAAATACCCGATATTTGCAAGTTAAAACTATACAAATTTTTATCATAAATTTTTATATTATACGCACCTTGTTTTCAAAAATGTATATTTTTATAAATTTTTATTCAAAATTTTGTTCAAAGATAACTTATGAATTTTATGCATATATTATATAATCCTTTAGGCACTTCTGTTTATAATTATAATATTACGGTTTAAATTTATAAAGTTTTCTTACAATCTGCCTTTATAACTTGTAAAATCCGTATTCTATGTTAAAATATAGAATATCTTGAATATAAGGAGAAAATTATGCTTATCAAATCTCTTGATTTTAATGAAAAATCAATAAACACTCTTCTTGATGTGTTTTTCAGCGGCTTTAAAAACCTTACCGATACTGCCGAAAAAGATGAAAAAGATATGCTTTTAAATGTATGTCCTTCCATTTTCAGAAAATGGTTTTACTCCGCTCTTATTGATGATACACCTCTCACACCGTCAAACATTATCCGTTCCACGGCGGAAAGTGATGTTCGTGTTTCCGTAAAGGCTTTTTACGATGAAAACAAAAATATATGTTTTACGTCGGAAAAACAAATTGATTCATTAGACAAAAGCTTATTTGTAAACGATATTAAATATCTTTGCCAAAAATGTATTCCTGCCGGAGAATATGATTTTTCTTCAACGGAGAATGTATTTTCACTTGCACAAAATTTTGAAGAAGCATTTATAAAAGACGGATATTACATATCATACATTGCACTTATTGCACAAAGGCTTTCGCTTATTTCGCCTATGCCTTCAATAAATACAGTAAAGTATCAGATAAACAATGATGTTTATAACAAATTTTTTTCTCTTTCGCCTTTAGAAATTCATAAAAAATTGATTGATACCGTTCTTGATATTTTCATAGAAAATATTTCAAAACAGCTTCAGACACCTATGTCACTGTTTAATAAGTACAAACTTATCGACATTATAAAAACAAGCTGTATAACAGACGAAATATTTGCATACGTATATACGGCAATGGGCTTTGATTTTGAAAAAATAGCTGACCTCGGCCAAAGCACTTCCCTCAGCGAAGAAGATGAGGCACTCGTTTCATCTGTTCTTTTCCTCGGTGTGCTTATTGATAAATGGCTTATAACACCTTTGGGATATTATATGGGTCTGCTTTCTCCGGCTTATGCCTCGCCATATTCCTTCTCCGAGGACTATGACTATATAAGGCCAGTGCTTACAACAGGCTGTGATCTTTCCTTTGAACTTTTCGCACCTGCAAATTACTATGTTCTTACAGATAAAGGCGAAGAAATTTTCGGCTGTACTCAAAAAAACAAATCTTCATTTACAATAAACGGAAAAGTAACCGAAACAGACCTTGGCGAAATAATACAGGCATATGATATTTTTACTTCTGTTTTTTCCTCATCTTTAACCAAAAAGCAGAAATCAGATAAAATATACCGTCTCAAAATAAGCTTCAAAAACGATTCTTCCATGTGGAAAATACTTGATATGCCGCACAACAGTACCCTTGCGGAGCTTAAAGAAAAAATAAATACATTTTTCGGATTTCCCGATACTGATTCATACGGCTTTGAATATAACGGCAACGTATATAAAACCGGCGAAAAATTTAAATTCATAAATTCCGCCGAAAAAATCACCCTTGATTCACTTGTCCTTTCCTGCGAAAGTTCTATAACTTACTCAAACGGTTTTGATAAGAATCTTGACTTAGATATAGTCGTAGATAAAATAACAAAGGCCGAAAAAAACTCTCTTTATCCAAGACTTTGGAGACAAAGCAGAAATATAACCGAAAAAGAACGAAACGGTGATTTTTAAAATACAAAAACCGTGGGCTTTGCCCACACCCACAATTTTTTGAAAAAAATTGAGTAAAACTTTTAGTAAAATACCGTGACCTGTCACGGTATTTTCAGACTGTAGACAAAGTTATTTTATAAAGCGGAAGGGTTCGGGAAACGAATGGGTTTCCCGAA
>CAKQPE010000037.1 GCA_934256695.1 uncultured Eubacteriales bacterium
GTAATTGCGTTTTGATAAAAGTTTTACTCGATTTTTTTCAAAAAATCGCAGGGTGTGGGACAGAGTCCCACGGTTTTAATCAGTCCGATAAATTTATATTTACCGTTTTAAGCAGAAGGAGATTTGTATAAAAATGAAAAGACCGGCACTTGTTATATTTTTATATATGGTTGCTGCTTTAACGGCTGCAAAAATTTTTAAAGGCGAAGGCATTTTTGTTTTCGTCTTTTTGTCTGTTGCCATAAGCGGAATTTTAGCTTTTAAAAAAAGAAAAATATTTTATGCGTTTTTACCGGCAGCAGCATTTTTGGTGCTGCTTATAATGCTGTTTTCTACAGTGGATAGGTCGGAAAACATTTATGGAAATGAATTTATGATAAAAGGCACTGTTTGCAAAACATCATTTACACTTAATAATACGGAATCGGTTACGGTTAAAAATATTTCTGTATATGAAAACGGAATGGAAAATAAAATTAAAGGCAGGGCTGTTATTTATACAGATGAAAATAATTTTGTAAAACTTGGTGACACAATAGGTGCATGGTGCGTTAGAAGAAGTGAAGATTATAATTTTACAGGCTTTGATTACGGTAACTATATGCTTTTAAACCGAATTGCATTTGCGGCAGATTCCACAGAGGTTTATTTTATTAAAAACAATGGTTCAGGTATTTACGGAAAAATATATGATTTGAGAGATAAAGTGAATTATGTAATAGATAATATTTATACAAAAGATGATGCCGGAATTATAAAGGCTGTCTCTACGGGTGATACATCTGGACTTTCAAAAGATGCGAGAAATTTGTTCAGTTCGGCAGGCATAGCACATATACTTGCTATTTCCGGTCTGCATATTGCAATAGTTGCCGGTGTAATAATTGCATTTCTGGAAATGCTTGGTATAAACAAAAGAAAATCATCTCTGATAGCTGTAATAATACTTGGGTTTTATACAGTCTTTACAGGTGGAAATACAGCGGTTTTGAGAAGTTTTATAATGACAGCCGTTGCTCTTATGGGCAGAGTTTTTTACAGAAGAAGCGATGCATTAAATTCATGCAGTATTGCGGGAATAATAATACTTCTTCTTAATCCATACAGCCTGTTTTCAATAGGCTTTCAGTTAAGTTTTGTTTCTGTTGCGGCACTTATTAAGCTTACGGATTTTATCGAACAGGCAGACAGTATTTCGGAAAAAATAAAAGGCGGAATTATTGCGTCTTTGTTTGTAAGCGTTGTTACTTTTCCTATAATATCTTACAATTTTTATATAGTTCCTTTATACGGCTTTATAACAAATATTTTTGTTGTGCCTGTTTTAACAGTGCTTATTCCTATGATATTTCTTAGCATTTTTGCAGGCGCCTTTAATATATATCTTGGAAGATTTTTTGCCGGAACGGTTGTTGTAATTTTAAAATATATAAGATGCATATGTAAAATTGTTTTAAAGCTTCCTTTTTCAAATATTACGGTCGGCAGATTAAGCGTGTGGTTTACAGTGCTTTTCTTTTTGGCGATAATTGTATTGTTTTTGGTTAATGACAGAAAGAAAGCCTGTATGTGTTCAATTCTGGTTTCTATAGTTTGTGCAGTTTTTTCGCTTTCAAATAAATTTATTCTAAAAAATAATAATTTGGTTTTTCTTAATTCAGATTATGGAAATTGTACCGTTATAGAGACATATGACCGAAATATTTATATTCTGGGCGGAAAAAGTGAAAAATGGCTCAATTATAAAATCAATAATGTTATTGAATACTTAAATTACAGAGGTTTTAATAATTCAAATGCCGTTTTTACATTTGGTCAAAATGAAGAAAGCTTAAATTTTGCATATAAGGCCGAAACAAATAATGCTGCAAGAAACATATATGTTTTGTCACCGGTAAATGCCGACGATAAAAAGTATTCTGATATTTTGTCAAAAGAAGATAAAACAGATACGGAAGTTAATTTTATAAAACCATACGAAAAGGCGTATACAGGTAATGTTGAAATAAAATATATTTATCCTCCCGATGATATAAGTACGGAAATAAATTCAACAGGTATACTTTTGGAAATTGATTTAAACGGAAAAAGAATTTTGTATGCAGACAGTCTTACAGAAATGGATTTGAGATATATTATGTTTTCTAAAGCTGATATTAAGTGTGATGCAATATATCTCAGTGATTATGACGAAACTGAATTTTTCAACGATTTCATACGGAAAACAGGTGCGGATATTGTAATAAGCAACGATACCGACTGTCACGATGGGATAATTGACGTTGAAAAAGAAGAATATGTAAATCTTCGACTAAATGCAAAAAGTATAAGTTTAAATTGATTTTTAATAAGAGAGGATATGCCAATGAAAATTTTGGAAACTGATATTAAAAACAAAAATTTACAAAGCTGTTATCTCCTTTACGGAGGAGAAAGTTTTGTAAGAGAAACTTGGGTGACAAGATTTAAGAAAGTTGTTTCAGGCCCTTTTGAGGATATGAATATAGATGTGTTTGACGGTGCGGCAGATATGAATGCGGTTATGGACGCTTCCCAGACACTGCCGTTTATGAGTGACAAACGCCTTATAATAATAAAAGACAGTGGGCTTTTTAAATCAGGCAGAAAAAATGACAGCGAAAAGGCGGCTCAAATGCTTAAAGACATTCCGGAAAGCACCTGTGTTGTTTTTGTTGAGGAAGAAGCAGACAAAAGACTTGCACTTTTTAAAGCTGTTATGAAAAACGGTCATGCTGCACTTTGTACTCCGCCACAAGGAGCGGAACTTTACAGTTGGGCTGAAAAACAAACGAAAAAAAGAGGTATTAAAATGGAAAGAAATCAGACATTGTATTTCTTTTCCGTTGTAGGGGAAGGCTTTGAAAATGCAAGAGCCGAAATAAGTAAACTAATAAACTATAAAGATTACGGAACAATCATAACGAATGAAGATATAGATGCCATATGTATAAAATCTACCGAAAACAAAGTCTTTGACCTTGTTGATGAAATAGGCAGGAGAAATACGGAAAATGCTTTGAAAATATACAGAGGTCTTTTACTTTATAAAGAAGAACCTGTTAAAATACTTGCTATGATAGTACGTCAGTTCAGACTTATGCTGCAGGTAGGAACCTTTACAGCACAGGGTAAATCACCTGCCGAAATAGCTAAGCTTTTGGAGCAGAGAGATTTTGTAATAAAAAAATGTATTCAGCAAAGCAGAAATTTTACGGCAGATATACTGAAAAAGGCACTTAAAGACAGTCTTGATACTGATTATTCAATAAAATCAGGGCAAATGGCTCCGGATATTGCGGTAGAAATTCTTATAGTAAAATACAGCCGATAGTTTTTGTAAGGAGGATGTATATATGAAGATTTTGAAATGCTTTTGTGCCATATTTCTGTGTTTTATTGTTTTTGCAGGCTGTTCGGCAGAAAATAAAGATAGTAAAAATAAACCGGACGAAAGTACAATAGCAACTCTTTTTGATGAAAATTATTTTGCAGACTATGCGGCTTTTGAAAAATATATATGTTCGGTTTACTGTAAGAAAACGGCAGATATGCTGCTTTATGACTATCCATACGAAAATGAACCGAAATATGTTAATATAGACGGAAAACTTTGTGTCAATACTGTGCTTGACGGTTCAAAGGGGTATTATGTTGATTGGACTGACTGCAAGATTGAAATAAAGGAAGCAGATGAGAATAAATGTGCTTTCTCCGTTACGGGAAAAATAGAAGAACCTTCGGATAATCCCGCAAAAGAGGATTATACAGTAGAAAGTACAGCTGAACTTGAAAACGGAAAATGGCTTCTTACGGAAATGATTTATTAAAAGTGGTGGCAGAAATGAGTTTTAACGGAATATTAATAGCGGTTGTTACATTTTTTCTTATAGGATTGTTTCACCCTATAGTTATAAAATGCGAATATTATTTTTCAGATAAAGTATGGCCTGTATTTTTTGTTATTGGATTGATAATGCTTGCGGTATCCTGCTTTTTTAAGAACATATTTATTTCATGCATATTTGGTGTAATAGGCTGTTCCTGTCTGTGGAGTATTTTTGAACTGAAAGAACAGAAAAAGAGAGTCGAAAAGGGCTGGTTTCCCAAGAACGAAAAAAGAAAATAATGCTTTGAAATTTTTATATCTATTGAAATTAATTTTTGAGTGTGTTATTATGTAAACAAGATGGAAACCGTTTAAAGTGGTTGCCAGTGTTTACAACTACCGACTACTCTTTTTGGTAGTCTTAGCCGTTCTGGTGCGAGCAGGGCGGCTATTTTTTATAGTAATTGATAGTTTATGTAACTTAAAGTTATAATCTATCTTAATTATCATATGCCTTCCGCATTTCAAGTTGGTTGGCTAACCGCTTTCCTGTTGTCTCTCTTGCTATGATTCTATATTAATATGTGCTGTCACATTATGTCAAAAATATTTGATAAAATCAAATATAAATGTGCTTTTCACAAAATATTTTTAGTTTTTATAATAATTTTTTAAGTCATTATAACTTAATCCGAATATCATTTAACAAAAAAACACTCAAACAAAGTTTTGAGTGTTTTTTACTAAAGTTTAGGTCAAGCCTTTTTAAAGGCTTGTGGGGTATTGGGGTGAAACCCCAATGTCTTACTGTTTTGAAAGAAAATCGTTGATTGCGTCAACAAGCTTGTTTACGTCCATGCCGTGAACCATGCTTGCTTCTTCAAGTGTTTCGCCTGCTGATGATGGGCAGCCTACACAGTGCATACCAGCCTGCATAAGAAGAACGGCAACACGTCTGTCAATCATTAATAAATCACCGATTTTTGTGTCTTTTGTAACTGTTACAGCCATTTTAAAAGCCTCCTTGTAAAATTTATAGCAATAGTATAACATACTTAATATAAAAATATCAATTTTATTGCATAAAAAAGAGGTAAAAAATATGTTTGTTGATATAACCAAAACATTAAAGCCTTCAATGGCAGTTTATGAAGGTGATCCTAAGTTTGAAAATGATGAGATTTTCTCAATAGAAAGAGATGGTTTTAATCTTAATAAAATATCAATGGGAACTCATACGGGAAGCCACATTGATGCACCGATGCATTTTATAAATGGCGGTATGTCTGTATCCGAAATTGATGATAAATACTTTTTTACAAACACATTTCTGGCTGATGTATCAAAATATAAGTTTATTGATTCAGAGGTACTTAAAAAATACAATCTTTCAGAAGTAAACTCCCTTGTTTTTAAAACCGATTCGGAAAATATATTCCTTACAAAAGACGGAGCGGAATATATTCTGAAAACAGATATTATATTGGTGGGAACGGATAATATGGATATAGAAGACGAGTCATGTGGCAATTTTTCGGTACATAAAACACTTCTTAGAAACAATATACTTATTGCAGAAAATCTGGATTTGAAAAATATATCGGAAGGATTTTATAAACTTTATTGTTTTCCGCTTAAAATCGAAAATGCCGACGGCTCACCTATAAGGGCATTTCTGGAAAAATAAGTCAATTCACACAAAAAACATTTTTGTTTCAGAAATACGTCATATGCTTTTCACATTAAAATTCTATACTCTCATTGTAACAAAGAAAAGCAATACACTAAAATAATGAGAAAGAAGGAATTAAAATGAAAAGAAAAATTTTATCGGCACTTCTCTTAACAATGTCAGTAACGGCTTTAAGTTGCGGATATGCTTTTGCAGCAGAAACAACAACATCGACAGAAACAAAAACAGCCGTTGAGGATACCAATAAATCGCCTGTTGACCAAAATACGGTTATGGGTGTTGTAAAATCCGTTTCAGGAAGTTCAATTACAATAGAAACAATGAAGGGCAGACCTGACGGTGAAAAACCTGCTGACGGCGAAGAACCATCGGCAAAACCTGATTGCGAAAAACCTGCTGACGGCGAAGAACCGCCGGCAAAACCTGACGGCGAAAAACCAGATGACTCAAACAAGCCTGAAACAGAGGAGAAAACAGTTTTGATAACATCTGCAACTTTGGTTTACAGTAAAGAAGATGACACAACAAACAAAACAGATTTAGACTCACTTAAAGAAGGTACCATGATAAGAATTGAGCTTGCCGACGGTTCAAGCAAAGACAACAGCACAGTTACGGCAAAAACAATAATCGTATCTGAAAGGAAAGAAAAACCAGATGACAAAATAAAAGACCATAAAAAATTGACTGACAAAGATACAGCCAAGACAACGGCTTAAATAACAAAATATTCATATCCTCTCTATGACCCTGGGACTTTGGCTCAGGGTTTTTATTAATTTTTTATGAAGAATTTATTTTTAATATTGTAAAGTGTATTTTATAAGTGTATTTTGATTGTAGTATTATGTGAAAATAAAAAGGAGCTGTTGTTAAAATGAAAAGATTGTTTATTATGTCAGCAATAACCGTACTTTGCCTGTGTGGCTGCAAAACGGCATCAACAGACAGTTCATCAAATGTCTCTGTATCACAGTCAACATCAAGTGAAATATCTTCCGCAAATACAATGGAAGAAGAAACGAAGGTAATGCCTGAAAATACACCTGTTACTGTAGATGATAATAAACTTGAATCCGGTGTTTATTCGGTTTCCTTTGATCCCGAAAAGGACTTGATGCAAACCGATAACGGATATAGTATCCATTTAAAAGTATATGACTATGATAAATACAAATTGGAAGATATAGAAAAACTTAAAGAAGGCGATACGATTACTGTCGGCGGAGAAGATATGAAGATAAATACTTTAGAGTTTAATACCGACAGTGCAGGCGAAAAAACAGTATCTGTAAATGGTGGTGTGGAAAACAACGGTATTGACCTTATAGAAGAAAACGGTGTATACAGAACCCTTACTATGGATATTTATCCGCTGTATAATTTATGCGGTGAAACAACACTTGCTGTTTCAAAAGATTTAACTGTTGAGGATTTTTCTTTATCTGATGAAGCAACAGCTGAGCCTGCAAAATTTACGTATAATGACCTTCCTTCGTGTATTGCGGAAAGCGAAAATAAAGTATGGAGTGAAAATGCAACAACAGTAACCGTTGATAATAACGAAATTACAAATATCACAAGAAACTGGACAGCATAAAAAAATTAAAGCCCTTGGGACAAAATCCCAAGGGTTTGTGATATTAAATTTTTTATGCTTCGCACATATTGCAGCCATTATTTGACAGGCTGTTATTTCCGCAGCAGCAGAGCAGAAGTATAAGTATTATGATCCATGAGCAGTCATCAGAATTTGCTCCGCCTATGTTGCTGCATCCGCAGTTGTTTCCTCCCAAGAGTATAATTAGAATGATAATCCATAAAAAATTATTTCCTCCAAAACCGTTCATAAACTGCATCCTCCAATATTTAATCTTTTTACAAAACTAAATATATGCCGTCTGCCTGTACCTGTTTACTTGTTTTTTATAAAAATATAAAATATTTTTTTGCACTGCCTTTTATAAAATATGTATGGGAACAGATACAAGGATTTTGCAAACAATACGGATATTTATTATAACGGTTACATTACTAATTGGTGTGCGGTAAAAAGAAGTATTATATTGTGGAATTGATTTAAAAATTTAAAAATGGTAAAATTATTATCAATGTGAGGTGATATTTTGTATAAACGTATTCGTGATTTACGAGAAGACAAAGATTTACTTCAAAAAGACCTTGCAAAGTATTTAAATTGTTCACAAGTATGTTATTCCCGTTATGAACTTGGACTTCGTGATATTCCTACAGAAGTTCTAATTAAACTTTCAAAGTTTTACGGAGTAAGCATTGATTATCTTCTCAATAATACCGATAATCCAAACCCATATTAAAAACAGACCGAATAAAAAATCTACGGCCTGTTTTTTTATGCCCGAATATTCGGTTGAAAATTTAATTTAAATATGTATCAAATACCGTTAAAAAATAAATTCTTTACGGAATTTTAAAACGGTAAAAAATTACGCAAAAATATTGTCGGATAGTGAATGTATTCATTAGCTGATGATATTTTTTGTTTTTAGTAATTATTATCAACAATATTGCAGCTATTGAAAATAGTGGAGTTTTTACGGTTCTATATAAATCCCTAAAAAATTCGGTATTGAAAAATTAAAATAAAGGTATATAATTATCTAAAACTAATTTATATTAATCAACAGCAACAATTCTTGGGAGGATAAAAATGAAATTCAAATTTATGGCTGCCCTTATTTTATGCCTTGCATTTACGGGCTGTTCTCAAAAAGACACAGGTACAGACAGTGTAAGCAGTGTTGAGACTGCAAGTAAAACAAATATGATTTACGGCAGCGTTCAGGCTGAACATAAGCAGGATATAATAATAGATTTTCCGGCTACGGTAACAGATGTGAATGTTTTGGCAGGTGAAAAGCTTAATTCGGGAGATGCCATAATTACTCTTGATATGTCCGACTATGAATTTTCCATACAGCAGAAACAGTATGAATTAGAGCAGTACAAGATTTCACTTGATAAAGCAGAAAAAGAGCTTGTCTCGGAAAAAGAACAAATAGAGTCTGTAAAAAGCCAGCTTAATTTAAAAAAAGGTTATCTTGAAAACAAAAATTCACCTACATTGCTTTCCATAGCAAACCAAAGAACGGCATTGGAAAAAAAGCTTGCCATAGATAAACAGAATTATGAATCGGGAAAAATTCTTCTTGAGACAGGCGGAATATCGGAAAACGATTATAAAAATTATGAATATGCATACAAAAGTACACAGAGTGAATACGATAATACAGCCGTATCGGAGGAGTCTGAGCTTACTTCATTAAAACTTGAGGTTGATGAGCTTGAAAGTCAGCTCAATACTCTTAATGCAAATATAAAAAACACTGAAACATCAATAGCAAGCGAAAAAGAAACTTTGAAAGTAAATATAGATACAACTCAAAACGAAATAAACAATATGCAAAGCAAGCTTAACAAGGAATACATAAAAGACGGAAAAATAGTGGCAACAAAGGACGGAACAATAGTTTCGGCAATTAACTGCGAGAAAGGCTCAAGTCTTTCTGCCGAAAGCGGAACGGTTATAGAGCTTATATACAGCGACAGTCTTTATGTTCAGGGTGAAGTTTTGGAGGATATGCTTTCGGACGTAAAAACAGGTGATAAAGTTGATATGAAACTTGCCGAAAACGATGAAGGAAAGATAATAACGGGAACAGTGGTTCAGCTTGCGGATAAAGCCGAGAAAAAAGACGGAGACACAATAGTAATGGCAAAAATCAAAGTTGACCAAGGGTATGAGTATTTAAAATCGGGACTTTCGGTTGATATATATTTAAATGACAGCAATACAGAAACAAAGGACGTAACGAAGGAGGCACAAGGGGAAGAATGAAAAGCATTGCGGAATTTTTAGAAAACAACAGGTCATCGGAAAACGGAATAAATTTTTTCTACAGCACAGAAAATGAGATTTTTATAAGCTATACGGATTTTTATTCACAGGCGGAAAATGTTCTCGGATTTTTGCAGTCGATGGGTATTAAAGAAAATGATGAAGTTGTGTTCCAGATAGAAGATACAAGAAAGTTTCTTCTGCTTTTCTGGGGCTGTGTAATGGGAAAAATAATTCCCGTGCCTGTCCTTGTGGGAAACAATGACGAGCATAAGAGAAAAGTTGCGAAAATATGGAAAACACTTAATAATCCTTATCTTGCAATAACAGAAGAAACGGCAGAGAAATTTAAAAATGATATAAAAGCACTTGAGCCTGAAAGCAAACTGTCAAAAGAATTTGACAACCGTATGTTTGTTGTTGAAAAAGCAGTAGAAAGCAATATAAAAGGCAGACAAGCGGAAATTGACGAAAACGATATTTGTTTTATACAGTTTTCCTCAGGCTCTACAGGTGACCCTAAGGGTGTAACACTTACCCACAAAAATCTTCTTACAAACACAAAAGATATAGCCGAACATTCAAAATTTAAAACAACAGATTCCGTACTTAACTGGATGCCACTTACCCATGATATGGGGCTGATAGGCTGTCATCTTTCCACCACAAGAGCGGGTATGAGCCAGATAATAATGCCTACGTCTCTTTTTGCAAGAAGACCGCTTATATGGCTTGATTTAATAGAAAGAGATAAAGTAACAATAAGCTGTTCGCCTAATTTCGGTTATAAACTTGTACTTAAATATTGGGAAAGAAAAAAGAAAAGAGAGCCTGAAAAAACATATGACCTGTCATCTTTGAGACTTCTTTTCAATGGTGCCGAACCAATATCATACGAGCTGGAAACGGAATTTTTAGATGAATTTGAAAAATACAAACTTAACCGAAACTGCATGATGAATGTTTACGGCCTGGCAGAGGCAAGCCTTGCCGTATGTTTCCCTGAAATATATGACGATATAAAGGTTTACGACATAAAAAGAGACAGCCTTAAAATAGGAAGTTTGGTTGAAATAGCCGATAAAGAGGATTCATCGACAGTTAAACTTGTTGAGGTCGGAAAGCCTATAGGAGAAATCAAGCTGAAGATTGCCGATGAAAACGGAAACGAGCTGCCGGAAAAAACAACGGGATACATACTTATAAAAGGTAATAATGTAACAAAAGGATATTACAACAATGAAGAAGTAACCCAAAATACAATTTATCCCGACGGATTTTTAAAAACCGGTGATGTGGGATTTGTTATTGACTCAAACCTTGTTGTTACAGGCAGAACCAAAGACATTATATTTATAAACGGACAGAACTTTTATCCTCCCGACCTTGAAAAAATCTGTGAAGGAATAGATTCAATAGAACTTAATACCGTTGCCGCCTGCGGAGTAAGACCAAAGGGAAGCATAAGTGACCACATAGCTGTTTTTGTGCTTTCAAGTGACAATCTTGAAGAATTTTCAAATACAGCTTGGGACGTAAAAGCCGCTTTGCAGAAGGCTCTCGGAATAGATGTCGACTATGTTGTTCCTATACATAAAATGCCTAAGACAACAAGCGGAAAGTTACAGAGATTTGCTCTCGGTAAGAAACTTGAAACCGGAGAATATGACAAAGAAATAAGTTTTATAGAAGAAAAACTTAATGAAAAACGCAAGCAAATAATAGATGATATAAAAAACAGGGAGTTTGAAAATAAGACACAGGAAAAACTTTTTGAACTTTGTGCCGAGTATGTAGATGTAAGCAATGCAAAAGTAACGGATAGTTTTTCTCAGATGGGCTTTACATCAATGACAATGGTAAAACTTGCGGAAAGAATAAAAGCGGAGTTCGGCAAAAAAATAATGCCTGCTGATTTGTTTGCATATCCTACAGTGCAGAAAATGGCTGATTTTATATCAAACGAAGATTCACTTGTTATAAGAAAAAATGAATTTAAATCGGAGTTTATAAACAAAAAGGGAAATGAAACTGTTCCGTCGGAATTTGAAAGCGAAAAAAGCACAGATGAAGCAATAAATGAATTTATCAGAAAAGCCGTAAACCATTCGTCGGCAGTTATTTATGAAAAAGACGGAGACAAAATAAACTGTGTCGAAATAAAAGAAAACAATAAAAACATAATCGAAACATTTTCGGTACAGAGTTTTGAAAAGGCAAAAATTTCTTACTACGAAAACGGATACAGTATTCTTGTTATAAAAGACGGCAACACAGATGGATTGGAAAAGTATTTTGATATTGTTGCCGAAAGCGTAAAGGCAAGATACGGAGATATTTCGGTATTTATTTTTAATAACGGTTCAATAAAAGCAGAATATATATGCAGTGAACTTTAAACAGGGGGTGGCTATTTAATGAATTACGGGATTTTATTTACAGGTCAGGGTTCTCAGTTTCCTTCTATGGCAAAGGAGCTTATTGAAAATTATTCTGCCGCAGAGGAAACATTCAAAAAAGCCGATGAAATTTTGGGCTATTCCGTGTCGGATATATGCACAAAGGCAGAACTTTTTGACAAAATGAATTTTACAAAATATGCCCAGCCTGCAATATTTACTTTGGAGTATGCGATATTTTCGGTGCTTAAAGGATTTTTGAAAAATAATGAATATATGCCGAATTTTATGGCAGGCCACAGTCTGGGAGAATATACGGCTCTGGCGGCAGGCGAGGCAATAAGTTTTGAGGAAGCACTAAAACTTATAGACAAAAGAGGAAAATACATGAGTGAATCGGCAGACAAGGAAAAAAGCACAATGATTGCCGTAACAGGTGCTTCGGAAGATATTCAGTCAATTATTGACGAGTATGTACAAAAAAGAGATTCGATTTTTGTTGCCTGTGAAAACAGTGATACACAGACTGTTTATTCCGTAAAAGAAAGCGAGAAAAACAATTTTATTTCTTTTGTTGAAAAAATAGGTGCAAGAGCAAAGAACTTGTCTGTAGAAGGCGGTTTCCACAGCTGTTTTATGTCTCTGGCGAAAGAAAAACTTAAATCCGAATTGGAAAATTACAACTTCAACTGCCCTTGCTGTTGTGTTTATTCAAATACAAAAGGCAATATATACGAATCTGCCGATGAAATAAAGGATATGCTTCCCAAACATCTTACAGACTGCGTAAAGTGGAAAAGCATTATAAACAAAATAAAGGCGGAAAAGCCTGATTTTCTCTTGGAAATAGGCCCTACGCCTGTTTTATCGAAAGAACTGCAAAAGACGGCAGGCAAGGATAAAATACTTCATATAGGCCCTATGTGCAATATGAAAGAGATTTCGGAAGAAATAGAAAACAAAATAAATATAGGATACGAAAATGATGTAAAAAAGATAGTCAGAACCTTGGTTTGCAGTAAAAGTGACGGAAAGGAAGAAACCCTTAAAAATAGGGAAAGAGCTTATGACTATCTTGTCAATATGATTAGAAGCGGAAACATTAATGCCGGTAAGTTAGTTGAAGCTAAAAATATATATCAAAAACTTACTGCTGTATTGTAAGTTTTGTGGGTTTGGAGTGGAAAGATGAAAGCAGTAGACAAAAACGATATAGCCATAGTTGGCATGGCGGCGGTTATGCCCAAGGCCGAAAACATAAAAGAATATTGGAATAATCTTTTAAACGGTGTTGACTGTATAGGTAATATGCCCGAAAAAAGGAGAAAAGATATTGCAGACTATGTTTCTTTTCTCGGCAAGGAGCAAAAGTTTTTACAGGCAGGTTATGTTAAAAATATTGATTTGTTTGACAACAGATTTTTTAACATTACTCCTAAAGAGGCGATGCTTATGTCTCCTATTCAGAGAATGTTTCTTGAAACGGCATACAGGGCATTTTATGATGCCGGATATGACAAAGAAAAACTTAATAACAGCAAGACGGGTGTTTATGTAGGATATATAGGCGACAACGAGGGAACGGTATACAGAGATATGCTGCGAACTCTTACAGATGATTTTTCTTCTGTGGCAATGAGCGGAAACCTTTCGTCAATAACAGCCGGAAGGGTAAGCTATACGTTTAATCTTACAGGCCCGAGTATGCTTATAGATACTGCCTGTTCATCATCTCTTGTTGCTGTATATAATGCCTGCCGTGATATTAAGGACGGTATATGTGATATGGCTCTTGCGGGAGGTATAAAATTATGTATGCTTCCTTTGGAGGACAGTGAAAAAATAGGCATTGAGTCATCAAACGGCAGGACAAAAACATTTGACGAATCTGCCGACGGAACTGGAATAGGCGAAGGAAGCGGAGCTGTTGTGCTTAAATCTCTTTCAAAGGCGGAAAGAGACGGAGACTATATATATGCCGTAATAAAAGGCGGATATATAAATCAGGACGGAGCGTCATCGGGAATGACAGCACCTAATCCGGTTGCACAGAGAGATTTGTATTTGCAGGCATGGAAAAACGCAGGCATAAATCCCGAAGATATATCCTATATAGAGTCCCACGGAACAGGCACTAAACTTGGTGATCCTATTGAAATAACCGGCCTTACACAGGCATTTAAAAAATATACCGATAAAACACAGTTCTGTGCCATAGGCTCGGTAAAGACAAATATAGGTCATCTTTACGAGGCGGCAGGAATAGCGTCGGTAATAAAGACAGTACTTGCACTTAATTTCGAAAAAATACCGAAAAGCCTTAATTTTAATATGCCAAATCCGCAGATAGACTTTATACACTCTCCTTTTTATGTTGCAGGCGAAACAACAGACTGGCAGAAAAACGGTGAAAAGAGAATAGCCGGTGTATCGGCTTTCGGTTTCAGCGGAACCAACTGCCATATTATATTGGAGGAATATACGGGAAAGGCAAAACCGTATATGGAAAGCATAGAAGAAAGACTCGAAAAAAGCACTGAAAAGATTTTTGAAAATAACCGTTTCTGGTTTAAAACAACACATATACCTTCAATGGGAAAAGCCGAAAAAACGGAAATAATAAATAAATTTGATGTTGTTCTTACGGGAAAAGAAGAATTTTCGGATATTGAAAGACAAATAGGCAGTTTGTGGTACAAGCATATGGGATATGAAAAACTCAGTGTTTTCGATAACTTCTTTACACTTGGCGGAGATTCCATAATGGCGGCAAAAATAGTCTCCGATATACAAAAAGATATATCGGGAAGTATTAAAACGGCAGATGTATTTTCTTTCCCTACCATTGATTTAATGGCTAAAAGGATAGAGAGCATAAGCTCCGGCACAAAAGAAAAAATAGAGCTTCTTCCGAAAGCGGATTCTTACAGAGCTTCGGCGGAACAGCAGAGACTTTATATTGTATATCAGCTTGAAAACGGTGACGGAACATACAATATGCCTTTTGTGGCAGAGTTTAACAAAAAAATCGACCGCTTTAAACTGGCATCTGCCGCAAAAAAGATAGTGCAGAGACACGAAACCCTCAGAACAGAATTTTTTGAAAAAGACGGAAACATATGGCAGAGAATAAAGGATTGTAATGACTGGGAACCGGAATTTGAAGAAGTTGCGGAAAAAGAACTTAAAGACAAAATAAAAGAGTGCCAGAGACCATTTGATTTGACAAAAGCCCCTTTAATAAGAATAAAAATATTTGAAACGGAAAAAAGAACGGCTTTCTTTGTGGATATGCACCATATAATTTCCGACGGAACATCAATGGGAATATTCATAAAAGAAATGATTGCTTTTTACGATGATAAGGAGCTTGAACCGTTAGAGGTGCAGTATAAGGATTTTTCAGCATGGCAGGAAAAATATCTTGAAAGCGAAACCGTTAAAAAACAGGAAGAATATTGGCAGAATGTTTTTGCAGACGGCATACCTGTTTTAAGACTTCCGCAGGACAGACCGCACCCGAAGAAAAGAACAACAAAAGGCGGCTCGTATTTCTTTAAAGAAAGTATGGATATACGCAAAAGGGCGGAGATTTCGGCACATAAGCATACCTGTACGGAATTTGTAATTCTTTTGTCGGCATATTATATAGAGCTGCATAAGCTGAGCAGACAGGGGAGTATTGTTGTAGGTTCTCCCGTAAGCGGAAGAACCCATTATCAGGCGTTGCCTATGATAGGAATGTTTGTAAATATGGTTCCGTTTAAGGCTGAAATAAAAGACGATATAACGGTATCTGATTTTATTGATTATATGAAAAATACGGTAACGGAAGTATATGACAATCAGGAGTGCCAGTTTGAAAAAATAGCCGAAATGAATGTTAAGGAACGTATTGAAGGCAGAAATCCGGTTATGGATACTCTTTTTGCTTACCAGAATATGGAACTGCCGAAACTGGTGCTTGATAATGATACGGCAGTAAGCTACAGCGTAAACGAAGATTCCAAATATGACATTATGCTTGAAATATATAACAGTGATGACGGCTATGACATGAGGTTTGAGTATTACAGAGAAATATTCGATGAATCTACAATAATCGGTTTTGCCGAAGAATACAGCACAATTACAGAAAAAATGCTTTATGACGAAAGTCTGACAATAGGTGATTTGTGTGGTGTAGAAAATAAAAAAACAGAAGGTATTTCAATAGATTTTGATTTTTAATTTTGGACGGACAATAAAATTAATACAGATTTAAGTTATGTTTTTCAGAGGAGATTTTTAAAAATGCAGGATAACAAAGATTTTGAAAGCTACTGGAGAGAGGCTTTTAATGACAGTGAAAATATAAATAAAGACGGATTTTTTATAACTTTGCCAAATGAAGAAATCATAACAAAGACTTATGTTATAGACAAAACTGCGGCTGAAAATATATTTAAAATATCCAAAAATAATTCTGTAGCTGAATATGTAATTCTGGTTTCCGCCATAGGATATATCCTTGGCAGATACTCAAACAGCAGAAAAGTATCTGTAGGAACAGCCGATTTTTCGGATAAAAACGGACTCAGCCCAAACGGTATACTTCCATTGGTTCTTGAAAAAGACGAAAACCTTACATTAAAGGAGTGGATAGAATATATTAAAAAATCCGTATTGGAGGTACAGAAATACAATAATTTAAATATAGCCGAATATATGGACAAAATGGGTCTTGTAAAAGAACAGTATGTAAAAACAAGTGTATCCCTTGAAGAAGAAGGCAATTTTAATACAAAGATTAAATCGGCGGAAAATTTATTTAAATTTTATAAAGCCGACAGTGCTTTGAAATTAGATGCTTCATTTGCAAAAAGCAAAGAAAACGAGATGAATCATCTTATTAAAAATATTTCCATATACTTTGAGGCTCTTTCAAAGCATATTAACGAAAAACTTATTGATATAAATTTTATATCCGAGGAAGAAATAAAATATATCGAAAGTTTTAACAATACAGACAGAGATTATGATTTTTCAAATAATTACTATGAGCTTTTTAAAGAACAGTGTATAAAAACACCGGAAAATATTGCTGTTGTTGAAAACGGAGAAAGCATTACATACAGAGA
>CAKQPE010000038.1 GCA_934256695.1 uncultured Eubacteriales bacterium
GGAACCTGTCTGTTTATTCTTCTGTTTGAACAAGTCGAAATCCTGATTTCGACTTAGGTGTCGACTTTGTCGACACCATCAGCTCAATGACTGAATAGTCATTGAGCTTTTTATATAAATTTGTCAGTTTCCCACGGTCTTACAGCACCGAGCTTATAAGAAGCTTCGTGTAGTCTGCCTTTGGATTTTTTATTATTTCATCAGGAGTCCCTGTTTCAACCGCTTTGCCATTATGCATAACTATCACTTTATCGCAAAACATCTGCACCAATGCAAGGTCGTGGCTTATTAACACAAATGATATGTTTTCCTTTTCTTTAAGCTCCAGCAAAAGCTCCATAACCTGTTTTTGCACCGTTACATCTAAAGCACTTGTTGCCTCATCACAAACAATTACCTTTGGTTTTAGTGCTATTGCTCTGGCTATCGCCGCCCTCTGACACTGACCGCCACTTACTTCATAGGGATATTTTTTATAAAATTCTTCCGAAAGTCCGCATTTTTTTAAAAGCTCTTTGGCTGTTTGCAGGGCTTCTTTTCTTCCTGTGCCATAATTTATAAGGCTTTCTTCTATACTATCACCAAGAGTTCTCCTTGGGTCAAAAGACTCATGAGGCATTTGAAAAACCATTTGTATATTTCTGTAAATATTTTTAAGTTTTCTGCCTTTAAGTCCTGTTATATCTTCACCCATAAGAGTAATTTTACCTTCCGTAGGCTCAACAATCCGTGTAATCATATTGGCAACAGTGCTTTTGCCACTTCCGCTTTCCCCTACTATGCCGAGACATTCTCCTTTTTTAATCGAAAAACTTATATTATCAACGGCTGTAAAGCTCTTTTGTCCGGAATAAAAAACTTTTTTCAGATTTTTCGCCTGTAATATAACTTCGTCCATTTTGCAACTACTCCTTGTTCAAATGAAGGACTGACCCCATAAGTTCTTTTGTATACCTGTTTTTGGAATGTTCCAGAACATATCCGCTGTTTCCGTACTCCTCTGTTTTTCCGTCTTTAAGCACAAGTATTTTATCTGCCATTCTTCTTGCAACACCCATATTATGGGTAACTATAACAACAGATGTGTTGTACTCCCACCTAAGCATAAGCATTTCATCTACCACCTGTTTTTGTACTGTTACATCTAAAGCACTTGTAGGCTCATCTGCCAGAAGAAGTTTAGGCTTCATTGCCATTGCCATACAAATGCCTACTCTTTGATTCATTCCGCCGGAAAGCTCAAAAGGATAACTGTCAAGTATACGGTCACAGTCCGTAAGGCCAACTTTTTTCATTATCTCCGAAACCGCAAACAATGCCTCTTTCTTGGATATATTCATATGTTCTCTCATTTGCTCATAAATCTGTGACGATATTTTTCTTACCGGACAAAGTGCAGCCTTGCAGTCCTGAAAAACCATCGCTATCTCCGGACCGAAAAGTCTGCGTTTTTCCTTTTCCGGCATATCCACAATATTCATATCTTTATAGAATATATCGCCCCTTGTTACCATTCCGTTTCTGCCAAGCAGACCCATAACAGCCTTTATTATTGTGCTTTTGCCCGAACCGCTTTCGCCTACTATGGCAAGTATCTCACCTTCATTTACGTCAAATGATACATCTTTTACAACTTCTTTTCCGTTATAGCTTATACTTACGTGTTCCGCTCTAAGCAATGCTCCCATACAACTTCCTCCAAAAAGACCTTGGGGTTTCACCCCAACCCCTGACAATTTTTTGAAAAAAATTGACTAAAACTTTTATTAAAATACCATGACAGTAGTCATGGTATTTTGTTAAAGTTTAGGTCAAGCCTTTTTAAAGGCTTGTAGGGTATTGGGGCAACGCCCCAAGGTCTTTCATTTACTCTATGTCTAAGTCGGCACTTATTTCGTAGTAGTCGCAAGGGTGTGCCGTCATGCCCTTTACGTTTGCTTTTGTAACTATGCCCATGTTCAGATGTGACACAAAGAACATTGCGTCATCGTCAAGTATCTTCTGCTGAATCTCTACTGCAAGACTTGCTCTTTCATCTTTATCAAATGTCTTTTGCAGTGTTTCAACCAATTCTGTTACATCTGCATTTTCATACTTACCTTTATTTTTAGATCCTGTAACCACACTTGTGAAGAAATACTCCGGATCGCCTGTAGGTGCTGTTGTTATAGACCACTGGTAAATATCAAAATCTCCGCTTTCAATATAAGGACTGCAGTCGGTTGTATCATTAATATCAACCTTTATACCTATATCTTTTAATGTAGACTGAACGTACTCAGCCAGTTTAGGCTGTTCCAGTCTTGTAGGATATGTAAGCCATCTTACGGTTAAATCCTCACCGTTTTTGTCAACATATCCGTCACCGTCGGTATCCGTCCAGCCGTCTGAGGCAAGAAGTTCTTTTGCTTTTTCCGGGTCATACGAAACCGTTTCAACCGAATCATTGCCGTATGAAAAACTGCTTGGGAAAGCCGCTTTTGCCGCAACACCTCGTCCCTGCATAATTACGTTGCAGAAGCCTTCTTTATCTATTCCCATTTCTATTGCCTTACGCACATTTTGGTCTTTCATGTTTTCGGACTCAAAATTAAACTGACCAAAGAAACATCTGCTTGTTGCAACGGAACTTATATTATAATCATCATTTTCAAAAAGTGAGTAGTTATCATACTGTAAACCGTATGTTCCCTGAATATCTCCGCTCTGGAGTGCAGCCGTAAGAGCCGCAGCATCTTCAAAGGATTTTACAATTACTTTGTCAACCTTAACTTCTCCGCCCCAGTAGTTTTCGTTTTTGACAAGGTCTATTTCCGTAGGCGAAACACTTTCGGCAATATACGGACCTGTGCCTGATACATTGGCATTTCCGCCTTCACCCTGAATACCGTATTCCATATCAATAATCGAGCCATAAGGATCACTGAGGTAGTTTATTATAGCAGGACAAGGTTCACTTGTATGTATTGTAAGCACAAGACCGTCTGCCTCAATACTATCTATCTTTAAGTCTGAAGGTGCTCTGTCATGTACCTTAATTAAGTCATCAAGACATTCCTTTACCGCTTCTGCGTCCAAATCACGTCCCGATGAAAATTTAATCCCGTCTTTAAGGGTAATTTTTACCGTGTTGTCATCAACAAATTCGTAACCTTCCGCAAGCCAAGGTTCAACCTCCATACTGTCATTATACTTAAAAAGAGTTTCGCCTACACCGTATCTTATTGTACTCCAACCTGAGTATGTACTGTGTGGGTTTAAGCCTGTATCACCCATTGATTCTCCGTAACCTGTTGTACCGTAAACAAAAGTTTTTTCGCCTGTTGTGCTTTCTGCCGCAGAACCCGAAGCAGATGAACCGCTTCCGTTATTCTGAGAACCGCAGCCAGCAAAAGAAACCGCCATTGCCGTTATTAACAATAATGCTGCCAATTTTTTTAATTTCATTTTTTCTCCTCCTCCTATTAAAACCTTGAGACTCTGTCCCAAACTATACATTTTTGATTGTTAAAAGTTTAAAAGAACAACCCCTCAGTCACTGCGTGACAGCTCCCCTTTCATGGGAGCCCTCCCAACTTGAAAGCCGTCCCTGAAAGGGAAGGTGTCAAACCGAAGGTTTGACGGAAGGGTTTTAAAGCCTTCTCCAATATCTTAATTCATTCTTTCCTTCGGGTCTAAATAATCCCTCAGTGTATCCCCAATCAGATTAAAAATCATAACCGTTATAAATATAGCTCCTCCCGGTGCCAGTGCCATCCAAGGTGCAACCTGAAGCATACTTCTGCCTTCGTTAATCATACTTCCCCACTCTGCCATAGGCGGTTTAACACCAAGGCCGAGGAACGAAAGCCCTGCAAGCTCCATCATCATTACACCTATATCAAGAACTGCCGTAACAAGTATCGGTCCCGCAATATTAGGCAATATATGTTTAAAAACAATTTTTGCCGTTCCGCTGCCCGATAACTTAGCCGCTCTGATATAAGGTGAGCTTTTTTCGCTTAATGCAAGTCCCCTTGCAAGACGGGCAAACTTAGGCCAGCTTATTACCACAAGGGCAATAACCGCATTTTGTATCCCACCTCCGAGAACACCTGCAACAGCAAGAGCAAACACAAGCGAAGGAAAAGCAAGGAACAAATCCGAAATACGCATTAAAACAGAATCAAATACTCCGCCCTTCATGCCACACAAAATGCCTATAGCCGTACCGAAAAATGCAGTTGCAAAAACAATAAACAAAGTTCCGTATATACTTATTCTGCTGCCTGCAACAACTCTTGAAAACATATCTCTGCCATAGCGGTCTGTTCCCAAAATATGGTTTATACTCGGCGGAAGCTGAGAAATACTCAAATCCTGTGCATATGGGTCATACATACAGAACTTGTCGGAAAACAGTGCCACAATCATTAATAAAACCGCAATGGAAACAAAAAATATAAGTTTTGCCTTTGTGTGGTTTTTCCTTATTTTTTGAATACGTATCGTAATGCCGTTTTCATCTTTCATTTTCCTTCACCTCCCAGACGAACTCTTGGGTCAAGGAAATGATAGATAATATCCGTAACCAAATTTACAACAACATATATAACCGCCATCCAAGCCACATATGCCTGAATTATAGGATAATCTCTCATTGTTATGGCATCTACGGCAAGTTTTCCTACTCCGTCCCACATAAAAATGCTTTCAACTATGGTTGTTCCCCCAAGGAGACTTCCTACGGAAAGTGCAATAAGAGTTATTATGGTAAGCATTGATGATTTCATAACATTTTTTAATATTATAATATATCCTCTTACTCCCCTTGCCTTTGCACCAATAACATAATCTTTTCCGATTTCTTCCAGAACAGTTGCCCTTATCTGCCTTGTATACTTTGCCGCCATCGAAACCGCAAGAGTAAGAGCCGGAAGTATTATGCTCTTTGCCGTTGCACTATCCGATATAACCGGCAGCAGATGAAGCTTTACACAAAGAAAATATATAAGTACCATTGCCGTAAAAAAGTTTGGCATAGAATTGCCAACAAAGCTCGGAAAACGTATAAGGTAGTCAAGCCATTTGTTCTGCTTTACTGCCGCAAATATACCCAAAGGTATTGAAACCGACAATGTAATTAAAAGAGACACTACAGTAAGAATTATTGTTTTCGGAAGTTTGCCGGCAAATGTGTCATATACATCTCTCTTTGAAACATAGCTTTTTCCCATATCTCCTGTGACCATTCCCGAAAGCCATTTTCCATACTGTACAATAAACGGCTTATCCAAGCCATATTCCGCCTTTTGTGCGTCTATTATATCCTGAGATACAACAGCACCGGCATTTTCATACATATATGTAACGGCATCTCCTCCGGCAAGATGCATCATACCGAAGGAAAGAAACGTTATTCCTAAAACTATAGGTATAAGTTGTAAAATTCTTTTTGAAACATATTTAACCAATCTATTTTACCGCCTTTACAAGAAACATAGGTGTTGAAGCACCGTTTATTTTTTCGGATTCCTCCCACACTCTTTGCCATACGTTTTCGTTTACGGCAACAGATGTCATTCCGCATTTTTTAAGTTCATTAATATCCCACAAAGGTCTGTGAATACGGCTTAAAGGTACTCTCTTTGCTATACTTTCCATTGAATCTATGTCTGTTCCTTCGTAAAGATCCTCAACTCCCGCCTCAACTGTATTTTTTCTGTCACTTTCGTAACCTTCTTTAAGGCTTTCGTCATAAAGGTATCTGTACCAGTTTGCATCAAAGTTCAATAAAAGTCCGCCTTTTTTAAGAACTCTTGTCCATTCACTGTATGCCATGTCAGGCTTTTCCAAATTCCAAGTAAGGTTTCTTGAAACAATTACATCAAAGCTCTCATCTGCAAATTTAAGATTCTGAGCGTCCATCTGCATAAATTTAATCTTTTCGGCATAGTCTACGGCATTTTTCTTTGCTCGTTGTATCATGGCATTTGTATAGTCAACTGCCGTAACATTATATCCTGCCTGTGCAAGAATTATGGCAAAAAATCCCGGACCTGTGCCTATATCAAGTATTTTTAAATCCTTGTTATCGGAAATATGCCTTTTAAGTTCTGTTATCCAAACTTCCGATTGCTGTGATTCCAGCTCATGCTCATTTACCTTTGAATATCCGTCAGCTCTGTTTGTCCAGTAATTTTCAATTTCATTAAGCAGTGTTGCCATACCAAAACCCCTTTCTTAAACAGGATTTATATAAAAAAAGAGCCAGAAATCTTACTTATTTTGTTAAGCAAGCCTTCATGGCTCATTAATTCATAAACCTATTTAATTAAAATTGTAATCATTAAAATAGACCATACAGCTTCTTGCTGTAAAATTATGAAATAAATTATAGTATATTTTGCTAATTTTGTCAATTACAAAACATATTTTATATTTTGTTTAATAACTTAAATACACGATATGAAAAAATTTTAGTTGTATGCAACTAATTGCAGTTGCATACAAAAAGAGTCTTATAAATTTAAGACTCTCAGACTGTATACAAAGTTATTTTATGATGCGGAAGGGTTCGGGAAACGAACGAGTTTCCCGAATGGAATCCGCAGTCGGAATTCATTTCCGACGAGGAAAACAGCGGGTTTCAAGGCTTTTAAGCCGATGGAACCCGCTGTTTATACTTCTGTTTGAACAAGTCGAAATCCTGATTTCGACTTAGGTTGTCGACTTTGTCGACACCTTCAGAGCCTTATAATTTAAGACTCTTTTTTATGATAAATCAGTAATCAATAACCCTTATTTTTTATTAAATAAACAACCGGCGACTTTATTTAATATATTGTAGATTTAAGTTTTATTTAGCAGTAATTTCTTTCTGTTTTTTAAGTGTTACAAAACCTTCAACAGCCAAAACTAAAGCTAAAATAACCAAAAGTACACCTAATATGGCCTGAACATAAGGACCCCAGTCAGCTCCTCCTGCAGAAATAACGCCCACCTGAGATATTGTGTTTATAATAAGTGAGATTATTGTAACAAAGAGCATAAATACCATAGGGATAATAAACATCTTATTGTTCTTGCCTACATTACCGAGCCATGTAGCAACTGCAAGGAGACCAAGAGCTGCAAGAAGCTGGTTTGCAGAACCGAAAAGTGCCCAAATCTTGCTGTAACCGTTCATACCTAAAGCAATGCCGAGAACAACTGTTATAATAGTTGCAACCAAAGGATTTGTAAGAACTTTTTTAAATCCTTCTACATTCTCAGGTGTTTCACCCTTTGAACTGTCAAGCCAAAATTCCTGGAACATAAAACGTGCAAGACGTGTTGCCGTATCAAGAGATGTAAGACAGAATGCGGAATATGTAAGAACTAATAAAGTATAAAGTATGCTGTATGCCGAGCCATGGCTTGGATCAATCATTCCGGCAATACCGCCACCGAATATGGCAGTTGCACCTTTAAGAGCCGAATCAGGATTTGCCGCATTCCAGCTGTATGCATATGCAACAGCACAAAGTGTTAATATTGCAAGAACACATTCAAGAAGCATACCGCCGTAAGCTATAGGCTTAGCATCTTTTTCTTTATCAAGCTGTTTGGCTGTTGTTCCCGAAGAAACAAGAGAATGGAAACCTGATATAGCACCGCAGGCAATAGTTGTAAAAAGAACAGGAAATACCGGTGTTGTACAATCAGCAGACTGTAATAAAGGAATACTGTCCAGTGAAGGGCGTGACATTACAACAGCAATTACTGCCAAAGCAAGCATTGCATAAAGCAGGAATGATGATAAATAATCACGAGGCTGGAGTAATATCCATACAGGTGTTACAGAAGCAACTATGATATAAATACCTACTATATACATCCATGCTTTTGATGACAGATAAAAAGGATGGAAATTCATACCTATTGTAATTATTGCTACTATACCTATTACGCCGATAACAGAGGCAATAGTCATAGGGGCATTGCGACGGTATACACAAAAACCAAATATAATTGCAATAACAATAAATAAAATAGATACCATTGCAACACGAGCCTGACTGAGGGACGCCGCTTTATCGAGAACTCCATCTGTATATGTAGCACCAAATGTACCTGCTACTATAGATGCAAATGCTGCCACAACAAGGATTAATGTAAGATAGGCAAATATAATGAATAAGCATTTTGCACGCTTGCCCATTGTATCGGCTATAATCTCACCTATTGAACGGCCGCCGTGACGTACCGATGCAAAAAGAGCACCAAAGTCATGTACACCGCCAAAAAAGATACCGCCTATTATAATCCATAATGTACAGGCAAGCCATCCAAATCCAAGTCCAACCGCACTTATCGGTCCGGTAATCGGACCAGCACCTGCAATCGAAGAAAAATGATGACCCATCAAAACAGGTGCCGGTGCCGGAACATAGTCAATACCGTCCTGCATTGTATGTGCCGGAGTTTCTTCTTTGCTTTCGCCAACTCCCCATTGTTTGCAGAGATAACGGCCATAAAAAACATAACCTACAAGAAGCAGTGCAACCCCGATAATAAGAAGTACAAGACCATTCATAAAAACACTCCTTTCTTTTTTCTATGAAGGAAAATTTTCCTCCAAAAGTTTACGTGCCACTTTCCCTGCCGGGTTGGAAAAGAAGCTGTGCGTGGATATTTCCATTGATGCTATATGATACTCCATCCAGCCGTGGAGTGCCAATCTAAAATTTTTATGCATACGCATTTTTTTTATTTTTGTTTTCGCATCGGGTTCAATAGTATCGGCAATAACCACCAGTGTTACAAATGATGACATATGCTCTTTGTTTGGTTTTATATTGCTCATGCCCGCATTTAATGATAAATCAATCTGACCTTGAATTTCCGATGCCGTAAGATTATCGGTTATGTAGAAATAAACATACTCGTAATTTTCCACCGCACTCAATACATGGCGTCTGCTCAGCAGATAGTTTTCATCCCTAAGGAAAAAGAAAGCCGCCGCAGGAAAAGAACCGCCTTCCACTGCAACATCATGAAATATATTGTAGTGATGAGAATATGCGTTTAGTAATTTTTCCAGTCGTTCCTGTTTTGTCATCTCCATCGGTACAATCCACCTCATCTCATCAAAATGCTGTATTTTTCTTGTTCATTGCAATCATTATACACCGTTTTTAATGATTTGTTAATATATTTTTTCGTTATATATTGAAATTTTTAACATTTTTTTGTAATAAAACAGGATTTTTTGCAATATTTTTATATTAAATTAAATTTAATGTTCTTAATTTTTTCCGTAAATTTATAGTATACAGTAAAACTTTATTCAGCCTTATAATTTTTGATAATGAAATTTTTTTATATATTATATTTTGTTATATAAAAAAATAGACACAAAAAAGAGCCTTGAATTATCAAGACTCTTTTTTTCAATGGAATTGTAATCATTAAAATCGACCATACAGCTTCTTACTGTAAAATTATGAAATAAATTATAGTATATTTTGCTAATTTTGTCAATTACAAAACAGATTTTATTTTTTGTTTTGTAATTTAAGGGTGATATATGAAAAAATTTCAGTTGTATAGAACTAATTTAAATTCATATATCTCTATACTAAATATGCATAGTTTTTTATTTTTAAAATACAGAAAAATATATGTTACTGTTGATTTATGTTATTTCATAGTTTAATTTTATGGAACTAAAGGAATATTTTTATCTGTTAAAAATTTCATTGCAGTGTTACAAATATTGTTTACACCATAATTATTAACTCTATTGGGATCTGTTTTATTTTCACTCTGTAAAACAAGTTTAACCTTACACATATTATACAGCAAACCAACAAGAAGTGCTGTATTTTCCGTCAGTGTTTTCTCCTCCTGTGTATATGTATTCCAGTCTCTCCTTGACCGAACCATAACCATAATTCTAAACTTTTTCAAATGTTCTCGATATACTTTGCTGACAACATCAAATACTTTTTCAAATTTATATGCTGCATCTCTCAATTCCCTCATATATTTACAAATATCGGCAACTTCTTTTTCTACTTTTATAGCCTGCTCCAAAGCCTTATCTGCTTTATCAGATAATTTGCTTCCTACCATATTAAAGATAACACCACCGATAAAAATACCTGCTCCTAATGTAGTTGCTCCCAGAATTGTAGTGCCTAATGCCATTCCGCCTCCGCCCGCAGCTATGGATCCTCCACCAAGAGCAGCTAATGTTGCATTCGTTGCAGCAGCACCGCTTAAAGAAGCAATAGCTGTTCCGGTAGATGCAGTTCCCAGAGCCATAACAGCCGATGTTGTTGCTCCCGCAGCTGCAAAACCTCCTGCTGTACCGAGAGCTGCACCGCCAATACCACCAAGTAAAACACCTGCACCAATAGATACCTCTTTTAATACTTCTGCATCATATACCGGAATCTGTACATTTTCTTTTTTATACTCTTTAAATTCAGGACGATTTTGAATTTTTTCAAAAGCATCAGAAAACCTCTTAAAGCTATTCAAAATTTCTAATTCCTTTTTACCAAGTACATCCATTTGAGTTGATGTAATTTTACTAAAATATTGAAACTCATTCACTGCCTTCGTATGTCTGGCTTTTGCATTACCCATTGCATCATTTGCTTGTTTTATCTTTACCACACCGTGAATCGTATTTCCTGCTCCCAATACCCCTGCGACTGCTGCTGCCGCTCCTAAAACTAATGGTAATGGCATAAAAATTCCCCCTTAAAAAAATCCCTTTTTCAATTTTTTACATATTTCTATATTTGCATTATAAAATTCTTCTCTTGTCATTATGTGACTGAAAAATTTCTCATAACTCTCATCAATTCGGCATAAAAGCGGTCTTGTTTCATAAATGCCGCACAAATTTCCCGATAGATATTTACATACACCTTTTCCGTTATCAAGATCTTTATATAACTCGGAAAGATGCAAATTACGACAGCATTCTCCGCATTGGTCACACGGAAACATTATTGAAACACCAACCTTGCACTTTTGTTATTCATAAATGTGTCAAAGTCCGTAAAACCATCCCAAGGAAGCGGAAGATTTTTTGAAGTATAAATTTCTTTTAGCACACTTTTCAATTCAGCTTCACTTTGAACAGAACTTATTTTCTTCTCAATCAAATTAAAAGCCGCTGTCTCCCTTTTAAACCGTTCTAAATCTATTTTCATTAACTGTGCCGCATATGCCTCAAAATATTCTGCCTGTCTTGTGAAATAATTTAATTCTGTTTCTACTGTATGAATATCATTGAGTGATTTAACCAATCTGTTAATTCGTTCACTTCTATCCAAATACAGTAATAACGTACAGCTCATAATTCCCGTTACAAAAACACCACAGAAAGTAGGCATTGTTTCTCCCATTAAGCCAATAGTAGTAATTGGTATATTTGCAACTGCTTCATTAACCAAAACACCGACAACTGTACTTGCTCCGACAGACAAAATTTTGGCAACAGCTCGCATTCTGTCTCCAAATTCATAATCTTCAGGATTGATAAACAATACCTTTAATGCTTCTACTAATGAAGCATAGCTCTGTCGTATAACACGGACTGTATTTTTTGCAGTTGTGAAAAAGATATTACTTAAAGTTGTAGTTATACTGGATAATGCTCCGGCAACCGCTCCATTTATAAACTTACTGAAAAGTTCCGGATATTTTTGCTTTGCATTTTCATATCCCTGTTTTATTCCTTGTGCAATAGATTCCAGATATTCCTTTAATCCTACATTTTGTTCATTTAAATTTTCAAAGTTTTCTTTTACTGCAAACCACATTTCCGTGAAAACAAATCCCAAAGCCTGACGAACTCCCATACGCAAACCGACATTCGTTGCCGCATAAGCCAAATCCCTTCGGAATGCCACACTTGTATAATATGTACGTTTTAAATTTGTGTCATATGCTTCCTTAGCACGGTCATACTCCGATAACAGTTTTGCTTTTACTTTCTCCGGAAGTGGTTCTCCTTTTTTTCCGCACCAGTCGACTTTATCTGGATTTTTCTCACACCACTTGATGTATTCTTCAGCTGACATATATGAAATATTTTTATTTAGTGCTGCATTGGTATATCGTAAATTGTCCGGACTGTTCGCTAAATCCTTTCCATCTATCCCCGCTAATACTCTCCCTCTGTCCTCATGGATTTCTTTTGCAGAAATTACATGATCCAGTTGTGCTTGTTGCCCTCGCGGAATTGCATTATTACTGCGAGGAATAACTTCGTTTCCCTGAACGTAGGTATCTGTTATCTTTGTTCCGTTTTTATCGAATTCTTTCCTTGCTGTATTTGTTATCTTGCTATAACGAGAATCACTGTGATAAGCGGCACTATCATATTTTCCTCGGTTCTCATAATTCTCTCGGTTCTGCTTCGACTTATACGTCATTTTTGGATCTTTACCGATTTCTCGCACATTATTAATTGTATCTACGTCTCCGCCATACTGATCCTTAATAAGGACGTCCAAGCCAAATGTTGTAATCAAACTTTCAACCAAGACTCTTTCATACTGTTGCAGAATACTATTCATAATAGGTTCATCCGGAGTCGGATCATATCCTCTGTCAAATACAATAACTCCATTTGCAGTTCCCATATTTCTCATCCCCAATCTAAATTATAAATGTTTTTCAGTCCAATATTGCCATTCTTTTTATAAGTAATTATTTTCGTTATCTTATAGCATATTTTATCATCATTACACATATTTTACAATAATATTACCAAACAAAAAGGTGGTGAAGCGTCATGGAAAAACAGCAGTTAATCGAAATCGGGCATCGTTTACGCAAGCGCAGACAGGAGCTTGGCTTGACCCGAGAAAAAATGTCCGAATTAGCAGACATCGGCTCCGGCTATTACGGGCAACTTGAGGTCGGCACATCCCAAATGTCCATTGATACCCTTATCAAGCTTTCCCGTTCCATGCACCTTCCGATGGAATACATCATCTTCGGGGATGAAGAAGAAGCAGGCGACCCTTCCGCCGTCATAGATTTGCTTAACCGCTGTACGCCAAGAGAGCTGTCTCTGGCAGAAGAAGTTTTAAAGCTGTTTTTAATGAAGGATACCCCCCGATAAAAAAGGAGGTATCCTTTTTTGTTTAAATTCCCAAAATATGCATTAACACAAACCAAACCAGAATATACCATACAAGTTTTGTTTTGAAACCGTAAAACATTACGTTTGCACCTATAATCTTCATAAATATTTTGAAACCTATATTTACCAATATAATTGCTAAAATTGCCGAAACCATTCTTTTTCCCCCTGTTTTTCCAAAATAATTGAGTAACCGACTATATACATTATAAAATAGATTTCTTCCGAAAAAGTACACTCCCAGCACACTTTTTTCTTTTGCAGTTGTGCTATACTGGTGGCAGAGGTGATAATAATGAAGGACACAGCTGAATTAACAAACGAAATTAAAAACTCAAAAAATATTTTAGATTATATGGAACGCAATCGCGAGGAGATGCATCTGAATACACTTTCAGAGTGTTTAAACGATTGGCTTATGAAAAAGGGCAGCAGGATTTCCGATGTAATAAAAAAATCCAATCTGAATAAATCCTATGTTCATCAGATTTTTAACGGAAAAAGGACTCCGTCCCGTGACAAAGTTATTGCCCTGGCATTCGGTTTGGAATTAAGTGCAGACGAAACACAGAAACTTTTGAAACAGTCCGGCTATAGAGAACTTTATCCCCGTGACAGCAGAGACGCACTTCTGCTTTTTGCCATAAATCAAAAAAAGAACATAATAGAAACAAACGAAATGCTCTTTGACAATGAGATTGAAGTATTGGAATAAAAAAGGGTACCGGCTGTTTATAAGTCGGTACCCTTTTCAGATATTTAAAAAATCGGTGTATCAAAAACATCCATATTATAAAGTTTTAAAACCGCAGGTGCGTATTGCTCACATCTATCCGGCGGAATAAGAAATACATCATCATCTTCCGTAATATAACAAATCCCTTTAAATTCATCATAATATGTCTCTCCTGTTGATATATAGTACTTTTTTGAAAACATCCCAAAAAGTAAATATCCCTGATACGAACAATAGCCTGTGGAGATAAACTCCTCATTGGGATACTTTCCCTTTAAGCAGTCATAATCAAACTTTACATCACCGGAATATGAATCCAAATATACATCGGATTTTTTTATATTATCTATATCTACATTATCAAAAATAAGCCAACGGTGTGTAGTTAAAATAACGTTCGTTACATCTCGAAAATCCGAATCTGTCACATAACTCCAAAGCATAAATACCGTAGGAATCGAAATTACCGTAATTGTCAAAGGATATATAAATCTGCGGCGAATTTTTCCGAACTTAATTGCCCATATAATCTGCCAAACATGACGATACCTTTTCTTTGGTGCAAATTGAGTACATTTTTTCAATATACGTTTCCAACGCAGTTTTTCTGCCGCTTTACCAAGCAATTCCTGTGCAGTTACACCGAATGCATATATATCTGTTCGTTCATCTGTCTGTGAATATCCGTACTGTTCCGGTGCCGCATATCCACGAGTACCAATCATACAGGTATCGTTTTCCGCATATTTCTTTTCCTCTCTCGCCGCATCAAAATCAATCAGCCGAATATGCCCATCTCCACCAAGCAATATATTGGAAGGCTTAATATCCCTATGTAAAATATGATTACTGTGTAAAAGCCATAAAACTTTGCAAAGTTCAATCAGCCATTTCGTCACCTGTTTTTCCGTTGCCGGAACTTGTTCCAAAGAATTCCCTTGAATATATTCTTCCCATATAATTGTTTCTTCTTCTCCGGGCAAAACATCATATATTTTCGGCAAATACGGACTTGACAATTTCCGTAGCTGCTCATAAAGCCTGAAATTTCCCCTTAAGTGCTTTTCCACTGCCATACGACGATTTTTTTCATCGTATACAAGATAAATCTTGCCTTTTTTCAGTTCCTCCACTCGCTCCATTTTTCTATTTTTCCTCCCCTTGTTGTTTATCAATATAGCAAGGGAAAAAGAAAAATGCAACATGAAATGCAACACAAAAAATAAAGAGCCTTGAATTATCAAGACTCTTTCAATGGAGATGAGGGGAATTGAACCCCTGTCCGAAAACCCCGCCGCAAGAACTTCTCCCATCACATTCTATGCTTTGTCATTCCCTCGGCTTACCGCCCATAGACAGGCTGCAAACCTCAGTAGCTTCATATTTCTTTTTTATCCGCAAAGCTTAGGACAAAAAGTGCCTCACAAGATCGACGCCAGTTACCTAAACTGTGAGCAATTCAGGGCTGACGAGCAGCGCTTAGGCTGCTAATAAAGAATAATCTTTGTCGTTTAATTTTTAAAAGTTTCCCATGATTTTAATGCAGTTCATCGGTTCTGCAGATGGCTATCCCTGTTTTTGGAACTCCCGTCGAAACCATTGCATCCCCTTACTTTAGAGAGTAAGGTTTCTGATTTTAAATTCCTTTTCTGCCTGACGTCTCTGGTCATTTTTAGCTATGGTATCACGCTTGTCATAAAGCTTTTTACCTTTGGCTATGCCTATATCGACCTTAACAAGGCTCTTGTGGAAATATACTTTTAAAGGCACAACCGTATAGCCTGCCTGTGCAACGGCATTGGCTATCTTGGCTATCTCTCTCTTATGCAGAAGAAGCCTTCTTGTTCTCAAAGGGTCTTTATTGAATATATTTCCCTGTTCATACGGGCTTATATGCATACTGTAAATAAGGGCTTCTCCGTTTTCTATGCGGATAAAGCTTTCTTTAAGTGAGCATTTTCCGGCCCTCATACTCTTTACTTCGGTACCGGACAGAGATATTCCGGCCTGAAAAGTTTCTTCTATAAAATAGTCATGGTAAGCTTTTTTGTTCTGTGCTATAAGCCTTCCGCCTTTTTCTTTAGCCACAATATCACCTCCAGCTATATTAGTGTACCATAAAATCAGAAAAAATCAAGTTACGATGTTGTTACAAAATTCCTTAAAAACATTTATTTTTTATCAACTGCAATAATCATAACCACCGGCTTAGCCGGTGGTTTGACTTGGACCCTATAAGGGTCCTTTACCTGCATATGCCTTGAAGGCA
>CAKQPE010000039.1 GCA_934256695.1 uncultured Eubacteriales bacterium
GTGCGGTCTTAAAGAGATTTTTGAAGGTGCAGGGAACTTTTTTAAAAAAGTTCCTGCAAATCCCACTTTTCCATTTGAAAAAAATTAAATTTAATCCGTTTTATCAAAACTTTGATTAAAGAATTTACCCCTCATCCGTTTCGCTTCGCTCAACACCTTCTCCACTGGGGAGAAGGCTTTAAAACCATTCCGTCAAGCTACGCTTGCCACCTTACCTTTCAGGGACGGCTTTCGAATTGGCTTTTAATTCGATAAATATAAATTTATCGTTTGTTTGAAATATCTCACATTCTCTTAACCACACAAAAAGACCGAAGTTGCACACTTCGGTCTTTGTTAATTTCATATAAAAATTAAAGGCTGTTTACAAGTCTTGTAAGGCTTGATTTCTTTCTTGCAGCTGCGTTTTTGTGGAAAATGCCCTTTGTGTATGCTTTATCAATAGCAGATACAGCAGGTACAAGAGCAGCCTGAGCAGCAGCTTTGTCCTTAGCTTCAACAGCTACCATAACTTTCTTAACAGCTGTCTTTGTGCTTGATTTTACCATTTTATTAATTAATGCTTTTTTAGCAATAACTTTTACTCTTTTTTTTGCAGATTTGATATTTGCCACTTGTATTTCCTCCTAATCTATTTATCAGTCAACAATTAGTTTAATTTTGCTTTTGCTGCATCAACAAGCTTTGTAAAACCTGCTGCATCGCTGATAGCAAGGTCTGCAAGCATTTTTCTGTTTACGTTGATGCCTGCAAGCTTTAAGCCGTGCATAAGCTGGCTGTAAGAAATACTGTTAGCTCTTGCTGCTGCGTTAATTCTTGTAATCCAAAGGCTTCTGTATTCTCTCTTTGTCTGTTTTCTGCCTGCGAAAGAATAAGCTAAAGCTTTCATTACAGACTGTTTTGCAACTCTGTACTGTTTAGATCTGGCACCACGGTAACCTCTTGCCAGTTTAAGAACTTTTTTATGTCTCTTTCTTGCGTTAAGTGCGCCTTTTACTCTTGCCATTATAAAACTCCTCCTATCAATTCTCGGTAATTAAGCGTAAGGTAATAATTTCTTCTTGTAGCTTGTAAGAACAGTAGCATCTGTTAAAGTTGCTTTTCTTAAGTTTCTCTTTCTCTTAGTTGATTTCTTACCAAGAATATGCTGAGTGTTAGCTTTATGTCTTTTAAGCTGACCTGAACCTGTTACTTTAAAACGTTTAGAAACTGCTTTTTTTGTTTTTAACTTAGGCATTTATATTTCCTCCTTGTATAAACAACTTGTTTTTTATTTTTGTAAATCATGCCTTAGGAGCAAGGAACATTACAAGGCTCTTTGCTTCCATCTTTGGGGCTTTGTCTACAATTCCAACCTCTGAAATCTGAGCAGCAAAGTCTTCCAGTATAGCAACTGCTGTTTTAGAATGACCTATTTCACGGCCTCTGAAACGAATACTTACTTTAACTTTGTCGCCGCCTTTAAGAAACTCAATAGCTTTTTTAACTTTAACCTGAACATCATGAGTGTCGATATTAGGAGACAATCTCAGTTCTTTAGTATCTATAACCTTCTGTTTTTTCTTGGCTTCTTTTTCTTTTTTAGCCATGTCGAAACGATATTTTCCGTAGTCCATTATCTTACAAACAGGTGGTTTTGCGTTAGGGGAAATTTTCACAAGGTCAAGCTTTCTTTCATCGGCAAGCTTTTGTGCCTCCTTTGAAGAAACTATTCCTATCTGTCCTCCCTCGTTGTCTATAAGTCGAACTTCCTTGTCTCTGATCTGTTCGTTTATCATTAACTCAATAATGGTCAAGCACCTCCTAAAAATTCAATAAAAAAAGCGGATAAAAGCTATCCACCTAAAATACACAGTTAACCCATAAAGGGATTAATTTCGTATTAACCTTACAAAGCCTTTCGCCGTAAGGTGAGAAGCGGATTGCTCTACTTTGTTACCTGAACAAGTATAACACTACACATCTGTTATGTCAACAGTTATTTTTGTTTTTTTGCTTAAAGAATAAAAATAACCAAAAAAGATAAAATATATTATTGACACAAACCTTTTGTGTGATATAATGCAGTTATATTTGAAAACGTTGATAAGGACGGAGTAACCTATAAATGACCGCAAAAGAGAAAGAATGTCATAGGCTGAAAACATTCGGCGGATACAGATAAGCGAAAACTACCTTTGAGTGACCCCAATCCGGTTCGCATAAGCTGCGTTAAAGGCTTTAAATTAAGTGGTATATCTGCAATTAGGGTGGAACCGCGGGAATTAACAAGCTTCTCGTCCCTTTTCTTTTACGAAAAGGAACAAGAGGCTTTTTTATTTGCCCAATCGAAAGGAGAAATGAAAAATGATTAAAGTAACACTTAAAGACGGTGTGGTAAAAGAATTTGACGCACCAAAGACAGTACTTGAAATAGCTGAAAACATCAGTGCAGGTCTTGCAAGAAACGCTTGTGCAGGTCTTGTTGACGGCGAAGTTCAGGATCTCAGATTCGTTGTAGACAAAGATGCAAAGGTTGAAATTCTCACATTTGACGATGAAGAAGGAAAGAAAGCTTTCCGCCACACAGCAAGCCATATTATGGCACAGGCTATTAAGAGACTTTTCCCTGAAACAAAGCTTGCCATCGGCCCTTCAATAGCTGACGGTTTCTACTATGACTTCGACAGAGAAAGTCCTTTCACTGAAGACGACCTTAAACATATCGAAGAAGAAATGAAAAAAATCGTTAAGGACGACCTTAAACTTGAAAGATTTGAACTTCCGAGAGAAGAAGCAATCAAATTTATGGAAGAAAAAGGCGAGCCTTATAAAGTAGAACTTATAAAAGACCTTCCGGAAGATGCTGTAATCTCCTTCTACAAACAGGGCGAATTTACAGACCTTTGTGCAGGTCCTCACCTTATGAGCACAAAACCGGTTAAAGCATTCAAACTTATGAGTGTTGCCGGTGCTTACTGGAGAGGCGACGAAAAGAACAAAATGCTTTCCAGAATTTACGGTACAGCATATACAAAGGCTTCCGATCTTGACGCTTACCTTACAATGCTTGAAGAAGCTAAAAAACGTGACCACAGAAAACTTGGCAAAGAACTTAAACTCTTTACTCTCCTTGAAGAAGGCCCTGGTTTCCCATTCTTCCTTCCAAAGGGTATGATTGTAAAGAACACACTTATTGATTTCTGGAGAGAAATTCATAAAAAAGCAGGCTATGTAGAAGTTTCCACACCTATTATCCTTAACAGACAGCTCTGGGAAAGAAGCGGTCACTGGGATCACTACAAAGAAAATATGTATACAACAGTTATTGACGATGAGGACTATGCTATCAAGCCTATGAACTGCCCTGGCGGTATGCTTGTTTACAAACAGGATCTTCATTCATACAGAGACCTTCCTTTAAGAGTAGGCGAACTCGGTATCGTTCACAGACACGAAAAGAGCGGTGCTTTACACGGTCTTATGAGAGTTAGATGCTTCACACAGGACGATGCTCATATCTTTATGACACCTGAACAGATAAGAGACGAAATCAAAGGTGTTGTAGCTCTTATAGACAGCGTTTACAAACTTTTCGGATTCAAGTATCATGTTGAACTTTCAACAAGACCTGAGGACAGCATGGGTAGTGACGAAGCTTGGGAGACAGCTACAAACGGTCTTAAAGGTGCTCTCGAAGACCTTGGCATGGACTATGTAATAAACGAAGGCGACGGTGCATTCTACGGCCCTAAGATCGACTTCCACCTTCAGGATTCTATCGGCAGAACATGGCAGTGCGGTACTATACAGCTTGACATGAACCTTCCTGAAAGATTTGAACTTGAATATACAGACAAAGACGGTTCAAAGAAACGTCCTGTTATGATCCACCGTGTATGCTTCGGTTCTATCGAAAGATTTATCGGTATCCTTATCGAGCATTATGCAGGTGCTTTCCCAACATGGCTTTCACCTGTTCAGGCTAAAGTTCTTACAATATCAGAAAAATTCAATGACTATGCGGCAGATGTTGCAGCTAAGCTTGAAGCAGCAGGCATAAGAGTTGAAACAGATGACAGAGCAGAAAAGATTGGCTTCAAGATAAGAGAAGCAAGAAATGAAAGAATTCCTTATATCATCGTTGTAGGTGAAAAAGATGTTGAAGCCAACATGGTTTCACTCCGTACAAGAGCCGGCGAAGAAGGACAGAAATCTCTTGACGAAGTAATCGAAAGAATGACAAAAGAAATCAAAGAAAGAGCATAAAATACAAAATTAACTAAAAAGACCTGTGCCGAATTTTTCGGTACAGGTCTTTTGTATACCCTTCTCATAGTTTGTCTTTATCAAGCAAAATATAAAAACCTTGGGGTTTCACCCCAAACCCTGAAAATTTTTTGAAAAAAATTTAGTAAAACTTTTGGTAAAATGCAATTTCATTGCATTTTTTGTAAATCCATTTGCGACATTTTTAAAGTCTTCCCCCTTGGTTGAGAAGGCTTATTATCGCCGATTTTATATTTAATACTATAACCAATCGGTGGGCAACCGCAACATAAATTTACAATTTTATTCAGATTTTTTACTTTTTTGTTCATTTTTTAATTGTTCAATGAAATTATTGATTACAATTTTGGACGTTTGGTCAAGGGAATTATAAATTTTCATAATATCGAAAATTAAAGATTTAAAAGGACTTTCAACGTCATTTAATATTTGTTTGACCAACATTGTGTTCTTATCCAGTTCTAATGCAAACATTGAACCCTCGCCGGTCCTTAACCAGTTTTCATCAACATTAAATTCCTGCGAAATCAACTTGAGTATAAAATCTTTAATAACAACCCTGCCACGCTCAAGATTATTTATAGAGTCACCGGACATACCAATCCTTTCACCAAAATCAGCACGGGTCAATTTTAAATATTCTCGCAATGTTCTTATTTGTATATTTGTTTTATTAAATTCAACATTGAACATATTACCGTTACCGTTTCGTAACCAATCCTTATTTACATTATATTCTCGGCAGATTAAATTTAAATTCCGTTCAGTCAATTCACGTCTGCCAGTCTCAATATCACTATAGGAAGTTTGTTTTATTCCTATCTTTTCGGCAAAAGAGGATTGAGAAAGTTCTAAAGTATTACGTAATTCTTTTAACCTTTTATTCATTAGTATCACCGTCGCTATTTTTTTTATTTTGTTCTTCAAGAAGTCCAAGAGCAAGTTTTTGCAAAACGGCACGCTCGGCAGGATTAAAGGAATTATACAATTTCATAAATTTTTTAATTAATTCATAAACAGGCTCATCAACATCATTCAAAAGAGACTCAACAAGCACTGTATCCTCATCGAGTTCGAGGCTCGACATATCCCCTTCGCCAGTTCTTAGCCAATTTTCATCAATAGAGTATTCTCTACATATAGATTTGATTAATTGTTCAGAAGCATTATTTATACCGTTTTCAATAACACTTAAAGCACTTTTTTTTAAGCCCAAAGGCTGACCGAATTTTTCAAGGGTAAGCCCTTTTGATTTTCTTACTTCTCTAACACGTTCGTTTATTGTCATTGTGTATATCCTCCTTAAAGCCTTACTTTTTTAATTTGTAAAAATTTTTGCATTGTTTTTTAATCTTAGTAATAAAATTCCGTGTTTTTTTGTTGATTTTTAAACTTTTGTGATATATTATAAATATAAAGTAAGTGAGTCGCTCTGTCATTGTATGCAACTGCCACCACAGTTGCCCCGACCACCTTGCCTTAAACCTATAATATCAACATTTATAAAATTTTTCGTTCCTGAAATAAAATTCAGTCTCGTTCGCAAATTGCTGAACAAGGCTATTTTTTATTCCAAAAACAACTTTTTTTAATTTTTTTTGAAATGAGTTACCCTCCTTATGCTTTAATTATATGCCAATATGTATATAAAATCAATTTAAAGTTTATAAAATAAATAAGATATACTTAATAAAATTCATAAAATAAACGAAAGAGGCGGTAGCATGGATAAAGAAAAAAATATGGACATCATAAAAATGGTAGGCATAATGACACAGCTTGACAGCTATTCAACACAAATTTTAACCATAAATGCCGAAACAATTAAATTAATGTCGGAAATATATAGAAAATAAGAAAATAGGTCGCTTATAAATCGACAAAAAAGACCTTAGGAAATCAATCCCAAGGTCTTTATACTTTAAAAACTTTCCAAATATATATCCGCAACGGACTTTATTTTTTCAATGTTTTCTTTTTCTGCCTCATCAAAAACGGCAACGGTAAAAAATCCCGCCTTCTTTGAGTTTTCCACTCCATGAAGTGCGTCCTCAAACACTGCCGTCTTTTCTTTGGCATAGCCCATTTTTTCAGCCGCCGCAATATATATTTCAAAAGAACTTTTGCTCATGTTTATATTACTGCACGTAATAATATTTTCAAAAAACACATCTGCCTTTAGCCTTTTTAAAAGCGGAATAATATAATATTCCTCGGAGGCAGTAAGTATTGACATATGTTTTCCCGATTTATAACTTTCTTCCAAAAACTTATATACACCTTTTTTTAACGGTATCTCAAAACGATATTTGTCTGCCGCCGTTTCCGTAACACCTTTTATAATATCATCTACAGACATTTTCAGTCCAAGCTCATTTATAAAATAGTCCGCCGCCTCTTTAAATGACATTCGGCTTAAAGTTTCCTTTAAATCATATGGAGGTGTTATTCCCTTTGATAAAAGGAAATCCACACCGATATTGTCCCATACAGGCATCGAATCTATAAGCGTTCCGTCTAAATCAAACATATAATTTTCAAAATCGGTTATTTTTTTCATCTTACTATTTCCTTTGAAAGTTCTAAAAGCTCTTTTGCGGCAGAATATCTGTCCGGCTGTGCAAATATTGCCGATATAACGGCAACTCCGTCTATTCCCGTTCCTTTAAGTTCAAGTATATTGTTCTTGTTTATTCCGCCTATGGCAACAACGGGAATTTTAACCGTATCGGTTATTTTCTTAGCTTCTTCAAAAGTCATATCGGTGTGGTCTTTCTTTGTGCTTGTGTCAAACATTGCACCTATTCCTATATAATCTGCACCGTTTTTCTCTGCATCTATTGCTTCTTTAAGATTGCCTGCTGAAACACCTATTATTTTGTTTTCACCAAGAATATCTCTTGCTCTTTTGGCCTCAGTGTCGCTCTGACCTATATGAACACCGTCTGCGTCAACCTCTTTTGCCGCTTCCACATTATCGTCAATTACAAAAGGAACATGATATTTGTCCGTAAGCTTTTTTATTTCTCTTGCAAGAGCAACTGTTTCTTCATATGTTGCATTTTTTTCTCTAAGCTGTATAAATGTTGCTCCGGCTTTAAGCACATCTTCAACATCGTCAACAAGCTTTCTTCCGTTAAGCCATGTACTGTCTGTAACGGCATAAAGAAGCATTGCGGATTTATCTAACTTCAATTTTAGCACCTTCTTTAAATATTTCCGAATTCATATTGCTTACATAATCTATAAGATACATACGGAAAGAAGATGTTCCCGCATTGTTTTCAATCATCTTCTTGTATGCAAGTTCTCCTGCATAGCCGTATGAAGCCGCCGCAACTGCACAAGCCTCAAGTATATTTTCTTTGTTTGATGCCGCAAAAACACCCATTACACTTGAAAGCATACAGCCTGTACCTGTTACCTTCGACATTACAGCATGACCGTTCTTTATTATATAAGCTGTCTCACTGTCTGCTATTATATCAGTTTCTCCGCTTATTGCAATTACCGCACCGGTTTTTTTGCTAAGATTTTTTGCAAACTCAACTACAGAGTCTATGTTTTTATCTGTTACCTTGTCTGACTCATCAGCGTCAACACCTTTTGCGGCACTGTTTCCTGTTGCAATAAACTTAATTTCGGATATATTTCCTCTTATTACGGAAAACTTTACATTGTCAAGAAGCTCAAAAAGAACATCGTTTCTTTTCTTTGCTGCACCGGCTCCTACCGGGTCAAGCACAACAGGGTGTCCTATTTCGTTGTTTTTCTTTCCGGCCCTGAGCATTGCCTGAACAAGGCCTTCTTCTATATTGCCCATATTAATAACAAATCCGCCGCATACGCTTGTTATCTCCTCTACCTCATCCGGGTGCTGTGCCATAGTAGGCGAACCTCCGCATGCAAGTGTTATGTTTGCACAATCATTTGCCGTTACTATATTTGATATATTATGCACAACAAGTGCTTTTTCTCTGTTGTTTTTAAATATTTCATCTGCAATGTCAAAAATCTTCATTTATTTTGCCTCCTCCTGAAGCTTTGAAAGCAATCCGCTTTTAGCCATAAATTTGAGAAGAATTAATGCACATACACTGCCGAAGCAAGTACTGATAAGGAATGCCGGTATGTATGTAAAGAGCGAAATTCCAGGATTTCCGTAATAAAAAGCTGAAAGAGGATAAGAACACATTGCACCCAGTATGCCTGTGCCGAAAATCTCACCTGCCGCTGTCCAGTATATATTTTTTGTCTTATAAAACATTACTGCCGCAAGGAATGCACCTATAAGTCCGCCAGGAATAGAGAATAAATCCTCACCCATAAGTACAAGCTTCATTACTGTAAGAAGCGTTGAACATAAGAAGCCGTAAACAGGACCAAGTATAACAACACCCGATACATTTATAAGGTGCTGCATAGGTGCTGCCCAGCCCGGTATTCTGAATATAGGTGTAAGAACATATCCTACCGCCGCCCATACTGCCGTTAAAACAAGTTTCTTTGTACTGATTTTCATTGGAACCCCTCCGTTAAATGAAATAAATTTAGTTTTTTTGAATTTAACGCACAAAAAGGACACACCCGTGGTGGTGTGCCCCATAATAATTCTTTGTTGCCGTTAAATTCAATTAACGTTATTTTACAACATATTTATCATAATGTCAACAAAAATCAAAAATTCAAATTTAAAAGTGCTTTTGTATCAAAAATCCGTATAACAAAGCCACTCTTATCATTTAAGTAAATCGGCAAAGTCATAAGGTGCATACATAACGCCATCTTTAATATAAACTTTTTCCGAAAGGGTCATGTTTATATTGTTTACAACAGCTTTGCTTTCGCCTGCTGTCACAGATATAGTTCTTCTTCCTTTTGATATTTCAACAGGCTTGTCATTTGCTGTCCATTTTACCGTATAACCTGCTTTTTCGCTTATTTCACGTATTTTTAAATCACTCATATCTGCTTTTTCATCTGTTTTCTGTGCCTCATCTGCAACTACTACAAGTACAGGTGTTGTCTGTGCCGGTATACTTTTTGTAGCTTCCGAATAAAGTACAAGTGCGTTTTTGCCTTTAATATCATCTGCCGAAACAGAATTTCCATTCATGTCAAACACTTTTACACTTTCATCCATATTAAGCTGAAGTTTATTATCTGAGTTTACAGAACCATCACTGTATCCGGAAAAATCGACATTCTTGTCTGCATTAATTACAACTGCACTTATACTGCTGCTCATAGGCGGTATACTCATTGTCATAGGTGTATTTTCACCTATGAATACCATTACCGACATACCTTCTTTAATATCCGATGTTTTCTTTACAGTTCCGTCTGCCGCATCTATAACAACACAGTCATCATCAATATTTGCCAAGAGACCTGTCTCTGCAATACATACAGCTCTGTAGCCTTCATTTTCTTCTATTGATGTTACTTTGCCCGAAAATACCGCATAAGAACCGTTTTCAACTTCATAAACATCCATATCGGCTTTCTCCGGTTTTGCTGATTGTTCCTGAGAAACTACAGCTTCAGCTGATGTATTTTTATCTGCTGTTGCCGTAACATCTTGTGCGAAAACATTTGATGAAAGCACCATTGACGAAATAAAAACCGCTGCCAAAACTTTACTTAAAAAACTTTTTTTCATATCAAAATCCTCCGTATATCTTTTGTGTTATTGTATGGTTATATATTACCAGTCACCTGTTAATAAACTGTGAACACAATATTACTCTTTTATTTCTTTTCTTATCATATCATATTTCTTAACAGATACGGGAAGCTTTACCCTTAAAATCTGTTTTGGATGCGGTGCAGACTGAACAGGCACCCCGTTCTCGTCCCACATTTCGGTAACTGTAAATTTAACACTTTCACCTTTTGCAGGGAATATTTCAAGCTCGTCGCCTACTTCAAATTTATTTCTCTGCATAATAACGGCACAGCCTGTACTTTCGTCATAGTCTTCTTCTACCATGCCCACAAAGTCATAGTCTCTTATATAGCTGTTGTTTGTATACACCTGTTCGCTTGCACCCGGTTTTCCGAAATAAAATCCTGTTGTAAAATCTCTGTGGCTTGCCTTTGATATTTCCTCTATATAATAATTTTTACGGCTTTCGTATTTTTCCGGACTTTCGAGATAATCGTCTATAGCCTCTCTGTAAGCTTTTATAACTGTTCCTACATAAAACGGCGTTTTCATACGTCCTTCTATTTTAAGACTCTGTATTCCTGCCTCAACAAGCTGAGGAATATACTCTATCATACACAAATCCTTCGAGTTATAAATGTATGTTCCTCTCTCGTTTTCAAAAACAGGCATATATTCCCCCGGACGGGTTTCTTCCATAAGGTAATATTTCCATCTGCATGGGTGGGCACACTCACCGTGGTTTGCGTCTCTGCCTGTAAGATAGTTGCTTAAAAGACATCTGCCTGAATATGAAATGCACATTGCCCCGTGGACAAAGGTCTCAATTTCCATATCGGCAGGAATATTTTTTCTAAGCTCTTTAATTTCTTCAAGAGAAAGCTCTCTTGCGGCAACAATTCTCTTTGCACCGAGTGAATACCACATTTTTGCACTCATGTAGTTTGTATTGTTTGCCTGTGTGGAAACATGGATTTCCATATCCGGTACAGCTTCCCTTGCTACGGAAAATACACCAAGGTCTGATATTAAAAGTGCATCTGCACCTATCTCGTATACCTTTTTGAAATATTCGGCCATTCCTTCAAAATCTTCGTTATGGGCATATATATTGGCTGTTACATAAACCTTTACTCCATGGGCATGGGCAAACTCAATACCCTTTTTCATTGTTTCCATATCAAAGTTTTTTGCCTTTGCTCTGAGGGAATATTCCTCTCCGCCTATATAAACTGCATCTGCACCGTATAAAACCGCTATAACAAGCTTTTCATAATCTCCTGCCGGTGCAAGAAGCTCTACTTTCTTATCAATCATCACTAAATTCTCCTTCTGTAGGTACATATTCTTTAATTTTGGTACACATAACTATTCCGTCACCTATCGGTATAATAGATGACTCAAGGCAATCAAGATGGGATATATCCCAAAGGAAATTTCGCATTCTCTTGTGTATGGTTCTTTGTCTCCTCGGCAGTGAAAATCTTGATTTTGCTATATTTCCGCCCTGAAGGACATCATCTGCCACCAATATGCCGCCTATTGGCATAAGTCTTAAAAGCTCCGGCAAAAACTGTATATACTGTGCCTTTGCCGCATCAAGGAATATAAAATCATATGGGCCGGAAAGCTTAGGCAGTACGTTTGCCGCATCGTCTTCTATAATATTTATCTTTTCTTCCAGTCCCATTCGTTTTATATTCTTTTTGGCGATATTAAGCATATATTCGTAACGGTCTATGGTTGTTACGTGTCCGCCTTCCTGCAAATATCTGCTCATAAGACCTGCCGAAAAAGCAACAGCCGTGCCTATCTCCAGTATTTCTTTTGGTTTTTTAATTGTAAGCAGTGTACTTAAAAATCTGGCTGTCTCATGGGGAACAATAGGGATTTCTTCTTCCAAAGCTTCCTCCTGTATTTCACCCAAAACACCATCATACTTAGGCTGAATAATCCTTATATACCTGCTTATATAATCATCTGTAAAATATTTCATATCTACCCCGCAAATCAGTTATTAAAACTCTTTTGATATTCTTCTTTTGCCTTCAAAAATTCATCATAGCTTGATGTAAAAACGTGTTCTCCGCTGCCACGCTGTTTTACAACATAATACAAATAGTCATTATCCTCCGGATTAACGGCAGCTTCAATGGCAGCCTCACCGGGGTTACATATAGGCCCAAGAGGAAGCCCCTCATACTTATATGTATTGTACGGCGAATCAATCTGTAAATCGTTTGTTGTTACAACCTCGTTTCGTGTATTGTTTGCATACTGTACGGTTGAATCTATTTGCAGTTTCATTCCCTGTTCAAGGCGGTTATATATTACACCTGCTGCTGTTTTTCTTTCGCCGTCAACCTGTATTTCGGACTCAATCATGGACGCTATTGTAATAAGCTCGTCAGATGAATACTTTGAGTCTGCATTCTTGAGTATATTGTCATATGCAATCTGGAATCTGTCCAGCATTTTGCATATTATATCGTGAGCCGTACTTCCTTTCGGGAACTCATAGGTTGCCGGAAAAAGATAACCCTCCAAATAATAATCCCTTTTTGGTATATCGTTTAAGAAATTATAATCGAACTCACCGTTATTCATTTCATTTATAAATTCTTCTGATGATATAATACCCTTTTCATCTAACAGTGCAGCTATTTTCTTTGCCGTATAGCCTTCCGGTATTGTAACCTTTCTTGACTCATCGGCAATAGGGCCGGACTGTATTATTTTCATTATTTCTGTGGGGCTTAAACCTTTTACAATATCGTACTCGCCTTTTATATATGTTCCGTCAAAGCCTTCGGAACGGCTCGTCATACGGAACATAAGTTTACTGCCTATAAGACCGTTTTCTTTAAGTATCTCGGCTATATCCTTTGTTGCAGCCCCCTCCGGTATAACTATATGGACAACCTCGTCACTGCTTGATGTAACGGAAGCCGTAGTTGAATTTACATATTCCTTACCTCTGTTGAAGGCATAATTATATGCTTTTATTCCACCGTACACAACCAAAACAACAACTATAAGCATACTTATTATAGGCACAATAGGAGCCTGTCTGCGTTTTCTGCGTCTGCGTCGTCTTTTTTCCAAATCACTCACCCGCTTTTCTAAAACCTTGGGGTTTCACCCCAAACCCTGACAATTTTTTGAAAAAAATTGACTAAAACTTTTATCAGATACCATGACAATAGTCATGGTATCTTGTTAAAGTTTAGGTCAATCCTTTTTAACGGATTGCAGGTGTGGACAGAGTCCACGGTTTTGTGTCTTTATTATCTATTATACATTTTCTTTTTTGCAGGTACAACTGTTTAATTCTTAATATATGCTTAACAGTAAAAACGGCTGCCCTCCGATGACAGCCGCTTTTAAACAAAATTAAGATATTACTTTTCTTCATTGTTCTGAAGAATTTTATATTTTCTTTCAAGGTCAATGCTTTCAAGGTCAAATATTCTTGTTGCCTGAACACTGTTTTCCTCTTTTGAAAGCTTACCATACTTGTCAACCTCTGTTACATCCTTAGGCCCGTGTGTTACGGAAGCCGCACCGCCTATACAGCCGCACTTACAAGCCATACCCTCAATAAGGTTTGCTTTCAGTCTGCCGAGAGATGCTATCTTCAATGTCTTAACAGCCTCTGCAAGGCCATCGCATTTAACAGCCTCTATATCCGCATTTATGCCAAGGTTAATGTTTGCCTGTTTAACAGCCTCAGTTACACCACCGCTTCTTGCGAAAAGTCTGCCGAAATAAGAAGCATTGTCAAGGCTTGTTTCTTCACATTCTTTAAGATTGATTTCCATAGCGTCAAATATTGATCTCAATTCCTCAAATGTGATTACATAGTCAACATCACCTATAAGGTCTTCTTCTTTTATCTCCATTTTCTTTGCGGTACATGGCCCTATGAATACAACCTTTGCATCAGGCTCAAGATTTTTAATTACCCTTGCAAGAGCAATCATAGGCGAAACTGTACCTGAAACATGGCTCATCTGGTCAGGATAATTCTTTTCTATGTATTTAACAAAAGCAGGGCAACATGATGTTGTCATCCACTTTCTTTCTTCTATTGTTTCGGCAAATTCCTTTGCTTCGTGGCAGGCAACAATATCTGCACCGAGAGCAACCTCTACCGCATGGAAGAATCCGATTTTTTCTATTCCGTTTATTACCTGTTCAATCTTTGCCTCTGTAAACTGGCTTGAAATAGCCGGTGCAACAATGGCATATACTTTATACTTTGTATTATTTTCAGATTGTTTTATTAAATCAAGCACATCTACAATAAATGATTTATCTACAATGGCACCGAACGGGCAGTTATAAACACAGGCACCGCAGTGAGTACACTTGTCATCGTTTATATGTGCTTTCTTGTCCTCATCAATTACTATTGCCTTTGCATCACATGAGCATAAGCATGGTCTTAAAACATCACTTATAGCACCGAAAGGGCATACGGAATGACATCTTCCGCACTCCACACAAAGCTCCTGATTGATATATGCTCTGTGGTTTATTATGCTTATAGCACCTCTTGGGCATACCTCGTGGCACTTATGTGCAAGACAGCCACGGCAGGCCTCTGTAACAACAAAACGGTCTACGGGACACTCATCACAGGCGGAACGTATAATTTTAATTACGTTTTCGTCTTTTTTAAGCGGCTCAAGAACTATCTTAACTCGGTCACTTACAATATGTCTTTCTTTGTATATACAGCATCTTGTCATAGGCTTTGGTCCCGGTACTATGGCTTCTGCTATTTCATCTATGGAATCCCTTAAATCATCACCTGCAAGAAATCTTTTTGCAATTTCTCTGTTTACAAGGTATTTTATATACTGCACATTACTTTCAAATTTACTCATAATTTTCCCCTCTGAAAATTTAGTTAAATATAATTAAATATAAACAACATTTACTTCCTTACCCATTTTTCTGACTATGGAAACAAATTCGTCAAGCTGTTTCATTTTAAAATGAAAATCCATAGGATACTGCGGAGTCTGGTGAACAGGGTTTACTGCCTGTCCTATCCATATATTCAATTTTCCGCATCTCTGGATAATCATTGACGCAAGCATTGACGCCGAATTCTTCTCTTTGAGTTTTTTTGCCGCTGCTGCATTTTTTTCCGGAACAATATAATCCCTCATTATATCAAGGGCTTTGTTTATAGTTATTACACCTTCCGTAACAAGTTCTATTCCCGGTATTTTGCCAACAGGCGGCAAATCCTTTGTCATCGTTGATACATCTACATCAAGTTCCGCTCCGAGGGATCTGGCAACTATATTGGCTGTTGTCCCGCCACAGACAACTATTTTTCCCTCTGCATTAAGTATTTCTTTTATTACGTCAAAGTCCTCTGAAGGATTTTTCGGAGGGCCTGTAAAAAGGTTTATTGTTTCCTGTTCTTTTATCTTAACAGAAAGAACAGTTGTATCGTCTCCTGCTTCATTTTCATAAAGTATACGGCAGTTATTTAATATGCTTTCTGTTATATTTTCTGCCGAAAATTTTGCATTAAGACGCTTTATATACTCATCTATGTTGTCCCACTGCCAGCCAAGGTCAAGTGATTTTCCTACCCCTGCATGAACAACACCGTCACTTACAGCTACAAGGAGAGAATTTTCATCCATATCAAAGCTGCATTCGTATATGGTTTTTCCGTTAAGAACCTTTTTTTGTCTCTTTAGCGGAACATTTTCACCGTTTCTTATAAGAAATATAAACGGATTGTCAAACTCTGCCGCATAACCCTTTCCGTCATTATAAATTTTTACAATGGTAAATGTGGAATATGCCAAATGTCTTTCGTTACAGACAGGCAGTGTATGCACAACCGTATCTATCGTTTCTTCCAATGTTGAGCCTTCTTTAAGCATTGTAACGGCTATTTTAGATGTAAGTGTTGCCAGTATATTGGCCTTTACTCCGCTGCCAAGTCCATCGGAAAGAACAAGTATACAGC
>CAKQPE010000040.1 GCA_934256695.1 uncultured Eubacteriales bacterium
CGTTTGAGCCGCTTGTGAGATTTACGGAAACGGTCTTAGATGAATCATCATAAGATGTCTGTCCGCCTAAAGTTTCTGTAACAAATCTAAGAGGAACGTATGTATAGCCGTTGTAGTTAAGCACAGGCTGGTTTGAAGGTGCAGGTGTGCTTACTCCGTTAAAGTTAAATTTAACATCGTTCCAAAGTTTAGCTGTTACATCAGTATATGCTGCCATAGCTGTAACTGAAACCATACACATAGCTCCGGCAACAAAACCCATTGCTACAGATTTAAAATTTTTCATAATAAAATTCCTCCATTCATATATGCGGTTATACCTACTACTGGTATTTTACAGCCTATAGGCAAAAAAAACAATTACAAAATATTTACAATAATATTACCGATAAAAATTTATTGTTTTATGCGGATATTTTGTAAAGTGACAAGCCGCAGAATTATATAATTATAACGGAGGTGTTATAAAATGAAGAATTTGATTAAAGAAAAAAAGAATGTTTTTATTTTTTTGGCATTGTTTGTTGCGGCAAGCTCACTTTTGGGTATTGTCCGTCCTGTTTCGGTACAGGTATTTTCGGCAGTATCACAAGCAAACAGAAAGTTGCCTGTTTATTGTGTCGATACACCGGAAAATAAGGTTGCCATAAGCTTTGATGCGGCATGGGGTGCAGATGACACCGACAATCTTTTGCAGATACTTGCCGATGAAAATGTAAAAACCACATTTTTTATGTGCGGTTATTGGGTAGACAAATATCCTGATGAAGTAAAAAAGATTGCTGAGGCGGGACATGATTTGGGAAATCATTCCGCAACACACCCACATATGAACAGCCTTTCTGCCGAACAAATAAAAAAGGAACTTGCCGATACCCATAATAAAGTGTTTGACCTTACGGGTGTAAGCATGAATCTTTTTCGTCCGCCTTTCGGTGAATATAACAACACCGTAATAGAGGCGGCAGAGCAGAGCGGTTACTATCCTATCCAGTGGGACGTTGAAACAAATGCCTGTGGTAAAAACATATATTTTCTTTAATTTCTGTTGCAGCTTGATATAGTTTTATCACAAAACTATATTTTCTGTCAATACTATTTTAATTTCAAATATGAATTTTTTACATTTAATTTTCATTCTTTTCACACAGCAAACACGAAATATTGGTATAATTAAAAATTTTTTAATAAAAAAAATCCAAATTAAGAACATTTATTTATTGACACAAAAATAGTTTTATAGTAAAATCATTTTCCATAAGTAATCAGTAAAGTATTGGTGGTTTATTATATATAAGGATTGGTGCTAATGGAAAATAAAGAAGAAATGAAAGTACTTGTTGAGGCTCTTTTTGATTTTGGAGCATATATAGGTCAGTATATTCGTGATAAATTTAATATTAACGGAAAAAATAATTGTGAGCTTTCAATGAGACAGTTTCAGATACTTATGGCACTTTATAAGCTGAACGCTGACAGTATTTCTCAGTTAGAGGATACGTTTAAGATAAGCAAAAGCAGTCTTTCGCTTACTATAAGCAAAATGGAAAAATCCGGTCTTATATATAAAGAGCATAATCCGGAGGATTCTGACAAGCGAACTGTGCATATAAAGCTTACGCCCAAGGGGATAGAGCTTATAGAGAAATTTAATGATACAATATACAATGTTTTTTTGGATTTTTACAATTCTCTTGACAGTTCAAGACAAAACGATCTTAAAACAGGTATTAAATATTTGAAAAATGTAGTTGAGTAAAAAATACTATAAATACAATTTTTATTTTCAAAATTAGGAGGACATTTAAATGAAACGGAGATTTTTATCAACAGCACTGATAAGTGTGGTTATAGCCGCATCACTTTTTACGGGCTGTGGAAAAGGTGCTGATTCTTCGGCAACATCATCAGAAGATACACAGGCAGTTACATATGTAGAGGTTTTTAATACTTCTTCCGATTCCATTAAAAACGAATATCTGTATAACGGTACAATCAAACCTGTAGATGAGGTTGTTGTTTCCGGTACTATACAGGGAAAGGTTGCCTCCGTAAACTTTGCTATAGGTGACCATGTAAATGCAGGTGATGTGCTTTACACAATGGATACAGCTAATATTCTTAATTCAAAGAAGGTTGCAGAGGCTTCTCTTGCTTCTGCCGATGCCGGAATAAAATCGGCACAGACAAACCTTGACCTTGCTAACGGTGCTTCAATGCAGACACAGATTGAAACAACAAAGGCAGCCCTTGACAGAGCTGAAATAGCTTTAAATACGGCTAAAACAACATATGACAACAACAAAACTCTTTTTGAAAACGGAATTATAAGCCAGACTGATATGGACAACACAACAGATGCTTATAACAATGCACAGATAGCCTATAATCAGGCTAAGGAGTCATATAACCTTACTCTCCAGATGCCTGACGAAAACAGACGTAAAGCACAGGCGGCACTTGACAGTGCCGTTGCACAGAGAGAAAGTGTTGTGGCACAGATTAATTCATATGACCAGTCTTTAAGAGACGCTGTTGTAAAAAGTCCTATTTCAGGCTATGTAACAGCAAAAAATGTTGATGCCGGAACTGTGCTTGCAACAAATGAACCTTTTAAAATCTCCGATACATCAAAAGTAAAAATGAGTGTAAGCGTTTCCGAAGATATAGTCAACTCAGTTACTTTAGGTGACAGCGTAACGGTAAATATCCCTTCTGCCGCAGAACCAAACAGAACAGGTGTTATTTCAACAATAAATCCTTCCGCAAATGAAGGCGGTACATATGACGTTGACATAGAAATCGACAATGCAGACGGAAACCTTAAAAGCGGTATGTTCGGCGAAGTAAACTTTGTAAAAGACGAGAGCGACCATACAATAGTTGTTCCTTCCGATGCGGTTATTACAAAGAACAATGAAAAATATGTATTTGTTCTTAAAAACAACACTGCTGTTAAGACAATAGTAACAACAGGTATCGAGACAGGTACACAGATTGAAATAACAAGCGGTCTTAAAGAAAATATGGAAGTAGTAACAAAGGGTCAGACATATATAAGTGACGGTGACCACATAGAAGTAGTAACAAAAGAGGATAACTCGGCAAAGAATGAAGCTCTTATAGAAAATGCAGGCAATATTTCAACAGAGGAAAAAACTTCCAAAAAAGATAAGAAATCAGATAAAAAAGACAGTGCAAAAGACAGTGCAAAAGACAAAAAGTCAGTTTCATCTGCCGATAAGGAGGAATAAAATATGATAAAAACCTCCATCAAAAGACCTGTTACCGTTATGATGTGTCTTATAATGGTAATTATGGCAGGTCTTATATCACTTAAATCATTAAAGCTTGACCTTATGCCGTCTATGGATATTCCTATAGCAATCGTAAGTACAACTTACGTGGGTGCCGGTCCGGAAGAAATAGAAAACCTTGTTACAAAGCCTATAGAAAATGCTGTAGGTACAGTAAGCAACGTAGATACCGTTTCTTCCACATCTTCATCAAACTCATCAATGGTTATGATTAAGTTTGTGGAAGGTACAAACATTGACACAGCGGCAACAGACGTAAGAGAAAAAATCGATCTCATAAAGAGTACACTTCCGGACGATGCAAATGACCCTATGGTAATGAAGATAGATATAAATGACCTTTCTTCTATCGTTCTCGGCGTAGGTTCCGACAAAATGGATACGGCAGAGCTTACGGAATTTGTTGATGACAACATAAAAGACCAGTTTGAGAAAATCGATGGTGTAGCTTCTGCAAACGTAATCGGTGGTCTTGACAAGGTTGTAAACGTAACTTTAAACACAAACAGAATGAACGGTTACGGAATAAGCTCATCTCAGATAGCAGGGGCATTAAAGGCAGAAAACATAAATGTTCCTGTTGGTAACCTGAGAGACGGCTCGACAAAAATATCCGCAAAGACAAACGGCGAGTTTAAATCACTTGATGATATTAAAAACATACTTCTTACAACATCAGGCGGAAGTACGGTTCGTTTAAGAGATGTAGCCGATGTAGAACTTACTACAGAGGACGAAAACTCATACGCTATAGTAAACGGAACAAAGAGCGTTATTATATCTCTTGGTAAGCAGTCAGATGCTAACCTTGTTGATATATCGGACAAAGTAAACGAAAAAATAGCAAAACTTAATGCACAGTATCCTGACCTGAATATAGGTATGCTTTCGGATACATCAGACTATATTAAAACATCTGTAAACAACGTTATGTCTACAGCTATTCAGGCGGCTATAATGGCGGTAATTGTGCTTTATATTTTCCTCAGAAGTATAAGTACATCAGCAATAATCGCAGTTTCCATTCCTACATCTATAGTAGCAACATTTGCACTTATGTATGTATCGAACATGACACTTAACATTATATCCCTTGGCGGTATAACAATCGGTATCGGTATGTTGGTAGATAACTCGGTTGTTGTTCTGGAAAACGTATATAAGTATCATTCCAAAGGATATTCGGCTAAGGAATCTGCAGAACTTGGTGCTTCTGAGGTTGGTATGTCAGTTATGGCATCAACACTTACAACAGTAGCCGTTTTCATACCGCTTATGTTTGTAAGCGGAACAATCGGTCAGCTTATGAGAGACCTTTCACTTACAGTATGCTACTCACTTGGTGCGTCATTAATAGTTTCTCTTACATTTGTACCAATGGCGTGTTCAAAACTTCTTGTACATGAGGAAAAGAATGAAGGAAATCTTTCAAAAGGCGGTCCTTTGGGAAAAATTATGGACAAATGGGGACTTGCACTTGAAAAACTTGACAGAGGGTACAGAAAACTTCTTCACTTCTCTTTGAGAAGAAAGAAAAGAGTATTTATAGTAGTTGTACTTGTGTTTGTAATTTCTCTCGGTCTTATACCAATAGTAGGTCTTGACCTTATGCCTACTATGGATCAGGGCGCAGCTTCAATTACAATAAATATGCCGTCAGGCACTGTTATTGATGAGACAACAAAGGTTGTAGATGAAGTAATGGACAGAATAAGTGATATTCCGGAAACAGAGGAGTATTATATAATGGCAGGTTCAAGCACATCTTCTATGCTTACGGGAACAAGCCAGTCTGATACAGCTTCAATTTATCTTACTTTCTGTGACGTAAAAGACCGTGACAGATCAACGGAAGAAATAGTTGATGATATAAAAGAAAGAATAAAGACAATACCAGGTGCCGATATTACGGCTTCGGCTTCAAGCTCAGCTATGGGTTCATACTCAAACAGCAGTGATGTTGAGCTTGAGATAACAGGTGATGACCTTACGGAATTAAGACAGACTGCAAATGATATTGAAAAAATACTTAAACAGCAGTCATGGACAAAGGACGTTGTAAACTCATCAGAGGACTCTGCTCTCGAAACAACGGTTTCCATAAACAGAGAAAAGGCTTCTCAGTACGGTCTTACAACATCTGCCATAGCTACAACACTTTCAACGGCAGTAAACGGTTCTACGGCAACAACATATAAAGTATCAAGTGATGACGAAATAGATGTTGTAATCAAGGCTGATGACACAGTTGTAAACTATGTAAGTGACCTTCAGAAAGTAACAATACCTACATCAAGAGGCATAATACCTATTACAGATGTAGTTGACATTGTTACAGATGAGGGTGCAACAAGCATTACACGTGAAAACAACCAGAGATATATAACAGTAGGAACAAACCTTAACGGTGTAAGCCTTGGTGATGCACAAAAGAAGATAGGTGCACTTTTAAGCCAGTATTCGTTCCCTGAAGGCATTTCATACAGCTTTACAGGTGATGTTGAGACTATGGGTGATACATTCAGCGGTCTTATACTTGCACTTGTTGTAGCCCTTGCATTGGTTTATATGATTATGGCTTCTCAGTTTGAATCATTAATCCATCCGTTCCTTATTATGTTTGCTGTACCACTTGCTATTACAGGTGCTATATTCGGTCTCTTTATTACAAGAAACTCCATTACATCAACCACATTCATGGGCTTTATAATGCTTGTCGGAATGGTTGTTAACAACGGTATCGTTCTTGTAGACTATACAAACCAGCTTAGAGAAAGAGGTATGGAATGTGATGAGGCATTGGAAGAAGCCGGACCTAACCGTCTTAGACCTATCCTTATGACAACTCTTACAACTGTTATAGGTATGATACCTACGGCACTTGCCCTTGGTGAAGGTACAGAAATGCAAAAACCTATGGCTATAGCCATAATATTCGGTCTTTCTATATCTACACTTGTAACACTTGTATTTATACCTGTTCTTTATTCAACAATAGAGAAAATAAGATACAAAGGTATTAAGAAAAAAGTAAAGCACCAGCTTATAAAAAATAAGCTTAAAGACAGCACAGGAGATTTAAAAGATTAAATTTCCGACATAAACTTTATAAAAAAGTCTAATGACGCAGTCATTGGGCTTTTTTGCTAAATATAAATTTCTCGAACTGATTAAAACCGTGGGACTCTGTCCCACAACCCTGCGATTTTTTGAAAAAAATCGAGTAAAACTTTTATCAAAACGCAATTACATTGCGTTTTTCGGGAAAAAATATATTGAATTATTCCAAAAATACCATGGCTCTGCCATGGTATTTTACAAAAGTTTAGGTCAAGCCTTTTCAAAGGCTTGTGGGGTATTGGGGCAACGCCCCAAGGTCTTAGATAAATTTATATTTTGAAGAATGCCGACAACTGCTTTACAAAAAAGGGTTGAAATTTTTGGTTAATGCTGTATAATACAGAGTAACAGAATATTTGCGGGGGGACAGTTTTTGTTGAGAAGGCTTTGAGCCTGACCCTTTGAACCTGTTGGCTAAAACCATCGTAGGGAAGCATAAAATTTTATTTAAGAATTAAACCTTCCGTCAATGGAAGGTTTTTTTGTTTTATATTTTTTTATTTTTAGGAGGTTATTTATGAAAAAAAGAACTTTAGCAGTAATTCTTGCATCTGTACTTACAGTAGTAGGTCTCTCTGCCTGTGGCTCATCAACAACATCATCATCAGCCGGCGGAAGTGCTTCAGCAACATCTGAGACATCTTCTGTAGCAGAAACAAACTCAGACCTTGAGGATTTTGACCTTGTCCTTGACTGGTATCCTAACGCAGTACATTCTTTTATCTATGATGCAATAGATAAAGGCTATTTTGAAGAAGAAGGACTTAATGTAAATATTCTTTTCCCTTCAAACAATAATGACCCTATTTCGCTTTCTGCTGTAGGCAAGGTAGATGCAGGTCTTTATTATCAGGACGATATAATAATGGCTAAGGCAAATGAAGATGTTCCGGTTGTTACAATCGGTACAGTTGTAAGAGAACCGCTTGATACAATCTCGTTCCTCAAAAGCACAGGCATAACAAGACCTAAAGACCTTGAAGGCAAAACGCTCGGCACAACAGGGGTGGAGTTTGGTGATGCACTTATTAAAAAAATGATGGAAAATGACGGTTCTTCTATTGATAAAGTTAATGTTGTAAACGTAGGATTTGATCTTATGAGTGCCATGACAACAGGCAATGTAGATGCAACCTTTGGCTGTTTTATTAACCATGAAATACCTCAGCTTGAAAAAGAAGGTTTTGAAATGGGATATTTCAGACCATCTGATTTCGGTATCCCTAATTACTACTCACTTGTATTTGTTGCCGGACAGGACAGTGTAAATAATAACCCTGAAAAATATCATAAATTCCTCAGAGCCTGCTCAAAAGGTTTCTATGATATGAAAAATAATCCTGAAGATACACTTAAAATTTTACTTGCAAACCAGAACGAAGAAAACTTTGCACTTGATCCTGATGTTGAAACAAAAAGTATGGAAATTCTTCTTCCTTTAATGGAGGGCGAATATGACCCGTTCCTTTCACAGGACCCTGACTGCTATCAGGAAAACATAAGCTGGCTTAAAGAAAACGGTCTTATAGATAAAGATATAACACCTGATGATATAATCGTAGATGCAATAGACGGTGATTACTATCTTGGTGAATAATAATTTGTCTTTTGAAAGAAGGATTAAAAATTGAAGAATTATAATGAAATTATAAAGGCGGCAGAGGCCGGTGCGGAAAAATATTTTTCGGAACAGATGAAATATCTTGAAACATTTTCCGGCATTGACTGCGGAACAGAAAATGTTGAAGGCAATGCAAAAGTAGTTGCCATACTTAAAGAGCTTCTTGAATCAATGGGAGCAAAAGTAGAAATACACCATGTAGAAGGTCTCGGCAGCCATATTACGGCAAAGCTTACACCTCCGTCACCAGACGGAAAAATAATACTTAACGGGCATATAGATACGGTTTTCGGCGAAGGCTTTACGGCAGCACATCCGTTTCATATAGAAGGTGACTGGGCTTACGGACTGGGCATTGCGGACTGCAAAAGCGGTGTAATAATATCTATATTTGCCGTTAAAGCAATGCAGGATGCAGGACTTCTTCCTAATAAGGAGATAGAGTTTATATTCAACTGTGATGAGGAAATCGGAACGGCTTCCGGCAGTAAGCTTTATGCAAAAGAGGCAGTCGGTGCAGATTATGCATTTGTTTTTGAAGGTGCCGAAAAGGAAAACGGCAAAAATGGTTTTGTAACGGCAAGAAGGGGCGTTATTCTCGGCTCAATGGATATTACGGGAAAAGAGGCTCATGCCGGCTGTGCATACCTTGAAGGCAGAAGTGCAATACTTGAGATGGCACACAAGATAATTGAATTTTATGATTTTAATGATTACGAAAAAGGTATCTACTACAATGTAGCACCTATTTCCGGCGGCAGACCAAACGGTATTGTTGCAGGAAGTGCCCATGCGGAATTTTGTGTTGCGGGAATACCTTTAAACTCGGATTTTGCAGAGGTTGAAGCTAATCTTAAATCGCTTGAAAACAGCACAACAGTGGAAGGCTGTACAGTAAAGGTACAGTATCATACACTGTTTCCGGCTATGGAAAAAGGCGAACAGAACTCAAAAGCATTTAATCTTCTTAAAAAGCCGGCAGAACTTCTTGATATGGATATAGAGGAGCTTTATGTTCCCGGGGCAACAGACGGAGCATATTTCAGCTCACTGGGAATACCTACCGTAGATGCTCTTTCTGCCGAATTTAAGGATATACACACAGTAAATGAGTGTGTCAATATGCCGTCTATTAAGAAAAGAACAAAGTTCTTTGCGGTTGTTCTCGGCTGTTTGGAGTAAAAATATAAAAAACAGATATTGTCTGAATCTTCTGTTCTTAAAAAGAATTGACCTAAATTTAATAAAAATCCATTCAAAAAAAGAATTTTGAATGGATTTTTTTAGTTTATTTGTCTTGAATTTATATTTCCACATTTACTTTTATCTGCATATTTTTAAAATTATTTTCTCCTTCAAATTTTTTATAAAGACCGTTCTTTCTCATCATAAGCATATATTCCAAACCTAAAGCGTCACTGTTGCTTTGTTTCAACTTTTTCACTGCTGACTCTGCCTTTATTTTTATTTGTTCGGCAAGCAGTTTTTCCAGCTTTTTATTATCAGTATATTTTTTGACAGGCTTTGTTTTTATTTTCAAATTGATATTAACACATAAAATATCGTAAGATTTATAAAATTTTATATGGGTTTTGTTTTTTTCTACGGAAAAAGTATTTATCTCTCCGTCTGATGCTATAGTTTCGGTTTTCCCTTTGCCGTTTTCTGTAATATACATATATCCTTGCATTTCATCGTTGTTCATTATATCGAAATTATTGCCGATAATAATTCCGCCATCTGTTTTTGTTCCGTTTTCATCGGAGAAAATTTTAGGAATAATCAAAGAACCGTTATTGTCAAGCTGCTTTATTGCTTCTGCAAGAGTAAGTTTAAATGATGAGTAAATACCGCTTTTATTGTTTTTATAAAAATCCCAGATATACATTCCGTTATTAACCGAACATATGGATTTGCTTGTTTCTTCCGCACTGCCATCACAGGCAAGTATAATTGTATCCATGCTTATGTCATTGTCTGCCGATGAAAAAAGAAGAATTTCTTCCAAACTTTTTTTATCTTCAACAATGCTTTTGCCTAATATAATTGATTTCAAATGACCGAAATACATCTGTTTTTTGTCTGATGAAATAATTTTGTCGTTAACAGTACTTAAATTTGAATTTATAGTTTTTGTCTCGGTGTTATACATATTTTCTTCGTTTGGAACAATATATCCCAACGTTATTAAATATCCTCCCAAAGGTGATTTATCAAAGCCTATTGTTGATACGAAATTTCTTTCTTCTATTTCCACAGAAGAACAGCCTGTAAAAATCAACAATAAAAAAAACAGTATAAAAATAATTTTTTTCATTTTCTTTTTCTCCTTATAATTATTTTTACAGGCAAAAGCAATATTAAAAAATATGTTAAAACATTAAAGACCCTAATTATAACTGCAATATTCAGTCCGAGGATATTTATTATATAGGCCGAAACAAGCAACAGCACAGCGGAAACAAAAATATAAACATTCTTTTTATCAGTCTCAAACATAATTTCAAGCAATACCGATAAAATATAAATTCCCGTTCCTGCCAGTATAAAAACCGAAAATATATAAAATCCACTCATAAGCACCTCCTGTCTTTCAACAAGAGATGATGGAAAATAAATATAGTTCATCATTTGTATAACGGGCCATATTTTTCTTTGGGATTCTTTTATTCCAAAGCTGCTTACAGATAATGCGGTTGTAAATGCCAAAACAATATACACCGTAAAAAAGGCAGTTAAAACATATTTATGACAGTTTTTTCTGTTGTTGCTTTTTGGCATAAGCAAAAATATATATCCGGCAAAGTCGAAAGACAAAAATGTATCAAAAGCACCTTTTAATATTTCTTTTCTTTCGGAAAAAACAGGAATTAAAATATCGAAATCTATATTTCGCACTGCCATTAAAAATATCAAAAGCATAGAAAAAATCATAACAATAAAAGCTATTTCAGATGTTCGTCCTATACATTCGATTCCTTTTTGTGCCATAAAGCCGGAAACCAAAACTATAAAAAAGATTGCCGTTAAAAAATTTGTGTTTTTATCAGTAACGGAATTTATCATATTAGAATACTCAAAAAGCCTGAATGACGAGCAGATTAATATATTGATAAATATAACTGCCAATAAAAGTTTCCCAAACCGCTTACCGAAAATTTTCAGTGTATCTTCTTCGTAATTTTTTATATCTGTCTTTTGAAAAATTTTTGCCATAAAATAATACCAGACAGATATAAATATTCCGCCCAAAAGAATACTGATATATGCTGAACTTTTGGAAATTTCTATTGTCCTCAAAGGAAGCGAAACCGCAAGACTGCCCAAAAGGAAAGATGAAATGATTGCCCTAAGCTGATTATTTGAAATTTTATCATTAGACGAAAATTTCATATTTTGCCGTCCTTCCTTTTTTTCATTCTTATTTTCTGGCTAATATTGGCGAAAATAGGCCGCTTTATCATTTTTTCAATAGGAACACGGATTATACTGTCTTTAAAATCGGTATAGTTATTTACACTTCCGCTGCAAAACGGATAAAGATACGGCACCGAAAAACTTTCCAATGACGAAAGATGCACAAGTATACAAAAAAGAGCCGTATAGAAACCGAAAAGCCCCAAACAGGCAGACATAAATATAACGAAATATTTAATAAGCCTTACAGCCGAAACAAAAGACGGATTTGGAACCGCAAATGAACAAATTCCGGTAAGTGCGGCTATTATAACAACTGCCGGACCTACTATGCCTGCATCTACTGCGGCAGAACCTATTACTATGCCGCCGACTATACCAAACGCCGAGCTTACGGGAGACGGTATTCTTACTCCGGCCTCTCTTAAAAGCTCAAAAGCTGTTTCCATAATAAGTACCTCAACTATAGTAGGGAAAGGCACATATTGCCGTGTTGCGGATATTTTTAATGCAAGAGTTGTCGGTATAAGATCAGGCCGATAAACAGTAAGAGCAATATATAGTCCTGGGAGAAATGCTGCCGCAAAAGCCGAAAAAAATCTCAGCACACGCATAAAGCTCATTATTTCCCAACGCTCATAATAATCCTCTGCCGACTGGAAAAATATATTAAGTGTTGACGGAAGAATAATTACAAAAGGTGAGTTATCCACTACCACAACAACCCTGCCTTCGTACAATGCAGATGACGCCTTATCGGGCCTTTCCGTAAGCTGCAGCTGGGGAAAAGGGGATATATGCTTTTTCTCCAGAAGCTGCTCCATATATCCGCTTGAAAAAATACAGTCTATATCTATACTTTCTATCTGTCTTATAACCTCACGAACCAGTTCTTCACGTGCTATATCTTTAATATACATAACAGCAACATCTGTTTTGCTTCGACGTCCGCAGTTCATTCGCTTTACTTTAAGAGCGGTATCACGTATTCTTCGCCTTATAAGAACAGTGTTTATACTGCCTTGCTCTGTAAAAGCATCTTTTGGCCCCTGGACAACAGTTTCGGTCTGTGCCTCCGGTATACCTCTTGACGGCCAGTTTTTGGTAGATATAATAACTGCTTTTTTATCATCTGCTATAAGCAGTACCGTATCACCCAACAAAACCGCATCAAAAACCTCCTCAAAGCTGTGTGCAAGAGATGTTTCACCTACGGAAATAAGATTTTGTTCAAATCTTTCGGCTGAGTTTTCTCTTTCACCCCTTATCATAATATTGGTAAGGACGGCATTTTCTATTGCACTGCCGTTAACTATATTATCGGTATAGACAAGAAAACATTCTGTACCCTTATTGTTAAATTCTTTAAAAACTATATCATCTGCACCGACAAATGTGTTTTTTATATGTTCTATATTGCTCTTTAGTTTGCTGTAAAGTTCCATAACATCACCGATTTTATTATTGCCAACAAAAATATAAAACATACCAACATAGATGTATTTATAGTTGGGCTGATGTTAATTATTTTAAATTTTGTCAAATGAATATATTGACAAAATAAGCTTTTTCTTAAAAATTTTTTGGACTGTGTTGAGAATAAAATGTCAAAGCTACATATAAAATAAAAAAATAATAATAAAGATATAGTTAATTTAATTTTAAAACAAATAAACCGCAATTAATTGCGGTTTATTCTAAAAGTTTTTATTGAACTTTTTCAAAAATTCACATAGTTTGAGACGGAGTATCAAGGTTTTAAAAATCGGTACAGGAAATTCAAGTTAGGGAATGGATTTGGTTAAGAGAAAATGTTTTTAGGGAATTGTAAAACAAAGCAAGTTTTTTGGAAATTCCCGTACCGTGAATAAACTTTTTTGCCTGTATATAAGCATAAAACATAATACACACACACGTTTAGTTAAGAAAAATATATACAGGCATATATAAAAGACAATAATAGTCTTATATATCAAAGGGGTTTCCCGAAGAATACGTATTTATAAACTTCGGAAATTTATAGGGGTTAAAAATAAGGGGCTTTGTTAATCAGCAGCTTCTTTTTGAAACTGAGTCAAGAGCAAAAAGCTTGTTTGGACTACAGTTGAAAAGACTGCAAAGTTCTTCAATAACTTCGTAACGAATAGATGAAGTTTCATTATTTACCATTTTGTTGAAATTCTGATAGCTCATACCGAGTCTTTTATAAAGCCAATATTTTGTTTTTCCGTTTTCTTCAAGAAGGTTAAGAACATCAAGTTTAAGCATATTGAATCACTCCTTATATATCTGCAAAAAATAAAAAAAGGCGGACAACTATCTTAAAAGAAAGTGTCCACCTTGACATCAATTAATATTCAATTTAATAACTTAATTATCTAATGTAGTAATTATACTACATACTATTGAAATACACAATACTTTTATTGGAAATTTTTTAATTTTATGTAATACAAATAATATTTTAATAAAAAATCGGAATTTTATTGTTTTATTTTTTGTCGGCCTTCATTATCCATATAGTAATTTTCTTTATAAATAAGTTCGCTTATAGGAACTATCTCATAGCCTTTGTCTTTAAGCCCTTTTATTATTGTACCGAGAACCTGCGGAGTGTATTTTGCATCGTTGTGAAAAAGAATTATTGAACCGTTTCCCAGATGTTTGTGATTAAGCACCTGATTAATTTCCGCTTCCGTTCCCTGTTCTTTCCAGTCGAGGGAATCATCAAATGCCTGTAATAAAAAAAATACAGATAAATATATTTTTAAGGAAATAAAACTTAGGTGAGACAATGGATTTTATATATGCAAGGCAGTCGGCAGATAAAAAGGACAGTATTTCAATAGAAACGCAGATTGAAAAATGTCTTTCGGAAAGTTCGGGAGAATATAAAGTTTTTTGTGATAGAGGCTATTCTGGAAAAAATTTTAACCGACCAGAGTTTAAAGTTATGCTTAATGAGGTTAAAAAGGGCAGTGCCGAAAAAATAATTGTTTACCGAATAGACAGGCTCAGTCGTTCAATAAGTGATTTTTCTTATTTTTGGAATATACTCGAAAAAAATAATGTAGGCTTTGTGTCTGTAAATGAAAAGTTCGATACTTCCCAGCCTATAGGCAAGGCAATGCTTTATATAATAATGAGTTTTGCCCAGTTGGAAAGAGAGACTATAGCCGAGAGGATACGTGACAATTATTATGCCCGATTCAAAAGAGGAATTTGGTCCGGAGGAAAACCGCCGTTGGGGTTTGATATTAAGCAAAGAGTTTTTGACGGAAAGAAAGAATCGGTTATTGTGCCTAATAAAGATATTGAAATAATAAAATTTATTTTTGATACATATTCCAAAGGAGAAAGCCTTGGGGAAACGGCAAGGCAGGCAGAAAATAAATTTCCCGCTATAAAGCATTACTGGGACAACAAAAGTGTGTCACGTATTATAAGAAATCCTGTTTATGCTCGGTGCGGAAAAGACACGTATGATTATTATTTTAATAAAGATACAAAAATAATAGGCGAAAGAAAGGACTTTTCCGGCAGAGGGGCTTTGCTTTTGGGAAAGGAAGAAGATTTAAAAGAAAAAATGCTTGTGCAGTCTTTTCATGAAGGAATTATAAAGGAGGATATTTTTATAAAGTGCAATAAACGCCTTGATAAAAACAGCAAAATAAACAATTTTTCCAAAAGCAAATATTCGTTTCTTACAGGAACATTAAAATGTGGAGTGTGCCAAAAGAATATAAAAGTTATTTATTCAAACGGAAAAAAATATTTCTTCTGCTCAAAAGGCTGTGTAAGAAAAAGCAATTTTAATATAGAAGATGTCGAGGGCGAAGTTATTAAAAAGGCAGAAAATCTGGTTAAAAAATATTTCGGCTTAATTAAAACCGAAAAAAGAAATATAACCGAACTGAAAATAAGAAAATTAATGCTTCTGGCTGAAGAAGGAAAAATAACTGGAGAAGATATTCAAAAGAGCATAGGAGAAATTAAAAATTCCCAAAGAAAAGAAATGAATTTTACTTCCGTTTATGATTTAACCTATAATGAAAAGAGAATATTTTTTAAACTGCTTATTGAAAAAATAAAAATTTTTGATGAAGAAATTAATATTTTTTACAG
>CAKQPE010000041.1 GCA_934256695.1 uncultured Eubacteriales bacterium
GTGCGGTCTTAAAGAGATTTTTGAAGGTGCAGGGAACTTTTTCGATAAAAAAGTTCCTGCAAATCCCACTTTTCCATCTGGAAAAAATTAAATTTAATCCGTTTTGTTAAAACTTTGATTAAAGGATTTACCCCTCATCCGCTTCGCTTTGCTCAGCACCTTCTCCACAAGGGAGAAGGCTTTAAAACCCTTCCGTCAAACCTTCGGTTTGCCACCTTCCCTTTCAGGGACGGCTTTCGAGTTGGCTTTCAGTTCGATAAATTTATATTTGTTTTACGTTTAAAATTAACCAATAAATGTATTTGCTATAGATAAACGGATTGAAATTTGGTATAATAATTTATCAAATAGTTTCATTTTAATTTTAATTAATGTTAGGGTGATTTTTATTATGCTTAAAGGCAAAAATGTGCTTGTATGCGTTACAGGCGGAATTGCAGCATACAAGATGGCAAACTGTGTCAGTATGCTTGTAAAGCTTCATGCAAACGTAGATGTGCTGATGACAAAAAATGCCACAAACTTTATTAATCCCATTGTTTTTGAAACACTTACTTCAAACAAGTGTACAATAGATACTTTTGACAGAAATTTCAAATTTGATGTTGAACACATAGCTTTGGCTAAGAAGGCAGATGTATGTCTTGTTTCTCCGGCTACGGCAAATGTCATAGGAAAAATTGCAAACGGAATAGCCGATGATATGGTTACGACAACCGTTATGGCCTGTACATGCAAGGTTATAATTGCACCGGCTATGAATACGGCTATGTATAGAAATCCTATTGTTCAGAATAATTTGGAAAAATTAAAAAATTACGGTTATGAGATAATAGCTCCGGCAACGGGACATCTTGCCTGTGGTGATGATGGTGAAGGAAAAATGCCGCCGGAAGAAGAATTGGTTGATTATGTACTTAAAGAAACGGCACACAAAAAAGACATGAAGGGACTGAAAGTAATAGTAAGTGCCGGCCCTACACAGGAGCCTATGGACCCCGTAAGATACATAACAAACCATTCCACAGGTAAAATGGGTTATGAGCTGGCAAAGGCTGCCGTAAGAAGGGGTGCAGAGGTCACTCTTGTAAGCGGAAAAACAGACCTTCCACCTGTAAGGTTTGCCGAAAACGTAAATGTTGTAAGTGCAAACGATATGTTTGAGGCGTTTAAAACCAGATTTAGAGATTTTGACATAATAATAAAAGCGGCTGCTGTTGCCGATTACAGACCAAAAGAAATAGCCGACAACAAGATAAAGAAAAAAGACGGAGAAATGTCAATAGAGCTTGTAAGAAACCCCGATATTATAAAGTATATGGGTGAAAACAGGCGTGACGGTCAGTTTATATGCGGTTTTTCAATGGAAACAGAAAATATGATTGAAAACAGCAGGGCAAAAATAGCAAAGAAAAACATAGATATGATTGTTGCGAATAATCTTAAACAAAGTGGTGCCGGATTTGGTACGGATACAAACATAGTAACGATAATTACTAATGATGAAACATTACAGCTTGAAAAAATGTCAAAGGAATTTGTATCAAACGAAATCTTAAATTTTATACTTAAAAAGACAAACAGGGTTTAAATTTGTGTTTTGAGGGTCAATAAGGAGGAGACTAATTTTGATAGAGAGAGTTACGCTAAAAATGCAGGCATATAACTACCTGAAAAAACAAATTATTGACGGAGAACTTAAACATGATGAGATTTATACAGAACAGGGATTTGCCGAAAAGCTGAATATTTCAAGAACTCCCGTAAGAGAGGCTGTTCTTCAGCTTGCACATGAGGATTTTGTTGCCATAAAACCAAACAAGGGATTTATTGTAAGAGAATATACAGAAAAGGAAATTAACGAGTACATACAGGTTCGTACAGCCATAGAAGGTTTCTGCGGAATGTATGCGGCAGATACGGCAGGCAGTAAAGAATGGAACACACTTATAAAAACTCTCGAAGCATCTATAGCACAGGAGTATGAAATGACACAAAAGGGTACAACAAGCCATGAATTTATGGAAATGGATTTTAACTTTCATCTTGCTATTGTTAAGTACAGCAACAACAGTCAGATGCTCAGTCTTTTTAACGATATGAGAAACCGTGTTGACAGAATAGGTGTTAAAACATTTTCTTCAGGTGGTTCTATACTTAATGCTTACAATGAACATCTGGAAATATACGAAGCCATAAAAAGCGGAAAACGCGGAGAGATATATAGAGCTATAGAAGGACATTTAGATAAGTACAGAGATGTATTAAACAAAAGTTAATATGAAAATACAAAAGCAGTTTGGATTTGCACAAATTCAGACTGCTTTTTTTGTGAAAACGGTGTATTGATACAAGAAATCAAAACTGGTATACTACGTACCAGAAAGGAGAAAGCTATGTTTGAAAAAGCAACTTATAAAGAGCAGGCGTATAATTATTTGCTTGATTTAATATTGAAAAACGGTCTTGAAGAAGGCAAGGTTTATTCGGAAAGATATTTTGCCGAGGTAATGGGTATATCACGTACACCTGTAAGGGAGGCAATACTGCACCTTGCACAGGAAGGATATATAACCATACAGTCCAACAGAGGAATACAGATCAAAGAACTTTCCAATGAAGAAATAAAAGATATTTTGCAGATGAGAGAAGCAATAGAGGGATTTTGTGCCGAATACGCCGCAGAACGAAAAGATGAAAACCGAGAGCTTATAGGTGTACTTAAAAAATATATTGCCGAAGAAGAAAACAACCTAAGCCATGAGGAATTTATAAAAAACGATATAGAGTTTCATACAAAGATAGTGGATTTTTGCAGAAACAAAATAATGAAGGAAGCTTTTATTAATTTGCGAAATCAGATAAACCGTATAGGGCTTAAATCCTTTGACAATGAAGAAAGAATATGCGAAACATTGAAGGAGCACAAGGCTATAGTTAATGCTGTAGAAAAAGGCGATGCGGCCCTTGCAAAGGCAGCGGTAAAAAAACATTTGCAAAGCTGTCTTGCGGTAATGACAGAGTGATTTAAAACCGTGGGAGTTCACCCCACACCACGAAGAAAACGGGGCGGTCGCAGACCGTTTTTGCAAAGGGGAATTTCATGACCAAGAAGGTTTGTAGGTTATTGGGGCAAAGCCCCAAGGTTTTATGATAAGGAGGGTTTTTAATGAAGATTACAGCAGTAGAAACAATTCAGCTTCCGGCATATCCGAGACATCTTTGGGTTATGGTACATACAGACGAAGGCATAACAGGCATAGGTGAGGCTACGGACAAAGTGGAGCTTACAAAAACAGCGGTACATAACTTCTGTGCCGAAATTATACTGGGTGAAAATCCTCTTAACAACGAAAAGTTATGGGCTATGATGTACGACAGTGCTAACTACACAGGTTATATGGGTGCGGAAATGCGTGCAATGGGTGCTATAGACATGGCTCTGTGGGATATTAAAGGAAAAGCGGCAAATATGCCGGTATATAACCTTCTGGGAGGAAAAACACAGGATAGCCTTAAAGTATACAATACCTGTATAAGCTACGGAAACATACGAGACAGAGAGTGGTTTATGGAAGATGCCGGCGGGCTTGCTCAGGATTTGCTTGAAAGCGGAATTAAGGCAATGAAAATTTGGCCTTTGGACAGTCTTTCAACAAAATACAACGGACAATATGTTACAAGAGAGGATATAAGAAGGGGACTTCTGCCTTTCAAAAAAATACGTGACGCCGTAGGAGACAAAATGGAAATTGCCCTTGAGTGCCATTCAAGATGGAATCTTCCTATGGCAGTAAGAGTTGCGGAAGAAGTGGAACAGTATGACCCTATGTGGTTTGAGGACCCTATTCCTGTAGACAACATTACATGCTTTGCAAATTTACGAAAGAAAACAAAGCTGCCTATACTTGCCAGCGAAAGACTTGTTACCAAATATCAGTTTAGAGAGTTGTTTGAAAAAGACGCCTGTGACATAGCGATGTTTGACGTAAGCTACTGCGGAGGCATTACAGAGTGCAAGAAGATAGCGGGAATGGCTGACGCTTATCATTTGCCTGTAACAACACACAACTGCGGCTCACCTGTAATGACAATGGTAGTGGCACATCTTATGATAAGCTGCCCTAACACAAACGGTATTGAAACAGTGCGTTCGCTTTACAAAACATTTGATATTACAGATGCAAAGGTTGATATACGTGACGGACATATTTATTTAAGTGACAGACCCGGCCTTGGAATTAATCTTCTTGATGAAGTATATAACGCAAAAGATACTATACACACAGTAACAAAAGAAGTAAGACATGACCAGATGTTTGCCGTAACAGGCGATCCTTGGGCACAGTCGCCGGGAGATGACAAAGCCGGTATTATTCAGGCATAAAAGTAATATTTATTTTTCCAAAGACTGCAAGTATTTGACTTTTACACCGGTGTTATGTAAAATATAATTAGTGTAAAGTTGGTTTTTCCTGTGTGGCATTGGAGGAATAAAAATGGACGATAAAGAATTTAAACGCATGAATATGTATAACCAGAGAATAAATGAGGTAAACAACGAAAAATACAGCAAGTATAAAGTAAAAAAGAACGAAAAAGAGCCTAAAACAGCTATATGGTGGGCTATTATGATGTTCTGTGTGGTTTACGGAATACAGGTTGTTTACAACAATATTCTTCTTAACGGCGGATTATAAAAATAAGTTTAAAAAGCCTGTGTTGGGAATAATTCTCAATACAGGCTTTTTTGGTGCAAGGATTAATTATATGCTAAATATAAATTTATCGTTGGTTTAAACCCTTCCGTCAAGCTACGCTTGCCACCTTCCCTTTCAGGGACGGCTTTCGAGTTTGGAAGGCTCCCATGAAAGGGGAGCTGTCACGCAGTGACTGATGGGTTTGCCTTCTCCCAGGGAGAAGGTGCTGAGCCACAGGCGAAGCGGATGAGGGGAAAATCATTTAAGCAAAGTTTTGATAAAGCAAATTAAATTTAACTTTTTCCAGATGGAAAAGTGGGGTTTGCAGGAACTTTTTTAAAAAAGTTCCCTGCACCCTCAAAAACTCTTTAAGACCGCACATTCCATGTGCCTCCGGAAATAGGCTCTGCAATGTTTACGGCAACAGATACAGGATTTACGTTTTAAAATCAATGCCAGAGAGATTTTATTCTGCAAAGTTTTAGAAAATCAAAATCTTAATAACATAACTTATAATTTTCTCTCGAAAACGCAATGTAATTGCATTTTACCAAAAGTTTTACTCAATTTTTTTCAAAAAAATTGTCAGGGTTTTGGGGTGAAACCCCAAGGCCTTTATTATTTTCAATCTGTTTTTTTATGTTTCGGCAGATTATGTTCATTGGGTTTTCGAGACCAAGGTCGGTATAGGCTTGGGTGTAGTTAAGTCCCGGCATACCGTTGGATTCGCAGAAATAAAATCTGTTGTCAGAGCCGAAAAGAAAATCTATGCTGCCTAAGTTTATATCCAAAAGAGCGGCAAGTTTTTCTGCTGCCGTAATAAGTCCTGTATCTGCCGGAAAAGGTGTTATTTTTCCGCCTTGTGCAACATTTGATGTGAAGCCTTCGGAAGATGAACGTATAAAAGATGTAATATATTTTCCGCCGCAGATAATAAAACGCAGGTCTTTTCCGTAAGATGATTTTATATATTCCTGAAAAATTATATCATCATTGAAATTTTTTTTGAGAAATTCGGCTTTTGTTATGGCCTCGGAGAAATTATCGGCTGTTTCCACACCCATTCCCTTACTGCCGTTTATTATTTTTACCACAAGAGGAAAGCCTGTGGTTTCTTTCAAAATATTTTTGGTAATATTTTTGCTGTAAAGAACGGTTTTCGGAAGTAATATTTCCGGAAGATGCTGCTTTATTTTTATAAATGTTTTAAGTTTATCCCTTGCCAGAGTAAGACAAGATGAGCTGTTTATGCATAAAACACCCATGCTTTCAAGCATTTGGGTTACATAAAGGTTATGGCTGTCCATATTGCCGAAATATGCCGATATTACGGCATCGGGCAGAGATTGTTTAACACCGTTTATATAAATACAGCTTTTATCCGAAAGCGATATATTGATATCATCAGCCATTATTTTTTGTAATTTAAGGCCGTTATCGTTAAAAGCTTTACAAAAAAGGTCTATGTCTTTAAGTTTTGAACTTTTTTCGCCTAAAAGAATAAATATTTTCATAATGTTCCTCCGTTTACAAATAGATTTTATCATTAAGACAAATGTTGTAAAGTTCTAAATTACAAACAATGGCTGTTTTGTTTGCAAAGGGCTATATACTAATGTATTATAGTCTGCAAAAGGAGTTGTGTGTGTTTATGGACAGGACAGAAGTTATATTTGACAAAAGAATAGAAAAAGGAAAGCTTGGGCTTAAAAGACTTAAAGAAGCGGCCGAAACAGGATATGAAGTAAATGAAAAACTCTTATTTAAACTTTTGGCTGAAAACAAAAATACCGAATATGGCAAAAAATATGATTTTGAGAAAATAAATACAGTTGAAGAATACAAAAGAAAAGTTCCGATTACGGAATATAGTGATTATGAAAAATACATAGAAAAAATAGAAGGCGGAAAAAAAGATGTGCTTTCTTCAAGAGAAACAATACATTTTGCTTTAAGCTCCGGAAGTTCGGGAAATCCCAAAAGAGTGCCTATGTGTCAGGAAGCGGCAGACTTATTTGCGTTATATACACATGGAACGTGTTATGCAGAGGCAGACGAATATTTCGGAAAAGAGTGGAAAAAGGGCAGAGGAGTTTCTCTTACAGAGGTAAGGTTTAAGACAAGGGAAAACGGTTTTACTTACGGTGCTGTATCGGGAAAGGTAAGAGAAAAAAACAAGGAATACGAAACAGACGTTTATACATCGCCTCTATGGGTATCATACCCAAAAGAGGATATGAACTTTGTATATCTTCATTTAAGATTTGCACTGGCAGAAAGAAATCTTTCAAACATTACCTGTACTTTTATGACGGCGGCATATGACGCAATGCGGTATTTTGAGGACAACTGGGAGATGCTTGCAAAGGATATTGCAGAAGGGACTATTGACAAAAGCATAAAAATTCCCGATGAAATAAGAAAAAATTTATCGGAATATATAAAGCCTGACAAAGAAAGAGCCGATGAAATAATATCGGAGTGCAAAAAAGGGTTTGAAGGTATTATGCCGAGGGTGTGGAAAAACCTTAAATTCATATTCGGTATAGGAAGCGAAAGCTTTAGAATTTATACCGAAAGAATGAGGCATTTTCTTGGCAATGTAAAAATACACTACAGTGTTTTTTCCGCATCGGAGGGAATATTCGGCTGTCCGATTGAAATGGAAAGTGATGAAATGGTACTTATTCCGTTCAGTGCTTTTTATGAGTTCAGAGATGCCGAAAACACAAATGCCGATACAATAACCATGGACAAGGTTGAGGTCGGAAAGAAATATGAAATAATAGTTACAAATCTTTCGGGATTTTACCGCTACAGAATGATGGACGTAGTGGAGGTTTGCGGTTTTTACGGCAAAATACCAAAAGTAAGATTTTTGTACAGGCTCAATCAGGTGCTTAATATTGCAGGAGAAAAGACAAACGACAGCACAATGAAGGACGTAATGGGAGAGTTTGAAAGAAAAACAAGTTTGAAGGCTAAGGAATACACAGTATATGCCGACAGAAATACATCACCCGGAAGATATGTTGTTTTTGCTGAGTTTGAAAAAAACATATTAAACGAAGCTGAAAAAATGAGTATAAAAATAGAAGAAATTTTATGCTCTTTAAACAGCTCCTATGCCGAAAAAATAAGATTGAAAAAATTAAACCATCTTCTGCTTGTTCCGCTAAAAAAAGGAACATATAATGAATACGTAGATTTAATGAAGAAAAAAGGTGTATCGGTAAACCAGCTTAAACCTGTGCGGGTTGCGGACAGTGCCTTAAAACAGGAGTTTTTTATTGAGCATATGGCAGAAAACATTATCTGAAAGGGGTTTATATGAAAAAAAGAATATGTATTTTTATTGCGTTGGTAATGGTTTCGGTGTTTTCGTCAATGGCATATGCCGAGGAAAGTTATGATGCCGAAAAACGGGTGTATTATATAATAGATTCCAATGGCGACCAATACGGAGGATACTACCGAAAGGGTGATGAAATACATATAGTGCCTTACAGTTATGCAAAAAAGACATATGCATCAAATAATGAAATAAAAGAGATTTCCCGCAAAACGGGAATTAATGTTGTTTATGATAAAGATGCAAGGTATTCGGCAAAGGAACTGGAAAACGCATATGGCAAACTGGTTGAAAAATGGTCTGAGTTGGAATTAAAGGAAATATCGGTTTATATAAAAGACAACAGCATTATAGTTGTTTCGGATATTTGGAGTGAGGAGAAGAAAAGAGCGGCAAAGGAATATTCCGGTATAGAAAATATTTTGTTTAAGACAGATGCAGCAGAAAAAGAAAATGCGGTGCCGAAAGCCGAGGAAGTAAAGATTACAGAGGCGGAAAATCCATACTCGGCAATAATTGCATTTGCATGGGCAGTAAAGATATGGTTTTAATTCAAAAGACGTTGAATATTCCAACCTATAGTGATATACTTAAAAATCATTGGAAATAAAAAGAATAAGACAGTTCGTTTGTACCATCCTGTCTATAAACAAAACCAGGACTGAATAAACGAAAAGTTTTGTTTAGTGTTATTCTGCTCCGAAGTTATGTTTCGGAGCTTTTTTTATTTAAAATAAATACGAGGTGTAAATTATGTATACAATAAAGGCAAAACAGCATTTTGATTCGGCACACTTTCTTTTCGGATATGAAGGAAAGTGCAGAAACATTCACGGACACAGGTGGGAAGTGGAAACAGAGGTTTATGCCGAAAGGTTACAGAGTGACGGTCAGTGCAGAGGAATGGTAATTGATTTCGGCGATTTAAAGAGAGATTTAAAAGAAATTGCGGATTATTTCGACCACTGTTTAATTATGGAAAGAGGGACTTTGAAGGAAAGTACCCTCAATGCACTGTTAAGCGAAAATTTCAGAATAGTTGAGGTTGATTTCAGACCGACAGCGGAAAATTTTTCGAAGTTTATTTTTGACAAAATGAGTGAAAAAGGCTACAGGGTAAGATGCACAACAGTTTACGAAACCCCTGACAACTGTGCGGCATATTTCGGTTAAGAGGTGTTAAAGATGGCAGAGTTTAAAGTGGCTGAAATATTTACAAGCATAAACGGAGAAGGAACAAAGGCAGGACAGACAGCTGTTTTTGTAAGATTTACAGGGTGCAACTTAAACTGTTCCTACTGCGACACAAAGTGGGCAAACGAGCCTAATGCTGAATACAAACTGATGACGGATAGGGAAATATTAAGCCGTATAAAAGAAACGGGAATAAAAAACGTAACCCTTACAGGTGGAGAGCCGCTGTTAAGGGAAGGCATACATGAGCTTTTGGAAGAAATTGCAAAAGACGGATTTTTACAGGCGGAAATAGAGACAAACGGAAGCATTGATTTAAAACCCTTCTGTGACATAGAAAACAGACCGTCTTTTACAATGGATTACAAACTGCCGTCAAGCGGTATGGAAAAACATATGTGTCTTGAAAATTTTGAAATACTTGAAAAAAAGGATACGGTAAAATTTGTATCCGGAAGCATAGAGGATTTAAAAAAGGCTTTGGAGATTATAAGAAAATATGATTTAAGCAGGAGATGTCATGTATATATAAGTCCTGTTTTCGGAAGTATAGAACCGGCAAAAATAGTTGATTTTATGGTGGAAAACAAGTTAAATGACGTAAATCTTCAGTTACAGCTGCATAAGTTTATTTGGGACCCGAATATGCGTGGAGTTTAAGAAGGTGATAAAATGGCTATAGACAAGGAAAAAATACAGGAACACATAAGAGGAATAATAGAGGCACTGGGAGATGACCCCGACAGAGAGGGTCTGAAAGAAACCCCTAAAAGAGTAGCACAAATGTACGAAGAAGTTTTTGAAGGAATGAACTACACAAACAAAGAAATAGCTGAAATGTTTGACAAAACATTTGAGGACGATTTAAGCTTTTCTTCAAACAGCAGTGACATGGTAATAGTTAAGGATATAGATATATTCAGCTATTGCGAACATCACATGGCTTTGATGTACGACATGAAGGTTACGGTTGCATATCTGCCTAAAGGCAAGGTAATAGGTTTAAGCAAAATCGCAAGAATTGCCGACATGGTATCAAAGAGATTGCAGTTACAGGAAAGAATAGGAACGGACATTGCGGAGGTTATAGAACTGGTTACAGGCTCAAGTGATGTTGCCGTACTTATAGAAGGCTGTCACAGCTGTATGACGGCAAGGGGAATTAAAAAAACAGGTGCAAAGACATATACAACAACATTAAGAGGAAGATTTGAAAGTGAACCTGCATTGCAGGCAAGACTTAGGTTTTAAAGGAGGTATATTATGGAAAAAGCATTGGTTTTATTCAGCGGCGGATTGGACAGCAGTACCTGTCTTGCCATTGCCGTAGACAAATACGGAAGTGAAAACGTAATTGCACTTTCGATATATTACGGACAGAAACACAAAAAGGAAATAGAAGCCTCCGACAAAGTGGCTCAGTATTATAATGTTGAACATTTGAAAATGGATTTATCAAAGATTTTTGAGTTCAGTGATTGTTCACTGCTTTCAAATTCCCATGAGGAAATACCGGAAAAGTCATATGCCAAACAGATTGAAGAAAGTGACGGAAAACCTGTAAGCACATATGTGCCTTTCAGAAACGGTCTTTTTATTTCTGCCGCAGCAAGCATTGCACTTTCAAAGGGGTGCAGTGTAATTTATTACGGAGCACACAGTGACGATGCCGCAGGAAACGCATATCCCGACTGTTCGGAAGAATTTAACGGTGCAATGGGACAGGCTGTTTATATCGGCAGCGGAAAACAGTTAAGGATAGAAGCACCTTTTGTAAGCCTTACAAAAGCAGATGTCGTAAAAATAGGTCTTATGCTTAAAGTACCTTACGAGATGACATGGAGCTGTTACGAAGGCGGCGAAAAGCCTTGCGGAAAGTGCGGAACGTGCATAGACAGGGCAGAGGCTTTTGCGAAAAACGGAGTCAAAGACCCGTCACTTTAATAAATGGCAGACAAAAGAAAAACAACATCAGGAGGCAAAGTTTATGGCTGATGACAAACAGTTTGAAAAAATGGTAAATACTCCAGTGGAAAAACTTATACCGTCTTTGGCTGTGCCTATGATAATAAGCATGCTTGTTACAGCCATATACAATACGGCAGATACGTTTTTTGTATCACAAATAAACACAAGTGCATCGGCGGCGGTAGGTGTTGTGTTTTCACTTATGAGCATTATGCAGGCTTTGGGATTTCTTTTCGGTATGGGTGCCGGAAGCAGCATATCGGCACTTCTTGGGCAGAAGGACTATGAAAAATCAAGCAAAATAGCGTCCTCGGCACTGTTTGTGGTATTTGTTATAGGAACGATAATAAGTGTTCTGGGAATGATGTTTAACGAAAATATAGTGTCTGTTCTTGGTGCTACGGAGACAATTCTTCCGTATGCAAAAAGTTATTCGATGTATATATTTATAGGAACGCCTTTTATTTGTTCTTCATTTGTGCTTAACAACATAATGAGGTCACAGGGACGGGCATTTTTCTCAATGCTTGGGTTATCACTCGGAGGAGTGCTTAATATTATACTTGACCCTATATTTATATTTGTATTTAAGATTGGAATAGGCGGTGCGGCAATAGCTACGCTCATAAGCCAGTTTATAAGTTTTGGCATATTGTTGTTTCTCTGTCTCAGAAAAAATGACATGGTTAAACTTAAATTCAAATACATATCAAAAGAATTTGAGATTTACTCAGGCATAATAAAAAGAGGCATACCGTCTTTTTCAAGGCAGTCTTTGGCAAGCATTGCAACCATACTGCTTAATCTCAATGCCATGGTATACGGCGATGCGGCAGTAAGTGCTATGTCCATAGTTGGAAGGATAGCTTTTATTATGACATCGGTGTTATTGGGATTCGGACAGGGATTTCAGCCAGTGGCAGGCTTTGCATACGGGGCAAAAAAGTATAAAAGGCTCAGAAAGGCGTTTAAGTTTACGATTTTAAGCGGAATGACGCTTCTTTTTATTACGTCTGTAATATGTTTTGCTTTCTCAAAGGGAATAATAATGACATTCAGAAAAAACGATTTAGATGTTATAAGAATAGGCACATTTGCATTAAGACTTCAGTGCATAACAATGTTTTTGCAGCCGGTGTCAATAATAAGCAATATGCTTTTGCAGTTTGTAGACAGACCGCTTGAGGCAACACTTACGTCAATATCAAGGCAGGGATTGTTTTTTATACCTGTAATACTTATTCTGCCGAGAATAACGAGGCTTTGGGGTGTACAGGCTTCACAGCCGTTAAGTGATATATTATCGGCGATATTCTGTGTATATTTCATAAAGAAATTCTTTTCGGAGATACCGAAGGAATAAAATTAAAAAGCTAAAAACCGTGGGACTCTGTCCCACACCCTGTGAACTTTTGGAAAAGTTCAATCAAAACTTTTAGTAAAATACGCATACCCAAGGAAGGTATGCGTATTTTTGTATATAGGTAATTTTATTTATCGGAATGATTATTTTTACGTATTTTCCCCTCATCTGTCACTTCGTGACACCTTCTCCCAAGAGAAGGCTAAAACCCTTCCGGCAAGCTGCGCTTGCCACCTTACCTTTCAGGAACGGCTTATTAGCGGCAATTTTATACTTAACGAAAATCATATGGCATGGTCATATGATTTAATAAAATTTAGATCAAGCCTTTTTAAAGGCTTGCAGGGTTTGGGACAGAGTCCCAAGGTTTTTGTTTAATGTTTGCAGCCGTGGTTTCCGCAAGTGTGACCTTCGCCATGCTCATGGTCATGGTGGTTACAGTGAACGTCAGGATTGAAGCTGAGGCTATTGTTAAGAAGTGAATCGACTGCTATATCGGCATTGCCCAAAACGCCGCCATAGAGCTTTATACCGGCTTCTGAGAGTGCCTGCTTTGCTCCGCCACCTATTCCACCGCAGATAAGCACATCAACGTCATTGTCTTTCAAAAAGCCTGCTAATGCACCGTGACCGGCACCCATTGTGTTTTTAACTTCTGATTTAACAACGGCATTATTTTCAATATCGTAGATTTTAAACTGTTCTGTATGGCCGAAGTGCTGGAAAATATTTCCGTTTTCGTAAGTAACTGCTATTCTCATTTCTGTTTCCTCCGATTTTTTTGATATTGTAGTATTATTTTTATAACAGTATTTGTGCGGACAGGTACAATCATGCTCATTTCCGGAGCAGACAATATAATTTCCGCCTTCTATATGAAGGGGACGTTCTTCTACCAGACATTGAGAAAGTTTGAATCTGGCAGAGTTATATATTGCCTGAACCGTTGTACGGGCAACATTCATCTGTGCGGCACATTGTTCCTGAGTCATTGATTCATAATCAATAAGGCGAATGGTCTCGAACTCATCAAGTGTCATTACCACACTTGGCACAGATGAAAAATCTTCTATACCGTCAGGAATAAATTTTGATAAATTTGGAATACCGCATATACGGCGGTGTTTACAGGGTCTTGGCAAAAGCACACCTCCATAATTGACATATGTCATTTATAATAATAAGTATATAATATAATTGACATATGTCAAGAACTATTTAAACCTCAGGAAACTGTTTTTGATAGTATATTTACATAAAGCAATAAAATTTTAGGGAGTGTTTAGTTTAAAAAGTTTAGTTGAATATAAAAATATAATACTGATGTCAGTTGCGGTACAAATAAAAAATCAGCTGTATTACAAAAAACAAAAGAAAGAAACAGCAAAATAAAATATATTAAATGAGAACAATAAAGAGAAAATAAAAATAAACAATAAAAAACTGCCGAAAAATAACATCGGCAGTTTAGGGAAAAGTAAAAAATCAGTCGGTTTCAATACCGGCTTTTTTATAAAGTTCATAGAAATGGTTTGTAGGACCGACGCCTTTTCCTATAGAGAAGGAATGTTCAATGGCAACGGTTATGTATCTTTTTGCTTCCTTAACAGCTTCTTCTACAGAAAGACCCTTGGCAAGGTTTGCCGCTATGGCAGAAGAAATTGTACAGCCTGTGCCGTGGGTATTTTTTGTATTGAAACGCTTTCCTGGGAGAGTTATTATATTTTTGCCGTCAAAAAGAATGTCTGTTGCGTCATCTGAAAGGTGTCCGCCTTTTACGAAAACATTTTTTGCACCCATGGCGTAAATTTTTTCTCCGGCTTCTTTCATTGAGGAAAGATTATCTATTTTCATGCCTGTAATTACTTCTGCCTCCGGAAGATTAGGTGTAAGAACTGTTGCAAGAGGAATAAGACGGCTTATAAGAGCGTCTTTTGCCTCGGGTTTTAGAAGGTCAAAGCCGCTTTTAGAAATCATTACAGGGTCGATTACTACGTTATGTGGTTTATACTGCTCAAGTTTATCGGCAATTACGTTTATAGTTTCTATTTTTGAAACCATTCCGACTTTAACGGCGTCTACGTGGTCTATGTCTGTAAATATTGCGTCAATCTGGCCTGCGATAATATCAGGGTCAATATCCTGACAGCCGAAAACGCCCTGTGTGTTCTGAACGGTTACGGCTGTAATTACGCTCATACCGTATGTACCGTGTGCGGAGAAAGTTTTTAAGTCTGCCTGAATACCGGCACCACCACATGTATCGGAACCGGCTATGGTTAAAGTTCTTTTCATATAGGTATCCTCCTTAATAGTTTTAAAATAAAAATTCAATAAAATTTTAACACTTGGAGATATAAAAATCAACAAGAGGAAAAATACGCTCTATACAAATAAAAAAACAAAGGGATTTTAAAATATATTTAATGATATAAATTAAGCATATAATAAAATAAAACCGTCAAAAATATGCAGAAAAAGCATTTAAACAATAAAAATTAAAAGTTTTAAAATAGCGGTATATAAGGAAGGAAAAATTCAAAAACAAAAAAATTGCAAATTTTTGAAAAAAAGTTTGAAAAAAGTGTTGACATTTTTTGCAGAAAGAGTATAATACTATCTTGTTCGCCGGAAAAAACGACGAACACCACAACAGAAAAAGAGAGTTTGAAAAACGGCTTTGAAAAAAGATTTGAAAAAATAAAAAAAGTTGTTGACAAACGAAAAGAGTTGTGATAAGATATTAAATGTTGACGGCGAAAGCCGAAAACGAAAAAAGACATTGAACCTTGAAAACTGAACAGTTGAAAACAAACCAAAACCCAAAGTTAATTCAAAGCTTGAAAGAGCGAAAAAGTAATTTTAGGAAACAAAAAGTCAGTGAAAACTGAGAGACAAACTTTAATTTAAGAGTTTGATCCTGGCTCAGGATGAACGCTGGCGGCGTGCTTAACACATGCAAGTCGAACGAAGCGAG
>CAKQPE010000042.1 GCA_934256695.1 uncultured Eubacteriales bacterium
GTCTGTTTATTCTTCTGTTTGAACAAGTCGAAATCCTGATTTCGACTTAGGTGTCGACTTTGTCGACACCCTCAAACTGCCATAGTATTGTGCTGTGGCAGTTTATTTTTTGTACTTAAACTCTGTAATTGCCTGTTATCAATATTTTACTTATTTTACTATAATAAAGTCTTGCTGTATTTTTTCACAGCCGTATTGACAAAATTCTGCCTCTGACGGATAATTTAATAAGGTATGTCCGTCAAAAACGGCGGATAAGTAAAGTGTTAGTAAAGAGAGGCTGAAAAATGAGACATTTAATTGACCCGTTGGATTTTACAAAGGACGAAACAGAAGAACTTCTCGTGCTTGCCGAGGATATAAGAAATAATCCTGAAAAATATCAGGAAAAATGCAAGCATAAAAAAATTGCAACTCTTTTTTATGAACCAAGCACACGTACAAGACTTTCTTTTGAGTCTGCTATGATTAACCTCGGCGGAAGCGTTATAGGTTTTTCATCTGCAAATTCTTCATCTGCTTCAAAAGGCGAAAGTGTAGCCGATACAATAAGAGTAATAAGCTGCTTTGCCGATATTGCCGCAATGCGTCATCCCAAAGAAGGTGCTCCTATGAGAGCAAGTATGTATTCCGAAATACCTGTAATAAACGCAGGCGACGGCGGACATCAGCACCCTACACAAACTCTTGCTGACCTTGCAACAATCAGAAGACGAAAAGGTCATCTTGACAATCTTACAATAGGTCTCTGCGGCGATCTTAAATTCGGCAGAACCGTACACAGCCTTATAAAAAGCATTTCCAGATGGAGTGGTATAAAGTTTGTTCTTATTAGCCCTAACGAGCTTCGTGTACCGGATTATATAATAAACGAGGTTTTAAAGCCTAAAAACATTGAATTTGAAGAAACAACAGACCTTGAGTCTGTACTCCCTAAGCTTGACATTCTTTATATGACAAGAGTACAAAGAGAACGTTTCTTCAACGAGGAGGACTATGTACGTCTTAAAGACAGCTATATTTTGACAGAAAAGAAAATGGAGCTTGCTAAGAGTGATATGTCCGTTCTTCACCCTCTCCCAAGAGTAAACGAAATCACTCTTGCTGTGGACAAAGATCCAAGAGCCGCTTATTTTGAGCAGGTACAAAACGGTATGTATGTAAGAATGGCACTTATACTTAAATTACTCAATCTTGCTTAAAAGGAGGCAACACAAAATGCTTAACATAGACGAAATTCAAAACGGCATTGTAATAGACCACATCAAGGCAGGCACAAGCCGTACCCTTGCCGATATTGCTAATCTTGACAGTCTTGAGTGCAGTGTGGCAATGATAAGAAATGTACGCAGTACAAAAAGCGGAAAAAAAGACATAATCAAAATCGAGGGCGATACATCTTCAATTAATTTCGGTATACTTGCATATATCGACCCTGATATAACAATAAATTATATAGAAAACGGAAAAATAGTAAGAAAAGAAAAACCCGTTCTTCCGGAAACTCTTGTAAATGTAATGAAATGCAATAACCCAAGATGTATAACAAGCATAGAGCATGAATGTGAACATATATTCAAGCTTACATCAAGCGGAAAATACCGTTGTGTATACTGCGAAGAAGAATTTAACAAAAAATAATCTGCCGAAACCCTTAATCTAAACTAAAAAACCCATATGCCTGTGGCATATGGGTTTTTTAAGTTTTATTCGTTTTATTCTTTTCTTCTGTATCTTTCCAAAACAACATATAACGCAATATTGATTACCGCAAGAACCACAAACGGTATATAATCAATTACAGATATTGTACCGCATAATTTAAAAGTAGTCACAGCCGAAAATCCCACTGCAAAAACATACATAACAAAATATACAGCCTTTAAACATATACCACTGTACATAAGTGTTATAAAAAGCATAAATGCACCTGTAATATACGGCACTGCGGAAAAAGGATTTATAACCTCCGCTATTCTGTCACTTAAAGAATACACCGGACTTATCATCGTGTAATAATAAAACATATACAAAAGCATATAAACAAGCGGAAAGGCAGGTTTAAGATATACATGTTTATTATATTTTTCATAAACAACATCTATAAAAGATTCCATACGCCCTCCCAACTCAAAATATTTAAAACCAAAATACAATAATTTATATATAGTATTTTACTACAAAACCATTGTAAATCAAATTAAATATTCTCTAATTATAAAAAATTATTTCTTTTGGGAATAGTAATCTTTTGTATCACTTGACATTCCCTTGTTTTTAAGCCGCATATTTACAAACTTTGTAAATATATCTATTATTACCGCAAAAAGCGGAACACCTACTATCATTCCGAATACGCCCCAGAGATTGCCGAAAACAAGTATTGAAAACAATACCCATATGCTCGGTATACCTACTTTATCGCCCAATATTTTAGGGCCAAGGATATTTCCGTCAAACTGCTGGAGTATAAAAACAAATATAAGAAAATATAAAGCCTTTAGCGGACTAATGAAAAGTATAAGTATTACCCCCGGCACAGCACCTATAATAGGACCAAAAAACGGTATAATATTTGTTACACCTATTATAACCGCAAGCAAAACCGAATACGGCATATCCATTATATTAAGCACTACTGCCGCTATAATTCCTATTATAAAAGAGTCTATAAGCTTTCCCAATATAAATCCGCCGAAAGAATTATCCGCAAACCTCAGTTCATCAAGAACAATTTCCGCCCATTCTTTTTTAAAAACAGCATATATAAACTTTTTAAACTGTGCCTTAAATGTCTTTCTTCCGTTAAGTACATATATCGAAACTATAAAAGCAACAACCAGATTAAGTATTCCGTTTCCAAGCTCCATTATTCTTACGGAAAATATGCTTACTATCTGTGCGGCATTTTTAAATATACCGCTTTCTATAAAATCATTTGCCTCCTTGTATGCCTTGTTTGCATAATCATTAAGCGAAACTCCCAAGTTTGGGTTTGTTTCTGCTATTTTTCCATAAAGATTATAAAGCTCATTAATCCATTCCGGAATTACACTGATAATTGACTTTAAACTTTCTATCACCTGAGGCAGAACCAGTTTAAGGAAAATATATATTATAAATAAAAGTATTGCATAAGAAAGAACTATTGAACCTTTTTCCGCCAAAGTCTTTGCATTTTCTTTTTTAGATGAATGTTTGCAAATAACACAATATAATTTTTTTTCTATTTTATTGCAGACAGGCGAAAGAACATATGCCAAAGCACTGCCGTATACAAAAGGCGACAGTATACCTATCATTCCGTTTATGCTGCTTATGAAAGTACTGTACTTACCTATACAGAAATATATAATTATGCTTACTGCCAGTACTCCCGCAAGTATAATGCCAAGTGTAAGGTATTTTTTTATTTCACTTTTCATACGCCGCCTCCGAAACATTACGTTATACTTTATTTGTTATAAAGCTATTTTACAATACTTTGAGCAAAAAATCACTTTATTTTTCATTATACTTTTTTAATTTTTGTTTAAACAAAAAAGAATGACCCGACAACTATATTCCTATTGTTGTCGGGCCACTCCAAATCAAATGGGATAGTTTTACTTATACCATACTTTTGTATTAATTTCAAATTATTTTTTCTTATGTCACATATATAAAATTAATTCAAAAAGAATACCCCCATACGGACATATAGTCCATACAAGGGTACTCCAAATCAAATGGGATAATTACAAAACAACTTAATCAAACTGCGGACACTGCGCTATGTACGCAAGTTTTAAACAAATTGATTTTTTATTAAGCCTGTTCGTCAATCTTTCTAAGCTCAACACGAAGTGCTTCTTCTTCTGCGAATACCTTAGGGTCATCTTCGTAGAATACATGGAAGTTAGGATCAACTGTACCTTTGCCCATAAATCTTGCCTTGTAGTCCTTAAGAAGTGCAAAGAAGTCATTTCTGAGAAGGAACATAGCAAGGAGGTTAGAGAATACAGGTATAATAAGTGTAACGTCTACTATAGCCCAGAAAAGGTCTGCACTGTAACCGCCGAGTGTGATTGAACCTACGATAATTAAGTTAGGGATAGGGAATACAAATTTAAATAATTTGCAAAGCATATCTCTTGTTTTTGGTTTTCTTGCAAATGCCCATCTTATGATTGCGATGTAGTATGTAAACCAGCCTGCTGTTGTTGTAATACCGAAAAGGCAAGCCATAAGACCGATGAATATAGGAGCAACCGAACCGTAAACCGAACGATATGATTCGATTGTAAGTGTAGCACCTGTCATACCGTTTGACCAGCATCCTGAGATAATAACTGCAAGACCTGTAATAGAGCAAACGATGATTGTGTCAACGAAAACTTCAAATGAACCCCAGAGACCCTGTCTTACAGGATGTACTGTGTTGGCAGAACCATGGATAAGTGGTGATGAACCCTGACCGGCTTCGTTTGAGTTGATGGATCTTGCCATACCTTTTGAGATTGTCTTTGAAACAACTGTACCTGCGAAACCGCCTACTGCAGCATGAGGTGTGAAAGCATATTTAAAGATTTCAACAATTGACGGAATAACATTATTTAAGTTAGCAATTATAATTCCGAGACCGCCTACGATGAAAAGTACACACATGAAAGGAACAAGTGTTGTTGCAACCTTAGCTACACGAGGTGTGCCGCCGAAGATGATGTAGTAAAGAACTGCTGTGTAGAGAACTGTTACAAGCATCATAGGAAGACCAAAGCTTACGTGAAGAATTTCCGAAATTGTGTAAGCCTGTGAACCACCAAGGAACTGTGCTACGAAACCGATAGCGAAAAGAACGGCTACAACCATAGCTGCTTTGATGCCACGTCTTCTAACAAGACCTTTTTCAACCATTGTAGGTGTTGATGAATAATATCCGCCGTGTTCGTCTTTACTTCTGTAGTAAACGGCAAGTGAAATTTCAACGCACTTTGTCATCATGCCAAGGAATGCTGCAACCCAGATCCAGAAAAGTGAACCAGGACCACCAACAGCGATAGCAGATGCAACACCTGCCATGTTACCGCAGCCTACACAGCCGCCGATAGCAATACATACAGCTTCAAAAGGTGATACAGTACCTTCTTTTTTGTTTTTTGCTTCTTTAGATGTTAAAGCACCTAAAGTATTCTTCATTACATGAGGAAAATGTACAATCTGGAATAAACCACTTCTTAATGTAAAATAAATTGAGATGAAGAATACAAAGAAAAGAAACGGCTTGCCCCAAAGGACATCGTCCAATGCATAAATTATGTCGCCAAAACTCATTATATAATTCCCCCTTCTAAATATAACTCGCCTCTCCCAAAACGAGTTGCGGAAACCTTTCCGCAATGCATATACAAAATCCTTACAAATGCATATGCACTTAAAAATAAATTCTTAATGCTGCGCAATCATTAAGATTTAGTTAGATTTTAAACCCTTCAGTTATCATAGAGTCAACAATTTTATCCATGAGATATATAAAATACACATCTTTTTACATTATCTAACACCATATTCCGTCATTAATGCCAAGATTAAATTATTTTTGTAATATATGCCCGTTTATGATTCAAAATTTCTATAGAAATTTGTATAGTATTTTGTTGACATTTGAAAGGTTTATTAAAGTTTTATATAAGCTTTAAATGATATATTTTATCGTGTAGATATATAAACATCAGTTGTTTTAAAATAATATATATTAATATATAGAACAAAAAAATGCCATATACAACAGCCTTTTTTGAAAAATAATTTATAAACTGTATAGTTAAATTCTCTTTAATCTGTTTTTAATGTTATATAATTACCGCTATTATAGGCAATGTAATAAGGCACAAAACATCTGTAAGGAACACCGCCGATGCGGCAAACTGTGTATCCGCACCATATTCCTGTGCAAATATTGCCGCCGCACCACCTGTAGGCATTGCATACAAAATCGTAAGCACGCCGGCAGAAAGACTGTTGCATTTAAGAACAAAGACAGCAAGTACATACATAAATACCGGTACCACAAGAAGTTTCGCCAAAGTAACAATAAATACTCTCCAGTTGCTTTTTAATATTTTCATATCTACCGCCGCTATCTGTGCTCCTATTACAAACATTGTAACAGGAAGGCTTGCTCCCGAAATTTTATCGAGAATATTGTTTATAATTTCAGGAAGTCGTATATCAAACAGAAAAAGTATAAGCCCTATTATTATACTGAATGTACCCGGACTTATAAGTGCCTTCAAATCAATTCCGCCTTCGGCGTTTCCGGAAGATTTCATAAGAAGAACTCCGGCCGTAAAAATAAGCACATCTGTTGCCATCTCCGCAACTGATGCATAAAAAACAGCTTCACTGCCAAAAAGCATATTCATAACAGGTATCCCTATTCCACCTGTATTTGCAAAAAACAGTATAAAGGCAATTATTCCGAAATACTTTCTGTTCATTCCCAATACTCTTGCGAATACGGCAGAAAAAATAATTACAATACCGAAAAGTCCGAAAACAGCCGCAAATACTTTTATGCCGGATTTGAGCATCTCCGGTGAAAAATCCGTCTGCATAGAATATATTATAACAGCCGGAAGTATAACCTTCATCATAAAACCGGACATAAGTTTAAGCTGATGCTGGTCTGCCATTTTTAATTTCTGAAAAACAACCCCAGGAACCGCAAGAGCAAAAATAACCGCAAGTGAACTTAAAATTGTATATATCGCCAATTAAACCACACCCCAATAAAATTTTAAAAAAAGACAGGACTTACAGTCCTGTCTTTCTGTATAAGTTTAGAAGAATTATTTGCCGTAAGCAACTTCAAGAGCGTTAGTAAAGTCTTTAAGAAGATCTTCTGTGTTTTCGATACCGATTGAGAATCTAAGAAGACCGTCTGTGATACCCATAGCGTATCTTTCTTCTCTTGTAAGGTCTGAGTGTGAGCTCATTGGAGGGTAAGACATTGTTGATCTGTATCCGCCAAGTGTCATTGCGTAATGGCAAAGTTTAAGAGCACGCATGAATTTGTTCATCTTTGTTAAATCATCATCGATGAATTCAACGCTGAGCATTGGGCCATAGTATTTGCCGAACTGTTTTGTAGCAATATCATGCTGTGGGCAGCTTTCAAGTGATGGATGATATACGTTCTTAACATAAGGTGATTTTTCTAACATAGCAGCAAGTGCGCAAGCGTTGTCGCTCTGTTTCTTAACACGAAGGTCAAGTGTTCTGATACCACGGCAGATTAACCAGCTGTCGAAAGGAGCTGCCTGGTTACCAAGAAGCTGCTGCATATCGAAAGCTTTCTTTACTAATTCATGGTTCTTTGATGTAAGAGCACCGCCTGTAGCATCTGAATGGCCGTTAGCAAATTTTGTAAGTGAGCTTACAACTATATCTGCACCAAAGTCAAGTGGTCTGCAAAGAGCACCTGTCATGAATGTGTTGTCGATAACAAGGATAGCGTTGTTTGCATGAGCAACATCAGCAATAGCCTGAATGTCAGGAACAGCTATAACAGGGTTAGCAACTGTTTCACCATAGAATAATGTTGTGTTTGGTCTTACAGCAGCTTTGATAGCTTCAATATCTGTAAAGTCAACGAATGTTACGTCAACGCCGTATTTGCCAAGAATCTTTGTGAAGATTTCGATTGATTCACCGTAAAGTGTATCGCCTGATACGATATGATCTCCTGCTTTTGTGTTAGAGATAACAGCAGCAGAAATAGCAGCCATACCAGCACCGAAGCAAACTGAATCAACGCCGCCCTCAACGTATGTCATAAGCTGGTTAAGAGCTGTACGGTTAGGGTTACGGTATCTGTTGTAGCAGAAACCTTTTTCATCGTATCTTTTCTGAAGATCGTCAAGGTCTACTACGTTGTGAGCTGTTGCAAGGTGGATTGGGAGCTGTTCTGGGTTAGATGTTGGCTCTGTAAAATAAGCACCTGCTTCAAGAATATTTGATGAAAAATCAAAGCTTGGATCAAAATCGTGTAACATTTTCAATTCCTCCTAAAAATAAAAACTTAATACATTAAATTAAATTTTATTAAACTTTTTATTATCAAGCCTTAATAAGGCTGTGATACACATAATTACATAATTTAAAATTTTATCTTTTGTATATTAATTGACTTTATCTTTTGTAAGTTTATTTATCTTTTGTGTTTTAAAATTTTTTCTTTTGTTCATCTCTTTGACCAAATGCTAACACCTATAGTTAATATATTTATTCAGAATTTTTTAATTATTCTTCTACTTCACCGTAAGTAATTAAGTCATCGCCCTTCTGCATAGCAAGGCTTGATGTTGAAATAACAACATGACCGTCAAACTTAGCTGTAATTGTTTCAAGAAGGTTGCCGAACATATCTCTCATTTCAGCAATTTTCTGTCCTTCTACAACGTCATCTCCTGCTTTTGCAAACATATAACAAAGACCTGTAACAGGTGCTTCAGTCCATTCATGTCTCTTGAAGAAATACTGATATGGGTTTGCACATACTTCGCCAGGAAGAATCTTCATAAATTTCATAACTGTACGTAAGTCTGCCTTGTTAGCGTCAACTTCTTCTCTTGTCCATGTACCTCTGCCGCCTCTTTCAAAAAGAAGTGATGGTATGTTCTGGTCGATTGAAGATGAATTATAGCACTCTGTTCTTCCGCCTGAGTTCATTCTCCATTTAAAGCTGAGGCATTTAGCAACTTCGTTTGAATAAGCGTTGTTTTCGGAAAGCTTAGGAGCACAGCAGATAGCACAAGCTTCAAGGTCTTCTACCATATCACCGCTGTGTAAGTCAACATGGAAATCACTCTTTGCAACTAAATCGTTTGAAACGAAAGCACAGATTTTGTTTGCAAGTGTTTCTGTTTCACCTTCGGCAGGAACACCAGGGAACATTCTGTTAAGGTTCTTACGTTCAGGATCATCAGGAACAACATAAATCTGTCTCTGATTGAAACCGCTTACGTTTACACAATGAACAAGAATAATAGCACCGCTTACATCTTCAGGGTTAATCTCTTTTGCAAGTTCAATTACGCTTATGATACCAGGGTATTCACAGCCATGGATACCTGCTGTAGCAATAAATGTTTTTCCGTCTTCTTTACCGTTTATTATAGTCATAGGAACCTGATAATCTGTTCCCGGTACTGTTACGTACTGAGAAACTTTCTGTCCAGGCTCAACTGTAATTCCGGCAATAGTAATACTGTTTTTCATTTTACATCCTCCTTAATAATACACACATTTTTATATTAGTTTAGAAGTATGTAGCGCCTACAGCATCAATGACAACCTATCCCATTTGATTTGACTTTGATTAAATGTAAGCCGCTGTTAATCTTCAATTCGATATTAAACCCTATTGTCACTATACAGTCAAGAAAATTATTCGCCATAATTACCTAACAAATAAGTTATTTATACATTATACTATGCAATTTTTACCCACAGTTTTTTCTGTTTTTTCTTATAATATTGGTTTTATATACATTTTATACAATTTAACGATGTTTTATAGCTTTTATCGAAGGTTTTTATGAGCATTTTATACAAAAAATGACATAAAAATCATTTTAATGTACTTTTTTGCATACCTCTGTCTCACTTTATCACGTTAATATATTTCAGCCGTTTATTTTACGTATCGTATATTTTTGCATATATTTTACACATTTCGATATTACTGTTCAGCCGCATTTTATCACAATTTTTTCTAATGAGACATTAAATTTTCTTATGTCAAAAATTATTCGGCACTTTTTCCATAAGTCATTTTTAAATTGTTTAAAAAAATTCCTTCCTTTTATGTATAAATAACCAAATATATCAAAAAAATTTTTTTAAAAAACCTATTGACTCTATTGCACCTACACACAATAAAATAAATCTCGTAAAACAAAGCAAGCGGTTTTAAGCATACTTTCCGTATGGGAACGGAACGTAAAACGCTGAAGCCACAAAAACAATAAAATATTTTTAGGTTAATGCTTTAATTTTAAGGGAGGAATTTTGAAATGAAACTTGAAACAAAACTTCTTTACACAAGAGAATACAAAGACGGAGCTTGCAACTTACTTAAACCAGAAGCTTTCCCTCTTTACACATGTACAGCTTTCACAGCTAACACACTTTCAGAAATCAAACAGGCTTATGCTCAGGGATATACATATATCAGAACAAACAACCCTGACCGTGATGTACTTGCTTCTCAGGTTACAGCTCTTGAAGCTCCTGGCTTAGAAGACAAAGCTACTCTTGTTTTCTCATCAGGTATGGCTTCTATCTCAACAACAATCGGTTCACTTCTTAAAGCTGGCGACCATGTAATCTGCAACAGCAGAATCTACGGCGAAACATTCGACGTATTCGGCAAAATGTTCTCAAGATTCGGTATCGAATCAACACTCGTAAACATGGACAACATCGAAGAAGTTAAGGCTGCTATCAAACCTAACACAAAGATGATCTATGCTGAAGTTTGCGCTAACCCAACAATGAACCTTATCGATATTCCTGAGTTTGCTAAACTTGCTCATGAAAACGGTGCTCTTCTTATGATGGATAACACATTCACAACAGCACTTTCAATCAAACCACTTACACTTGGTGCAGATATCGTTATTTCTTCAATGACAAAATTCATGAACGGTCATTCAGATGCTATCCTTGGCTGCATGACAGCTTCTAAAGAAATCATCGAAACAGTACGTCCAATGAGAATGCTCTTCGGTACACCTGCTGATCCATTCCCATGCTGGCAGATGATCCGTGGTCTTGAAACACTTCACCTTCGTGTTAAAAAACAGATGTACAATGCTGCTAAACTTGCTGCATTCTTTGAAAACGATCCACACGTTATCAAAGTTAACCATCCATCACTTGACAGCTTCCCACAGAGAGCTATCGCTAAGAAACTTTGGAGCGATGACGAAGCTATCAGCGGTATGATGAGCATCATCCTCAACACAGAAGATGAAGAAAAGATCGATAAATTCATGGCTAAACTTGAGTTCGTTCACTACGCTACAACACTTGGCGGTCTTAGAACAACACTTAACCACCCATGCACATCTTCACACAGCCATATGCCTGATGCAGACAGAAGAGCTATGGGTATCACACCTGGTATGTTCCGTGTATCTGTAGGTATCGAAGATACAGAAGATCTTATCAACGATTTCAAACAGGCTTTCGAAGCTTTAGACTGATTCTAAAATCGAATATAGATTGTACCTTTAAGGGAACGGATAAAACCGTTCCCTTTTTTAATTCAAAACCATTGTTTTTTTTAAAAAACCTTTGCACTAAATAAAAAAATATTGTAAAATTATAGCCAGACAGTGATATTAGGAGGATGTAGTTATGAATATATCTATAAGCAACGAAATTAAAGAAAAAGTACCTTGCACCAAGCTTGCCGTACTTAAATACAGTGTTGATACAGAAGAAACAAATCCCGAATTATGGAAATATATGAAAGAAAATACAATTCCTGCCATATTAAACGAGCTTGAAACAAAAACCGTAACAGAGCTTAAAAATGTAGATACATCAAGAAAAGCTTATAAAGCCTTCGGTAAAGATCCCGGCAGATACCGTGTTTCATCAGAAGCACTTATAAGACGTATTAAACAGGGCAAAGACCTTTATAAAATAAATACCGTTGTTGATACAAACAACCTTATATCCGTAGAAAGCGGATTTTCAGCCGGCTCTTATGACTGCGACTGTATAAACGGAGATATAGTACTTAATCTTGGTCATGCTGGAGAAAGCTACAAAGGCATAGGAAAAGACAGCGTAAATATCGAAAACCTTCCTGTCCTTTGTGATAATGACGGTCCTTTTGGCAGCCCTACAAGCGATTCCGAAAAAGCCATGATCTCTCTTTCATCTAAAAACATAATTACTCTTATTTACGTTTTCACTGACGAAGAAGACCTTGATGCCCTTTTGAATAAATCAGCCGCTTATCTTGAAAAATATGCCGGTGCTAAAGATATAGAAAAATTCGTAGTTGAATAATCCGCATTTTTTAATGCCGCAATTATTTTAGTCATAAAGCTGTACAAAAACAGCTATCCGCCGGACTGACATTTTCTTTCCGGCGTTTGTTGTCTATTTTTATAAAAACAAGAAAGGAGGATTATAAGTGAAAGACTTATATTCTATAGGTGAAGTTGCAAAAATTATGGGAGTTTCCATTCAGACTCTGCGGTATTACAGCAGTATTGACCTTCTTCATCCGGAATATACAAACCCGGCTACAGGCTACAGGTATTACTCAGTAAATCAGCTTCATTTCATAGACCGAATTAAATATTTACAGAAACTCGGTCTCAGTCTGGAAGAAATTAAAAGCGTACTTTCAAACAACGATATTACTGAACTGGTTCAACTTCTTGACTCTCATAAATCAAAATGTCTTAAAGAAATAACACGTCTTCAAGATGTTATCGACAGTATCGAATGGTACAAAAATTATTTTACATATGTAAATGAGGACAGCATAAATGACAACTTCTACAGCCTGCATATAGAAAAGCGTTATCTTCTTGCAGTACCATATGATGAAAAAACAAATGAGGAAGTTCATCTTATGCTGCACGAAATTAAAAACAGTGAAAAATTCCATAACCTTAAATATGTACGTCAATTTTCACTTATACTTGATTACAACAGCCTTATTGAATGTAACCTCGAAAGAAAGTATCTCGGTATGTTCTTAAAGGAAGCACCAGACTTTGAATCCGAATACATAATGGAAATACCGGAAGGTGATTATCTCTGCTTTAAGGCAAGAATACTCTCTGATACTTGGAATCCTTATTTTGCAAAGCTTTTCTTCAGCGGCAAAACAAAACCGCCTATTGTCCTTGCAAACGAATATGAGGATAGCCTTTTTGAATACTCAAAGAGCATTTATGAAATACAAATGCTTATTCCTATGGATTAAAGTTTGCCGCACAGCTAAAGCTGTGACACCTTATTAATAAAAGAAAACTTATTACAATAAATTTATGCTTATAACAAAAACCATCTGAAACAAAAATGTTTTAGATGGTTTTTTATTAAAATTCAGATATGTTATTTAAAAATAATTAAATATACAGAAAAAGTCTATGTTTTAGTTTCTTACTCCTGCATACCAATACTGGAAATCTCGTTTTTATCTCCGTCAAGTATTGTAACTGTGTGACTGCCTTCTACCTGTGTGTTTTCGGCATAGGCAATAAAAGCTATTCTTCCGGGCTCAACGGAAGTTCTTAATGTGTTTTCTTTGCCTGTATCGGTATATATTACTTTTGTCTCTGCATATCTTGCTTTGCTGTCCTCGTCTGCTGCAATTACGGCACAGTCGGTATCGTTTACAACCGTATGCGGTATTGCAATCTCGTCCGCACCGTCACTGCTGGAAACTTCTTCTACAGTATAGCTGCCACGCATATTATTTTTTAATACAGCTATACCTATTCCGTCTTTTCCATCTTCATCGGTATATTTAAATGCACATACTTTGTCATTGTCCTTGTTTTCATAATGAAATATTGATACAGCCGTAAAGCCTGTATAGTCCTCTATTATACTTTCCGAAGCACTTGTCCTGCTTGTGCCTCTGAGGAAAATAACCTTCACCAAAATTATACATATAACGCAGGCTATAATAAAGCCTGTAAAAAATTTCTTATCTTTTGGACTCATTCTTACCTCCGAATTTTATGCCGTTTTTTCGGCAGTATCGTTAAATTTAAGGCTTGAAAGTGATTTTTTAAGGAAGAATATACTTAAAAGCACTGCCACTATCTCCGCCATAGGGAAAGAGAACCACACCAATTTCAAACCGCCTATTTTAGAAAGTATAAATGCCGCCGGTATAAGCACAACTATCTGTCTGCCTATTGATATATAAAGACTGTAAAGACCGTGACCGAAAGCCTGGCATACAGAACTTATTATAATACAAAATCCCGCAAATATGTAGCTTAAAGATACTATTCTGAGAGCATATACACCTAAAGAAAGCATATCATCAGATGCGTTAAAAAGCAACAACAGTTTATTAGGTATCAGCTGGAAAGTTGCAAGACCTAAAAACATTATTATTACGGCATACATAACACTGAGCTTAATTGTCTTATGTATTCTGTCCTTGTGTCCCGCACCGTAGTTATATGCAAGTATAGGAACCATAGCGTTATTTATGCCGAATATAGGCATAAATACAAAACTCTGGAGCTTGAAGTATACACCGAAAACAGCAACAGCCGTAGGTGTAAATACAATAAGTATCTTGTTCATGGCATAAGTCATAACAGAACCTATTGAAATCATCAAAACAGAAGGAATACCGATTTCAAGAATCTTTGTCAATACTCTCAAATCAGGCTTAATATTTGAAATTTTAAAATTAATATCAGTATTTTTCTTTAAATTAAGTATAAGTGCAAATATACCTGCCACACACTGACCGATTACCGTTGCATAAGCCGCACCGGCTACACCGAACTTAGGTAAACCGAACATACCGAAAATAAGTATAGGGTCCAGTATAATATTTATAACGGCACCTGTTGTCTGTGTTATCATGGTATAAATAGTTCTGCCTGTTGCCTGCAGCATTCTTTCAAATGTAAGCTGTGCAAATATACCTATGGAAAGAACAGAACATATTCTTACATACTGTGTTCCGCTTTCGTAAATAGATGCAATATCTGTCTGGGAACGCATAAAAGCACTTGCTCCGAATATTCCGAAAAGAAGGAATATGAGAAAGCTTATAATATTTAAAAATACACCCTGCATTGCCGTTTCATCTGCCGCCGCCTGATGTTTTTCGCCCAAAGCACGGGATAAAACAGCATTCATACCTACACCTATACCGCTTCCCATAGCTATCATAAAGTTCTGTATAGGGAAAGCAAGAGATACAGCCGTAAGTGCATCTTCGCTGAGCTTGGCAACATAGATACTGTCAACTACGTTATAAAATGCCTGTACTATCATAGAAATCACTATAGGCAAAGCCATAGATACCAAAAGTTTGTTTACGGGCATAGTACCCATTTTGTTTTCTGTTTTTACTGTCTGTTCCATTTTTCCTCCTTTAAGTTATTTAAAACTTACATAATTAAATTACAATAAATATAAATTTAGCAAAGACCTTGAGACTCTGTCTCAAACTCTGTGAGCCTTTGAAAAGGCTCAAGCGAAACTTTTATCAAAACGCAATTACATTGCGTTTTTCGGGATAAAATTATAAGTTATGTTATTAA
>CAKQPE010000043.1 GCA_934256695.1 uncultured Eubacteriales bacterium
TCCTCGTCGGAAATGAATTCCGACTGCGGATTCCATTCGGGAAACTCATTCGTTTCCCGAACCCTTCCGCTTTATAATATAACTTTGTCTACGGTTTTTATAGTTTTATCTCATAATCACGTATGCCGCGTTTTACAAATTCAATAAACTGTTCTCCCGTTTTGTTCTTCCAAACTCCCTGTAAGCCGGAAACAGAAACGTCTACTGTAGTTTCTTTCTTGTCATCTGTTATAAGCACATTAAAAGTTACTATACCCTTTTGTCTTAACGGGTATCGTCTTTCATATACATATAAAAATACATCAGCATCGCCGACTTTTCTTTCAAAAGATATTTTCTCCTGCGGCGGAACTTCTTCTATAAGTATTTTTTCTATTTTATCTGCCAGTTCCTTTGCATTTGCATTTTTTAAAGTTACACTGTAATGAGTCATAAAAATCACTCCATACTTTTGCAATAAAAATATATCAACTACTTGTTTGTTTCGTATTCTTCAACTACTCGTTTTACAATCTCTGTAAACTTATTTTCTGCCGGAGTATAATCATTGAAGAAATTCCGTCCTCCCGACGATACTGCGTCAATGCTTATTTTGGAGCCATCATCTGTAATAAGCACACTGAGGCTTATAAGCCCTCTCATGTACCATACCGTTTTATCGTAAACATTGAAAATTATATTTACATTGTTCATTGTTTTAACAACAGAGGCTCTTTTTTCGGGCGTTACACCGTTTAAAACGGCATTATCTATTAATTCGGCAATTTCTTCAATATTTCCCTTTTCCAAAGTTACACTGTACTGTGCCACAAAAATCACTCTACACTTTCATACATAAGAGAGGCTTCTTCTTTTCTCGGGTTTTCGTTAAGGTTAAGCACTTTAACCTTTGTTGTGTTGCTGCCGAAACGTATTTCTATAACATCGTTTATTTTTACGTCAACAGATGCCTTTGCGACTTTTCCGTTTACCGTTACTCTGCCTGCATCACAGGCTTCGTTTGCTATTGTCCTTCTTTTTATTATTCTTGAAACCTTTAAATACTTGTCAAGTCTCATTGTTTTTACCTCCCCAATCGGTTTGTTCAAAAAAAGGTCTGCATTAAAATGCAGACCAAAAAATTATGTCTTGAAGAATATTTTATTTGTTTACAGCGTCCTTGAGAGCTTTACCTGCTTTGAACTTAGGTGCCTTAGAAGCTTCAATAATCATTTCTTCTTTTGTCTTAGGGTTTCTGCCGATTCTTTCAGCTCTTTCTGTTACTTCGAAAGTACCGAAACCTACTAACTGAACTTTACCGCCTTTAACGAGTTCTTCTGTTACAACTTCTTCAAAAGCTTTAATTGCCTTTTCAGCGTCCTTTTTGCTAAGTTCTGTTTTTTCTACTACAGCTGCTATCAATTCTGATTTATTCATTAATGAATATCCTCCTTAATATAATTATTAATCGACCGCTCATTGCGTGTCAAAATCAGATTTGAATTTTAAATTCAAATACACCAACCATCTGCACCATAGACCTTAAAAAGTCATCTTACCTTATCGGTAAAAAGTGCCTTTAATATTTATAATATTTTCTCGGCTGTTTGTCAAGTAAATATCCGTATTTCATAGGCTTTTTTTAAGATTTTAAAATGTTTTCGGAAAGATTTTCATTACTTTGACATTTTTTCAATAAGATTTACAAGCTCATCTATTTTTTCATCTGAATTTCCACTGTCAAAAGCCGCCTTTACACAGCACTTCATATGCGAGCTTAATATTTCTCTGTTTACTTTTTTTAATATAGCTTCCGTAGAGGATACCTGCGCAGAAATATCTATGCAGTATCTGTCCTCTTCAATCATTTTAAGTATGCCGTCTATCTGTCCTCTCGCAGTTTTCAAAAGTCGGCATATCTTTGCATGGTCAGCCTGCATTATTCTATCCCCTTAACCTCATATCCCGCTTCTGTAACGGCATCGGAAAGAACTTTGTCGCTTACTTCCTTGCTTTCTGTTATATAAGCACATTTACCTTCAAGGTCAACTTTTGCACTTACACCGTCAATGGCATTAAGAGCCTTTTCTACTCTGCCTTGACAATGAGTACACATCATACCTTCAATCATCATTTTCTTTTCCATTTTAAATTCCTCCTTATTTTCCTCAACAATTTCTGCAACTGCTTTTTTATTTTCGGCTTCTTTCTTATTTTTATAATAAGAAGCGAATGTCGGTTTAAAGTTTTTCAATCGTAAAGCATTTGAAACAACAAATACGGAACTCATGCTCATTGCCGCCGCACCTATCATAGGATTAAGCTTAATACCCGTAAAAGGATAGAACAGACCTGCCGCAAAAGGTATGCCTATAATATTGTATATAAACGCCCAGAACAGATTCTGCTTGATATTGCGGATAGTTGCCTTACTGAGCTGAACAGCGGCTACAGCGTCCATTAAATCGTTTTTAACAAGTACAATATCGGCACTTTCTATAGCTATATCTGTCCCTGCACCTATGGCAATACCCGTATCTGCCCTTACAAGAGCCGGAGCATCATTTATACCGTCTCCTATCATGGCAACCTTTCTGCCTTTTTCCTGAAGCTCTCTTATTTTTGCTTCCTTGTCCTGTGGAAGAACATCGCTTATTACGGTGTCAATTCCTACCTCGCCGCCTATTGCTTTTGCGGCAAGAGAATTATCACCTGTAAGCATTATAACATCAATTCCCATTTTTTTGAATTCTTTAACTGCCTGAGCACTGGATTTTTTTACAACGTCTGCCACAGCTGTTATTCCTGCAATCTTTTTGTCAAAAGCAAAATAAAGAGGTGTTTTTCCCTTTGACGCAAATTCGTCTGCTTTATTTTTAGCTTCGGAAATATCTATTCCGTTTTCGTTCATCATAGCCGCATTTCCGGCTGTAATTTCAGTTTTGTTTATAACACACTTAATTCCTCTGCCAGATACCGATTGGAAATTTTCCGCCGCATAAAGGTCAATGCCTTCTTCTTCGGCTTTCTGCACTATTGCTTCCGAAACAGGGTGTTCAGAAGATTTTTCGGCAGAAGCTGCAATTTTAAGAAATTCGTTTTTGTCTGTACCGTTGAATACCTCTATATCCGTAACCTTTGGGTGTCCCTCTGTAACCGTACCTGTTTTGTCCATAACAACCGTATTTATAAGATGTGCATTTTCAAGACTTTCTGCCGATTTAACAAGTATTCCGTTTTCCGCACCCTTTCCTGTACCTACCATTATGGCAGTAGGTGTGGCAAGCCCTAATGCACATGGGCAGGAGATAACCAGAACGGCAATTCCTATTGAAACAGCAAAGTTTACTCCGGCACCGACTAAAAGCCATATAACAGCCGCCGCTAATGCAATGCATATTACAACAGGGACAAACACACCTGCTACTTTGTCAGCAAGCTTGGCTATAGGTGCTTTTGATCCGCCTGCTTCTTCTACCAAATGAACAATCTGTGCAAGGGTTGTATCGTCACCGACTTTGTCTGCCTTAAATTTAAAACTGCCGTTTTTGTTTATTGTAGCACATACGGCTCTGTCACCTGCTTTTTTCTCAACAGGTATGCTTTCGCCTGTTATTGCAGATTCGTCAACAAATGAAGTTCCTTCCACAAGAACACCGTCGGCAGGTATCGAACTTCCTGGCTTAACAACAACTATGTCACCTACAACAATATCCTTTGTGTCTATTTCCGTTTCTATGCCGTTTCTTACGACAATAGCTTTCTTTGGGGCAAGGTCCATAAGTTTTCTTATTGCCTCGCCTGTTTTACCCTTTGAACGTGCTTCGAAGAATTTTCCCAAAGTAATAAGAGTAAGAATCATTGAAGCCGATTCAAAATAAAGCTCCATCATTTCCATATGAGCCATGTCCGTGTTCCCTCTGCCCATATAGTAAGCCATTCTGAATATTGAAAATACACTGTAAAGAAAAGATGCTCCCGAACCTATGGCAACAAGTGTATCCATATTAGGCGATTTGTTAAAAAGGCTCTTGAAACCGTTTACAAAATATTTTTTGTTTACTATCATTACAGGCAAAGTAAGGAACAGCTGAACAAGAGCAAATATCATCATGTTCTCATGTCCAAGCAGTATACTCGGCAGCGGTGCCTCCATCATATGACCCATTGATATATAGAATAATGGTATCATGAACAGGAACGATACTTTTAATCTGAACTTTGTGTTTTTAATTTCGTCCTCTGCCGCAGTATTTTTGCTGTCGCTTGCGGCGCTTTTTTCTCCTACGGGACTTGCTCCGTAGCCACCGCTTTCAACGGCAGAAACTATTTCGGATATTCCCGTTACGTTTTCATCATACTCAACTGTCATTGAATTTTGCAAAAGGTTTACATTAACGGTTTTTACGCCGTTTACCTTTGATACACTTTTTTCAACATGGGCACTGCAGGCTCCGCAGGTCATGCCTGTTACATCAAACTTACTTTTCATGTTTATACCGCACCTCCGAAAGGTTATCAATAATTTTTATCACTACACCCCCGTGGGGTATATATACATTATATATATGCTAAAATAAGTTTGTCAAGACTTATCTGTATATCTTCCTCAGGTGATAAATATTATCTTTTTTTACAGCCTTTGCCTTCCATACATTTAAAAATAATTACTTTTGAGGGTAATTTTATATCGCAAAATTACCCTCAGACCCAATTAAACACAAGACGGTTTAATATAAAACTTCTCTGTTTTTAGGCACTGCTATTTTTTACTTTCATATATGCCGCAAAGCCTGCCATATATGCTTAAACTGTATAGACCGGCAACACCTACAATGGCAAACATTATTCTGCTTATAAAACCGAGACTGCCATGGAACATAGCCGTAATAAGGTTAAAATCAAAAAATCCAACCAAACCCCAGTTTAAAGCACCTACTATAACAAGTGTCAGTGAAATCCAGTCAAGAATTTTCATTAACTCCACTTCCTTTTATGTTATTTACAAATAATTCTGCCCTGTTAATATTTTTTTATTCTTTTAAAACAGCTTTAAGCCTATTTAAATCTAAGTTTTCCAAATTTCCACAGGCAGCTATTGATACTTTGTCAAAATCAAAAATCAGTTCTGCTGCTTTCTTTACATCTTCAGCAGTGGCTTTTTCAGCTTCATTTATTATTTCCTCCTGCTCCTGTGCATAACCGAACATAAGCACAGACACACCGTTTGATGTCATTCTGCTTAAAGTGCTTTCACCGCTTATTATAAAGCTGCTTATAAGCTGTGTTTTCGTTTTTCTTAAAATATCATGGGATATACCGTTTAATTTAATACTGTTTATACAATCTTTTATTATTAAACATACTTTTTCTGCCTGCAGCGGATTAAGTGCCGTATATATATTAAAAGAGCCTGTGTTTTCATATGCTGACGAAAAGCTGTATATTTCGTATGCAAGGCTGTTTTCTTCACGCACTTTCTGAAAAAGCATAGAACTCATTCCTCCGCCAAAAACAGTATTTAATATTGCATATGGATATTTCATCTCTGTATTTCTTTTAAATGCCGGAAAAGAAATGCAAAGGTGAAGCTGTTCTGTATCCTTTTCTTCAAAGCCTATAGCTGTTTTATACTTAACTTCTTCCGTATTATCTTCATTTACGGTTTCTGTTTTCCAATTTCCGAATACTTTCTCAAGTTTTTCTGTCATTTCTTTTGTATCGAAATTACCTACAACGGAAATAACCGTATTATCTGTACGATAATGTTTTTTCATATACTCCTTTAATGTGTCCGAATTAAATTTGGATATAGTTTCTTCTGTTCCCAATATAGGGTGTGCAAATGTTGAACCACTCCATATACATTCCTGAAGAATATCCTGTACTTTTTCCTCCGGAGCATCATCATACATATTAATTTCTTCTGTTATAACTTTACGCTCTTTTTCCAAATCTTTCTGGTCGAACTTTGAATTAAGGAACATATCACTAAGTACATCAAGTGCCAAATCAAAATGTTTGTCAAGTGTTCTGAAATGGTAGCATGTATATTCCTTTGACGTATATGCGTTTATCTGTCCGCCAATCTCGTCCATATCCTCTGCTATCTGTTTTGAGTTTCTTTTGTTCGTTCCTTTAAACATCATATGCTCTATAAAATGAGAAATACCCTCGTACCCCTTTATTTCGCTTGCAGAGCCGTTTTTTACGTATATACCGAAAGATATGCTTCTTACATAAGGAAGTTCCTCAAAAACGATTTTAACGCCGTTTGAAAGCTCTTTAATCTCTATCATACCGCACCTCCGATTTTTATTTAGTTTTTTATAAATTATATTTTTTATTCAAAAAAACAGCCGCAAGCCATATGACTTGCGGCAAAAGATTTTTATTTATTATTTGTCTGCTTTAGCATCTTTAATTGAAAGATTAAGTCTGCCCTGCTGGTCGATTTCGAGAAGTTTAACAGTTACTTCGTCACCTACGGCAAGAACATCTTCAACTTTGTTTACACGTTCCTTTGATATTTTTGAGATATGAACAAGACCTTCTTTGCCGGGTGCAATTTCAACAAAAGCACCGAAAGCCATGAGTCTTGTTACCTTGCCTTCGTAAATCATACCGGGTTCAGGATCCATAGTAATAGCCTTAACCATATCTACAGCCTTCTGCATCATAGCAGTGTCCTCACCCTTGATGAATACACGTCCGTCATCTTCTGTATCAATAGTACAGCCTGTTATTTCTATAATCTTCTTAATTGTCTTTCCTCTTGGGCCGATAAGTTCTGCAATCTTATCTACATCAATAGTAAGATTTACAATCTTAGGAGCATACTGAGAAAGTTCCGCTCTCGGCTCGGCAATGCATTTAAGCATAACTTCGTCAATGATATAGTCTCTTGCACGTTTTGTCTGCTCAAGAGCCTGTTCAATCATCTTGAATGTAAGACCTTTTATCTTCATATCCATCTGGATAGCTGTGATACCTTCGTGTGTACCGGCAACCTTAAAGTCCATATCACCGAAGAAGTCCTCAAGGCCCTGAATGTCTGTCATCATAACAAAGTCATCATCTGTATCGCCTGTTACAAGACCTACGGAAATACCGGCTACAGGACGTTTTATAGGTACACCTGCCGCCATAAGAGAAAGTGTTGAGCCACAGATACTTGCCTGGCTTGTAGAACCGTTTGAACTCATAATGTCTGAAACAAGTCTTATTGCATAAGGGAATGTTTCTTCATCAGGAATTACAGGAAGAAGGGCTCTTTCTGCCAAAGCACCGTGACCGATTTCACGTCTGCCCGGACCTCTTGAAGTCTTAGCCTCACCTGTTGTAAAGCCCGGCATATTGTAATGGTGGATATATCTCTTTGATACTTCCGATGTATCAAGACCGTCAAGTTTCTGTATTTCTGCCATAGCACCGAGTGTTGTAACAGTAAGGCACTGTGTCTGTCCTCTTGAGAAAAGAGCGGAACCGTGAGTTCTTGGAAGAATATCAACCTCTGCACTGAGCGGACGGATTTCTTCAAGCTGTCTGCCGTCAGGTCTTCTGTGGTCACGGAGAATCATATGACGTACTGTCATTTTTTCGAATTTATAAATACAGTCATTTATTTCCTGATTTACTTTTTCTTCGTCACCGAGGATTTCTGCTATTTTTTCCGAAAGACTTGAAACAACTTCCTCTGTAATTTCGTTTAACTTAATATCTCTTTCCTGTTTCTTTTCGGCAAAAACAGCCTTTTCCATACGTTCTGTTGTGATGTATTCGCTTATAAGGTTGTATACATCTTCGTTTACGGCATATTCTTCGTATTTCTGTTTTTCAAGACCTTCTGCCTCAACAATAGTATCAATAAATTCAACTATCTTTACATTTTCTTCGTGAGCAAGACGTATAGCCTTCATCATAAGGTCGTTAGGAACTTCTGATGCACCGGCTTCAATCATCATTACCTTGTCTTTCTTTGATACTACCGTAAGAGCAAGCTTGCTTGCTTCTCTCTGTGCAGAGTCAGGGTTTACAACAAGTTCACCGTCTACAAGACCGATATTAACAGAGCCTACAGGGTCTGTAAAAGGAATATCGGATATTGAAAGAGCTATTGATGCACCCCATAAAGCCGCAACCTCAGGCTGGCAGTCCTGATCAACACTCATTACTGTTGCAACAACGGCAACATCGTTTCTGTAATCTTTAGGGAAAAGCGGACGGATAGGTCTGTCAATACATCTTGATGTAAGGATAGCCTTTTCACTTGGTCTGCCTTCTCTTTTTATAAATCCTCCAGGGATTTTACCTACTGAGTAGAGTCTTTCTTCGTAATCAATACTGAGAGGGAAAAAGTCAATTCCGTCTCTCGGTTTGTCAGATGCAGTAGCTGTAACAAGCACTACTGTATCACCGTAATGAACAAGTGCGGCACCGTTGGCCTGTTCTGCAACACGACCGATGTCTACACTGAGAGTACGGCCTGCCACTTCTGTTGTATAAGTTCTGTACATTATTTATTCTCCTTTTTCTTTCTGCACCATGGATGTTCAGCTTCAAAAACAACGTATTGTTTGCAAAGCTAAATATCCATAGTGCTTAACAATAACTAAAAACCGATGCTTAACATTGAAAAATAGAGAGGAGTTTTCTCCTCTCTATTAAACAGAAAATTACTTTCTAAGACCAAGTTCAGCAATAAGGCTACGATATTTTTCGATATCCTTATTTTTAAGGTAGTTAAGAAGACCACGTCTCTGACCTACCATTTTAAGAAGACCTCTTCTTGAATGATGGTCTTTCTTGTGTGATTTAAGGTGCTCTGTAAGAAGTTCGATTCTTGCTGTAAGAAGTGCAATCTGAACTTCAGGAGAACCTGTGTCTTCCGGTGTTCTGCCGTATTTAGCGATAATTTCTGTCTTGTTGATCATTATTTGTTTCCTCCTAAAAATACTTTTATTATTTTATCCTTCAGCCAAGAACGGGATGGAGAACCCACACTCTGGGCTGTGGAATTACAACGCTTGTAATTTTATCATAAATAAAGCTCTATTGCAACACAAATATATCGAAAAATCCATATTTATATTCTCAGATAGTTTCGCAGGAAAAATATTTTCTTGTATTTTCTTTATCTATTTCCAATCTTTTCGAAAGTTCATCAACATTCGAAAACTTAACTTCTCCTCTAAGAAATTTATAAAAATATGTCTTTATTTCTTTTCCGTATATATCACCGCTGAAATCAAATATATTTGTCTCAACTGTACGTTTAGTCCCATTTACTGTAGGGTTTGTTCCTACATTGGTCATGCTTAAATATACTTTTCCGTCTACTTCGGTTTTTGTTGCATATACTCCGTCTGACGGAAGAAGTTTTTTATCATCGGCAATTATATTGGCTGTAGGAAAATTTATTTTTCTGCCTATTTTTCTGCCTTCGCCTACTTTGCCGTAAACAAAATAAGGTTCGCTCAAAAGTTCGTTTGCAAGATTTATATCTTTATTTATAATAGCTCGTCTTATTCTCGTAGAGCTGACCTTTTCTCCGTAAAGCTCTATCTCCGGCACTTTTATAACCTCCGCACCGTACTTTTCGCCTACTTTTTTAAGCAGTTCATAGTCTCCTGCGGCACCCTTTCCGAAATGATAATCAAAGCCGACAACCAGAACCTTGCACTGCATTTTTTCAAATATTATTTCAGAAGCGAATTTTTCCGGACTCATTGCAGCAAACTCTTTTGTAAACGGATAATCCACATACAAATCAACACCCATATTTTCCAAAATCATTTTCTTTTCATCATCACTGCAAATAAGTCCTGTATTTGTTCTGTTTCCGAACAAATACATTGGATGCGGAAAAAACGAAAATACAACTGATTTAAGCTTTAATTTATGTGCCGAATTTAAAGTTATATTTATTAATTCTCTGTGGCCGAGATGTATTCCATCAAAATTTCCAAGTGTAATTGCCGTAGGCATTGTCTGATTAATTTCTTTACTGTTTATATATTCCATTTTACTGCACCTTTATACAAGTATAGTAACAGGTTTAATCATAATACATTCTTTTTCAGCATCAAATTCAACCTTATACAATCCGTTTAAAATATTTTTGCTGTCAAAGGCGGTTACGGTTTCGCCTTCTTTTACTTTATCACTCTTTTTATCAAAAAAGTAACTGTATATTTTTCCGCCGTTATGGAGATATTTATCCGCCTTTTCATTTACATAAACCTTTTTGTAGTCACTTACGGCATCTGTCATAGTCAAAAATGCTTTTTCTGCCATATTATTTTGGCATAATTCTTTAAGTTTATCAATAGTTATGCTGTTTTCAATATTAAAATTTCCGCTTCTGCTTCTTATAAGGCTCGACATATATGCACCGCTTTCAAGCTTCTTTCCTATGTCAGCAGAAAGCGTTCTTATATATGTTCCTTTTGAGCAGTCAACGGATATTTTTATTTTCTTAGGCGGAAGAAATTCAAGAACCTCTATATTGTATATAGTAACTCTCCTTGCTTTTCTTTCTACTTCTTTTCCCTGTCTTGCCAGCTCATAAAGCTTTTTACCGTTTATTTTTATTGCCGAGTACATAGGCGGAATCTGCATATATTCGCCTTCAAAGGATTTTACAGCAGAAGTGATTTTTTCTTCGTCAAAGTCAAAATCGTATGTCTTTATTATTTCCCCCGATGAATCCTGAGTTGTGGTTTCTGCTCCAAATGTAATTTCGGCAATATATGTTTTCCCTGAGTTCATTATATAGTCAGCAAGCTTTGTTGCTTTTCCTACACATACAGGAAGGACACCTTCCGCATCGGGGTCAAGAGTACCTGTATGCCCTACTTTTTTTTGGTTTATGGTTTTTCTTACTATTGCAACAACATCATGTGATGTATAGCCTTTTTCTTTATATATATTTAAAATACCGTCCATCAAAATACCTCGGATATATACTGCCAATAATTTTAAGTGTCATTAGGTTTACATAAAATATATTATGTAAATTGTTTTTCTATTTCTTCGATTATATCTGCTGTTATTTTTTCTTTGTCGCCGCTTATGGTACAGCCTGCCGCTTTTGCGTGTCCTCCTCCACCGAAAATCTGACATACAGCAGAAACATCTGCCGTATCTTCACTTCTCATGCTTACCTTAAACACACCTTTTGATTTCTCATATACAAAAAGAGAAACCTGACAGCCCGAAATACCTTTCATATAATTTACTATCTCAGAAAGTCCGTCACTGTCTGTTCCGCACTGAGACATCTCATCAAGAGTCATTGATGAATAAACTATTCTGTCACATGAACATCTTTTCATGTTCTCAAGGGCTTTCCCTAAAGCTTTTGCCTCTGAAAATTTTCTTGTATTGAAAATTGTGTTGTATATCTTATTAAAATCAAACTTATATTTTATAAGCTCCGATGCAATACGTAATGTTTGAGAGCTTGTAGATGTATGCCTGAATCCACCTGTATCAAAAACAATTCCGGCATAAAGACAGCCGGCAATACTGTCCGGATTTTTAAATTCACCAAACATAGGACTTATTATTCTGTATATTACCTCACTGGCAGAAGAAGCATATTCGTCTGCATAGTTAATCATACCGAAATAAGTATTGCTCTTATGGTGATCAATATTTACTCGTAATTGGGCTTTGTTATAACTTTCGCCGAAAGCACCAAGTCTTTCAATATCTCCGCAGTCAACGGAAACATATATGTCCGGAACAAAATCATCTATTGTATACTCAACAATATTTTCGGTAGGAATTACATTAAATGTATCGGAATATTCTTCAAGAAAAACCCTTGCTTTTCCTCCCATATCGTTTATGGCAAGAGCAAGGGCACAGGAAGCCCCGACAGCATCTCCGTCAGGACTTGTGTGTGCTGATACAGCTATGGTTTTATTTTTGTCGGAAAAGAGAATACTTCTTATTTCTTCAATAGAATTATTCATCTGTATCCCTGCTTTCGCCTGATATTTCTCTTATAAGTTTATCCATCTTAATGGCGTACTCAACAGAATCATCAAGCTTGAATATAAGCTCAGGTGTATTTCTTAAATTTACTCTTTCCGCAAGAAGATGTCTCATAAAGCCCGAAGCATTTTTAAGACCCTTCATTACGTTTGCCTTATCTTCTTCGTTGCCAAGAACTGATATAAATACCTTGCAGTATTTAAGGTCGGCTGTTGTTTCAACCTTGATTACACTTGTCATACTGCTCACTCTCGGATCTTTTACCTCTGTACGGATAATATTTGCGAGTTCTCTTGCGAGTTCATCATTTATTCTTATCATTCTTGTGTTTGGTTTTCTCATAGTATCACCTTACCTTGGAACTTCTTCCATAATGAAGTCTTCGAGAATATCTCCCTCTTTTACATCATTAAATTTTTTAACTACAATACCGCACTCATATCCTGTATTTACTTCTTTAACGTCATCTTTGAAACGCTTGAGAGAATCCATTTCGCCTTCAAAAACAACTATTCCGTCACGAACAACTCTTATCTTTGAGTTTCTTACAAACTTACCGTCAAGAACATAGCTGCCGCAGATAGTGCCTACGCCGGATGCTTTGTAAAGCTGTCTTACTTCAGCATGACCAATAACTTTTTCAACATATACAGGGTCAAGCATACCCTTCATAGCTGCCGAAATATCTTCTATAGCGTTATAAATAACTCTGTAAAGGCGAATATCTACTTTTTCTTCATCGGCAAATGCTTTTGCGGCAGGCTCAGGACGAACATTGAAACCGATTATAATTGCGTTTGAAGCACTTGCAAGCATAATATCGGATTCTGTTATTGTACCTACGCCACCGTGAATTGTTCTTACTCTTACTTCATCATTTGAAAGCTTTTCAAGACTCTGTTTTACAGCCTCTACAGAACCCTGAACGTCTGCTTTAACAACGATATTAAGCTCTTTTACATCGCCTGACTGAATCTGACTGAAAAGATCGTCAAGAGATACTTTATTAGGTGTATTTTTAAGAAGTTCCGTTCTGTTCTTTGCAATAACACTTTCTGCAACTTGTCTTGCCTGTTTTTCGTTTTCTGCAACATAGAAGCTTTCTCCGGCTGAAGGAACTTCTGAAAGACCGAGAATTTCAACAGGTGTTGAAGGACCTGCTTTTTTAACTCGTCTGCCCTTATCGTCCATCATAGCTCTTATTCTACCGTATGCACTGCCGGCAACAATAGGATCTCCTACGTTAAGAGTACCGTCCTGAACAAGAACAGTTGCAACAGGGCCACGGCCTTTGTCAAGCTGTGCCTCGATTATTGCACCCCTTGCTCTCTTGTCAGGGTTTGCTTTAAGCTCTTTCATTTCCGCAACAAGTGTAATCATTTCAAGAAGTGTATCAATACCTTCTTTTTTGACAGCCGATACAGGGACACAGATAGTCTGTCCGCCCCAGTCTTCCGCTACAAGACCGTATTCAACAAGCTCCTGTTTTACTCTGTCAGGGTTTGCACCAGGTTTATCTATTTTGTTTATAGCTACTATTATTTCTACTCCGGCAGCTTTTGCATGGTTAATAGCTTCTATTGTCTGTGGCATAACACCGTCGTCTGCGGCAACAACAAGAACAGCAATATCCGTAACCTGTGCACCTCTCATACGCATTGCCGTAAAAGCCTCGTGTCCCGGTGTATCAAGGAAAGTGATAGGTTTGCCGTTAATCTGTACCGTATAAGCACCGATATGCTGTGTAATACCACCGGCTTCACCGCTTGTTACATTGCTGTGACGTATAGAGTCAAGGAGAGAAGTTTTACCATGGTCAACATGACCCATAACTACTACTATAGGTGGTCTTTCTTTAAGTTTAGACTCGTCTACTTCTTCTTCCTCTGCAAATGCTTCTTCAAATATATCCTTTTCTTCTTCAAGTTCAAGAATAACATTATATTTTTCGGCTATTTCGGAAGCAGAATCAAAATCAAGAGTTGTGTTAGGTGTCATAACCTTGCCTTCAAGGAAAAGTGCCTTTACAAGGTCAGCAGTCTTTTTGCCAAGAACCTCTGCAAGCTCGGAAAGTGTAAGCTCGGCAGGGATTTTCTTCATTTTAAGTTCGCCGTCATCTTCCTGTACAGGTGGCTTTGGTTCAGGAGCTTTCTGCTTTGGCTGATTGTTTTTGTTGTTTTTATTATTTTTGTTGTTCTGGTTATTCTTGTTGTTTTTATTGTTTTTGTTATTCTGGTTATTCTTGTTGCCGTTATTATTGTTTCTGTTGTCAGACTTTTCGGACTGACCTTTTTTATTGTTATTATTGCTGTTTTTATTTGCCTGTTTTTCCTTAGGAGAATTATTTTTTTCTTCCTTTGGCTTATTCTCTTTTGCTTCAGGCTTTTCAGGTGAGAACGCCTTTCTTAATTTATCGGCAAGGTCAGCTTCAACACCACTTAAATTAGTAACCTTTACACCAAATTCTTCGGCCTTTTTAATTATGGCATCATTTTTTACATTTAATTCCTTTGACAATTCATATACTCTTACTTTTGACAAAGGCTCCACCTCCTATATACATATATCAAACCTTATCCGGACAGGCAAGTTTTTTCAACTGCTGTGCAA
>CAKQPE010000044.1 GCA_934256695.1 uncultured Eubacteriales bacterium
ATACAGCAATCTATCACAGAGCAGTTGAATAAAAAAATGCAATCAAAATGCAATTCTAAAAGGAAAGAGCCTCAAAGCCCTTGAAAATAAAGGCTTTGAAGCTCTGCTCCAACTATTCAAACTCTATAGTTGCAGGTGGTTTACCTGTGCAGTCGTACATTACACGGTTAACTCCTTTAACTTCATTTACAATTCTGTTTGTTACCTTTGCAAGAACCTCCCATGGAAGCTGTGCGGCATCGGCAGTCATAAAGTCCGATGTGTTTACGGCACGGAGAGCTATTGCATAGTCATATGTTCTGAAATCTCCCATTACACCTACAGAACGCATATTGGTAAGGGCTGCAAAATACTGACCGAGACCTTTGTCTATGCCTGCTTTTGCTATTTCTTCACGGTATATATAGTCAGCTTCCTGAACTATTTTTACTTTTTCTTCCGTTACTTCACCTATAATTCTTATTCCGAGACCAGGACCTGGGAACGGCTGACGGTAAACAAGATAATCCGGTATACCAAGCTCAAGACCCACTTTTCTTACCTCGTCTTTAAACAACATTCTTAAAGGCTCTATAATTTCTTTAAAATCAACTACATCAGGAAGACCGCCTACGTTATGATGTGACTTGATAACAGCTGATTTTCCAAGACCGCTTTCTATTACGTCAGGATATATTGTTCCCTGAACAAGGAAATCAACAGCACCGATTTTTTTAGCTTCTTCTTCAAAGACTCTTATAAACTCGGCACCGATAATTTTTCTCTTTGCTTCAGGCTCCTCAACACCTTTTAACTTATCATAATATCTCTGCTGAGCATTTACCCTTATAAAGTTAAGTTCATAAGGGCCATCAGGTCCAAATACAGCCTCAACTTCATCGCCCTCGTTCTTTCTTAAAAGACCGTGGTCAACAAACACACATGTAAGCTGTTTTCCTATTGCTTTTGAAAGAAGAACAGCGGCAACAGAAGAATCAACACCGCCTGACAAAGCACAGAGAACTTTGCCTGTACCGATTTTTTCTCTAAGCTGATTTATTGTTGTTTCAACAAATGAATCCATCTTCCAGTCGCCTTTACAGCCACATACGTTATAAACAAAATTACTGAGCATCTTCATGCCTTCTGTTGTATGCATAACCTCAGGATGGAACTGTGTTGCATAAAATTTCTTTTCGTCACAGCTCATTGCAGCTACAGGGCAAACCGGTGTTTTAGCTGTTACTTTAAATCCTTCCGGTGCTTCGGAAATATAATCTGTATGACTCATCCAGCATACGGTTTTAGGTGAAACGCCTTCAAAAATAATATCTGAATTATCAACCTCAACCTCTGTATGACCATATTCGCTTACAGGTGCTGTTTCAACCTTTCCTCCAAGAGTATATGCCATAAGCTGGCTTCCGTAACAGATGCCGAGTATAGGAATACCCATTTCGAAAATCTCTTTTGCTATATGCGGTGAAGTTTCCTCATACACGCTGTTAGGTCCGCCTGTAAATATAATGCCTTTTGGATTAAGAGCCTTAATTTCTTCTAAAGGCATTGTATATGGCTTAACTTCACAATAAACATTACATTCTCTAACTCGTCTTGCTATGAGCTGGTTGTACTGTCCTCCGAAGTCAAGAACAATTACAAGTTCATTTTTCATCTATTATACCTCCGATTGATAATTTAAACGCACGTTAATAATCAAAATATTTTAACAAAAAACAAATTTCTTGTCAAACCTATAAAAACATAGTATCACAGCATTGATTTTTTTTCAAGACCTTGGGGTTTCACCCCAACCCCTAACCAGCTTTTGAAAAAGCTGGAGCAAAACTTTTAACATATAACGTAATTTCATTGCGTTTTGATAAAGTTTACGTCCACCCTTTCCAAAGGGTGGCAGAGTTTGAGACAGAGTCTCAAGGTTTTAGATCTTCATGTCTTTTAATTTTTATTTGTAATTTACCTGCAATGATTATATAATTATATAAAAAACGGGAGGTTTTCAAACATTATGCCAAAACTCAGCAACAGAACCGATACTTTTACAGAATCTATGATTCGTAAAATGACACGAATATCTATTGATAATAATGCCATAAATCTTTCTCAGGGTTTCCCTGACTTTAATCCGCCTAAGCCGCTTCTTGACAGACTTGCACAGGTAGCTTACGAAGGCCCTCACCAGTATGAGGTTACATGGGGTTCGGAAAAAATAAGAGCCGGACTTGTAAAAAAACATAAACACTTTACAGGACAGGATATTGATCCGGATAAAAATATCGTTGTAACCTGCGGAAGCACAGAAGCAATGATGGCCACAATGCTTACTGTTTGCAATCCGGGAGAAAAAGTAATCGTTTTCTCGCCTTTCTATGAAAACTACAGTGCCGATGCAATACTCTCCAGTGCAGTGCCTATATTTGTTCCTCTTAATCCACCGGAATTTACATTCGATCCAAATGTTTTGGAGGACGCATTTAAACAGGGACCGAAAGCCATTATTGTATGCAATCCTTCAAACCCTTCCGGCCGAGTATTTACAATGGATGAGCTTAAAATAATAGCAGAACTTGCTGTTAAGTATGATACATTCGTTATTACAGACGAGGTTTACGAACACATTGTTTATAAACCATACAAACATATATATTTCTCAAATCTTCCGGGAATGAGAGAACGAACCATTACTTGCAACTCACTCTCAAAGACATATTCAATTACCGGCTGGAGACTCGGCTATGTAATTGCTGAGGACTATATTATCGACAGAGTCAAAAAAGTTCACGACTTCCTTACAGTAGGTGCGGCAGCTCCTTTACAGGAAGCAGTTTCAACAGCCCTTGCTTTTGATGACAGTTATTACGATGAACTTCTTGGCATATATACGGAAAAGAAAGACCTCTTTACATATGGACTCAAGAGTCTTGGTTTTGATTTCACAGAGCCTCAAGGTGCATACTACGTAATGGTAAACGTAGGCAAGTACAAGGTAAACAATGACATCAAGTTCTGTGAATGGATGGCTCGTGAAGTAGGCGTAGGTGCTGTTCCCGGTTCAAGCTTCTTCCGTGAGGATATAACAAACTATGTTCGTTTCCACTTTGCAAAGAGTAGTGACACACTGGAAAAAGCCCTTGACAGACTTTCATACCTTGACAAGAAAGCCAAAGCTGCCAACGGTCACTTCGAGTAATAAACCGTGGACTCTGTCCATACCTGTGAACTTTCTTGGTCAGAATTTTTGCTACGCAAAAACGACTTCATCGCCCTGTTTCTTCTGGGTGCATACTTTGCTGTTTCTTAAAGTTCAATCAAAACGCAATTTCATTTCGTTTTTCGTAAAACCATTTGCACTGATTTTTGCCGTCCCTGAAAGGGAAGGTGGCAAACCGCAGGTTTGACGGAAGGGTTTTAAAGCCTTCCCTCACGCAGTGACAGATGAGTGAAAATCAACGTAAAATTAATTAGAAAATCCCCTCATCCGTTTCGCCTGCGACTCAACACCTTCTCCACAAGGAGAAGGCTTATTAGTGACAAATTTATGCTTAATACAAAAATCCCATGACTTTCTCATGGGATTTTATTAAAAGTCTTATTCAATTTTTTCAAAAATTGCAAGCAGTGAGCAAAACTCCAATTTCTCAATCCTTTTCTTGTGTTCCTTTGTCGGCAATCATTTTTTTAAGCTCGTCCATAAATGTATTTATGTCCTTAAACTGGCGGTAAACAGACGCAAAACGTACATAAGCAACCTCATCTATGCTTTTAAGACGCTCCATTACCATATTGCCTATGTTCTTGCTTTCTATCTCTTTATCCATAGAACTCATAACGGCATTTTCAATATCGTCTACTATTGATTGTATCTGTGCTACCGTAATAGAACGCTTATTGCAGCTTTTCATTATGCCGCTCATCAGCTTATTTTTATCAAATGTTTCCCTTGTGCCATTATTCTTTATAACCGTCATTGGAATAGTATCTATTCTTTCATAAGTAGTAAATCGTTTTCCGCACTTTTCACAAAATCTTCTTCTTCTGATAGTTGTGTTCTCGTCCTGACTTCTGGAATCTATAACCTTTGTATCTTCGTTGTTGCAAAACGGACATTTCATATAAATTACCTCCTGTTTGGCAAATTCCTGCCCCTAAACAGTAAAACCGTGGACTCTGTCCACACCTGCAATCCTTTAAAAAGGATTGACCTAAACTTTAACAAGATACCATGACCATAGTCATGGTATCTGATAAAAGTTTTGATCCAACTTTTTCAAAAGTTGTTCAGGGTTTGGGGTGAAACCCCAAGGTCTTCATTGTATTGAATAGTATAATTAAAATTATACCATTGTCAACCCATTTTTTTCAATTAAATACAACTATTTTTTTCAGCAATCTCTTTCATAGTTTTGTAAACATACATCTATCAGTATTATATCATCACCTATCCGTACTATTTTCTCCCACGGTATAATATAAACTGAGTTTACACAGAGAAAATTAAAATACTTGTTCCCAACCGGTATTATTATACTGCAAATGCGTCCGCTTTTTACATCTATCTCCAAATCGAATATGTTCCCGACCTTCATTCCGTCACATATATTTATGACTTCCTTCTTTTTAAAACAGCTGAATCTCTCCATATTTTCATTATCCCGATAAACCTTGTTATTTCCTATTTTATTCTTAAATTCTTTTATATATTACTTTTAATTGACTTATGAAATCGTTACCTGTATCATTAAAGTAATACTAAAAAGGAGTGGATTTTTATGATACGACTTAACAACGATTACTGTTTCGGTGCACATGAAAACATTTTAAAGGCTCTTGAAAAATTTAATGCCGAGGCAAATCCCGGATACGGTCTTGACGATCACTGTGTCGAGGCTGCCGAAAACATCAAAAAAGTTTGCAATATTCCTAATGCTCACGTTCATTTTGTAACAGGCGGAACACAAACAAACCTGCTTGTTATAACAGCTGCTTTAAGACCATATCAAGGTGCTGTATGTGTCGAGTCCGGTCATATAAACGCCCATGAGACCGGTGCTGTTGAAAACTGCGGCTACAAAATACTTACCGCACCCGGAACAAACGGTAAAATAACAGCACAGGAAATAGAAAAAATAGCTGTTGACTATGAAACAAGCCCTGTTCCAGAGCATATAACAGAGCCTAAACTGGTATACATATCATTCCCTACGGAAACAGGATCGATATATTCCAAAAAAGAACTTACAGATATATCAAATGTATGCAAAAACCACGGACTTTATCTCTTTGTTGATGGTGCAAGATTATGCTATGGCCTTGCCGGTGAAAACAATGACGTTTCAATAGAGGACATAGCCGCTTTGTCAGACGTATTTTATATCGGCGGAACAAAATGCGGTCTCCTTTTCGGCGAAGCAATAGTAATAAATAATGACGAACTAAAGCCTGCTTTCCGTCACTACATAAAACAGAAAGGTGCTATGCTTGCAAAAGGCTGGCTTCTTGGAATACAGTTTAACGAAATGTTCAAAGACGGACTTTATTTCAAAATCGGTCAGAATGCAGTAAAACAGGCTCTCAGAATAAAAGAAGCATTTAAGGCAAAGAACATTCCTTTTGACAGTGACAGCCCTACTAATCAGCAGTTTGTAATTCTGCCTGACAGCGATCTTGAAAAACTCAGCAAAAAATATTTTTATGAGTACGAAAGCCGTGTTGACGAAACCCACAGCTGTGTACGTTTCTGCACAAGCTGGGCAACAAACGACAGCGATATTGACGAACTTATAAAAGATATTGAGAGTTTATAAAATACAAAAATAATTTTTTGGCAATTTAAAGCCTTTGGAAAAATCCAAAGGCTTTTTTTCTTTCGTATATTTTGGCTTATGCTTTTTTTATCTTTTTTTGTAAACAGCCAAATCTTTATCAATATATTCCTTCTTCATTGCAACAATTTCTTTCGACAATATAATTAACGCTATAAGGTTAGGTATTATTATTAAACCATTAACCGTATCTGCAATATCCCAAACTATACTCTCTCCCGAAACCGCACCGAAAATTATTGCTACAATCCATATAACTTTTATTACTATTTTTGATTTTTCTCACAAAAAGCGGAGATACAGAAATATTTTGTATCCCCGCCATTGAGACATAATTATTAAATTATCAGATTAAAGCAAGTGCCTGATCAAGGTCTGCAATAAGGTCATCAACATCTTCGATACCTACAGAAAGACGAACCTGTCCGTCAAATATTTCTGCTGCGTGTCTTTCTTCAGGACTCATATCGAAATGGCTCATTGAAGGTGAATGCTGGATAAGTGAGTCAACATTGCCAAGGCTTGTTGCAAGGCTGAATACCTTAACATTATTCATAACCGTTCTTACTGCGTCCATACCGCCTTTGATATCGGCACTCATCATGCCGCCGAAACCATTGTGCATCTGTTTAACGGCAATATTATGTGTAGGATGGCTTTCAAGACCCGGATAGTAAACTCTGTCGATTTTAGGGTGGTTTTCAAGGAACTGTGCAACCTTCATTGCATTGGAACAATGACGTTCCATTCTTACGCCGAGAGTTTTCATTCCCTGCATTAAAAGCCATGCCGCAAATGGGTCTAAAACTGCACCGAAGCACTGGAGGTAAGGCATACGGCAATGGTCTATTCTCTTTTTAGGGCCTGCAATAACACCAGCTGTTACTGTTCCGTGACCGTTAAGATATTTTGTTGCCGAATGAACAACCATATCCGCACCAAGGTCGATTGGGTTCTGAAGATAAGGAGAAGCAAATGTGCTGTCTACGATAAGTGTGATTCCCTCTTTGGAGTGAACAACCTTTGCTATTTCTTCAATATCACTTATTTTAAGTGTAGGGTTAGCCGGTGTTTCCACATAGACAAGGCTTGTGTTTGGCTGTATTGCATCTGCTACTGCCTGAGTATTTGTTGTATCAACTCTTGTATATGTAACACCGAGGTTTGTAAGTATTTTAGCAAAAAGTGTATATGAACAGCCGTATATAACATCACCGAATACTACGTGGTCACCTGCTTTAACAACACTCATAACCGCTGTTGAGATAGCACCAAGTCCACTGGCAAGAGCAAGAGCAGCTTCTGTATGTTCAAGAGCAGCTATTTTCTTTTCAAGCTCATCACAGTTAGGGCTTCCGAATCTTGTATAAACAAAGCCTTCATCAACGTGCTGGTTTAAATAAACCGCTGTGTCAAAATCCTCAAGAATATATGTTGATGTCTGATAAATCGGGCTTATATGTGCCATTGCTTCAGGTTTGTAAGAGCCTGTAAGTCTTGCGTGAAGCTGGTGTTCATGAAGTAAACGTGTATTGATTTTCATAACATATCTCTCCTTTTGATTATATAATTTATATATTTTTATGTTGTTTTTCTTTAATACTAAAATACAACATAATAAAAATTACTACAACTTACAAAATAACAGTATTTCTTTCATACAACTTGTATGATATAATCAAACCGCAAGGTGTGGACAGAGTCCACGGTTTGATAAGTTTTAAGGAAGGGATTAATATGTATACTCTTAAAGAATTTTTGGACGATAAACTCGTTGACAATATAAAAATAAATACAGCCGATAAAGACTTAATATCAAAGTTCGGCACAATACAAATTTCCTCAGTATCAGTCCAGGAACTTCCTATCGACAGCTTTGTAACAAAAAACGAGTTAGTGCTTTCAACTGCCATAGACTGTCTTAATGACCAAACAAAATTTATGTCATTAATAACCGATGTGAAAAATTCCGGTGCTTCCGCACTGTTTCTTTCTTTCAAAGACAACTACTCAATTTCTGATGAAATTACAAAGTATGCCGATAAAATAAGCCTTCCTGTTTTTGTACTTCCATGGGAAATTAAGTTTGCAGATATAATAAAATTCATAAATATACGAATACATGAAAAAGAAATCGAAAGCTATAAAATCACTCAGGAAAAACTTTTTACAGCTTACAATAACAACGACTCCTTTGCCTGTGCTGCTGAGATAACATCAGACTTCTTTTCATCACCTGTAGAAATTTTAGGCAAAAGCGGATATGTAAAAGGCAGTTTTGGCAAAAAAAGCAATGATTTTTTCGACCTTGAAATAAGCTTAAATAACTTTCTTTACGGTTATTTAAGAGTATTTTCAAAGCCCGATAAAAACAAGACCGACAAAAAACTTATTGAAAGATATATAGGTCTGCCTCTTTCTCTTTGGTTTAACAAAGAAAACACGGAAAATATGATTCTAGTAAAAATGAAAAACGATTTTGTTTTTAACCTTGCCAACAAAAACTATGATTCTTATATTGATATGATAGAACAGGGAGTAAGACTTGGCTTTAATCTAAATTCGTCTTACCTCTGCTGTGCCTTAAAGCTAATTCCTCTTACAGAGACAAATAACCGATATTCTACGGAATCATTTAATAAAGCTGCCGAAATACGTGAACTTATAATACAGGAAAGCAATGCTAAGGGGTTTAACATAATGCTTGCCGACATGGGACTTATGTTTATTATATACATAGATACTTTAAATCCGGAAAGAAAGCATATTGAAAGAGATATAACCCAATTTTTAAAAGGAATAGAAAAAAAGTTAAGCCAACAGTATATATCGGACAAAATATACTATGGCATAAGCGAAATAAGTTCGGGAAACGCCGATTTTAACAATTTATACAAAAATGCCATTCTTGCACTTCACTACTGCTTTGATTCCGACAAGAAAATATACTCCGTAACATATAGTGATACACAAATATTCCACGTTATATCCGTTTTGAAAAACAATGATATGATATACAAAATGGCTGCCGAAACAATAAACCGTCTTAATTACAATGAAAAAGGCAGTCAGATGGACTTATCCAAAACACTTATTGAATATATAAAATCCGGCTGCAATACAAGCCTTACAGCAAAAAATCTTAATCTGCACCGCCAGTCACTTTTATACCGAATAGAAAAAATAGAATCTCTTACAGGCATGAGCCTAAGCAATAAAAAAGATATTTTTCTTCTGGAAATATTTACGAGAATTTTGTTTGAATACTAACCGAACCATAAAACCGTATTTTAAACCCTACTTATAAAATGCGGTTTTGTTTTTATAATAATATATATTTTATTTAACAGTGAAAATTTCATCGAATATTATTGACTTTCCGTACCAAAAATGATACATTTTACTTAAAAATATTAACGTAAATGCAATTTATATCATTCAATAATTTTTTATATTTTAAATAATTATAATTTTAATTAAAGGAGATGAATATTGTTAATATGTAAGCGGTCATTAATTAATTAGGAGGGGATATTATGTCGTTATTTGAAATTATGTCAAAACTTGACGGAATTGTTTGGGGTACACCGTTTACTGTAACACTTTTAGCGGCAGGATTTATATTTGTACTTCTAAGTAAAGGTTTTGTATTCAGACACTTTGGTCATATCTGGAAAAATACACTTGGAACTGTTCTAAGTTCCGAGGCAAGAAACAGCAAAGACGGTAAAGTATCGCCTTTCCAGGCAGTATGTGTTGCCGTTGGCGGCTGTGTAGGCACAGGAAATATATCGGGTGTTGCGGCAGCTATTGCTGTAGGAGGTCCCGGTGCTGTATTCTGGATGTGGCTTTGGGCATTTTTTGCCATGACTGTTAAAATGTGTGAGGCTACCCTTGGCTCATACTACAGAAAGAAAAATGCAAACGGCGAATATGTCGGCGGTTCCTACTATTATATGGAAGAAGGCATAGCCAAAGAAAAAGGCTGGAAAATAGGATATGTGCTTGCATGGCTTTTTGCACTTTGTTTCTTTTCAATGTTCCTTTCCGGCTCTCAGGCATCCGTACTTGCTGAATCACTTCATGCAGGATACAATGTACCTATGATTCCGTTTGTTATAGTATATACATTATTTATGTTTTACATAGTCTGGAAAGGTGTTCCTCGTATAGCTAAAACTCTTTCAAAGGCAGTTCCTGTTATGTGTGTGCTTTATCTTTTAGCCGGAATAATAATTATTGTTATGAATATAGGTAATCTTCCGTCTGTTATAATAAGTATTTTCTCCAACGCTTTCACTGGAACAGCAGCAGTAGGCGGCTTTGTAGGTGCTTCGGTTAAGATTGCACTGGCACAGGGTATAGCAAGAGCAATTAACTCAAACGAAGCCGGCATGGGTACATCACCCATGATTCATGCTGCCGCAGATACAGTTCATCCTGTACGCCAGGGCTTATGGGGTGTTATGGAAGTATTTATTGATACTATAATAATCTGCTCTATTACTGCACTTACAATACTTTCAACAGGTGTATGGAAAAACGGTTCAACATCAATGACCCTTGCCCTTGAAGCCTTCACAAGTGCTTTCGGAAGCGGCGGTACATTTTTTATAAATCTTATGCTTTGTCTGTTCGGTCTTACTACAACGGCAGCGTCCTTTGCATACTATGATGCCGCTTTAAGATTTATGTTTAAACGCTGCTCACAGAAAACTGTTGAAAATATCAGCTTATTATTTAAACTTATATTCCCGATACCGAATATAGTTATAGTAACCACAATCGTTCTTTCATCAAATGACTATAATCTTTATTGGGCATTTGTAGATGTTATAATAGCATTTCCGACATTCTTTAACGTAATAGCCCTTATTATACTTTCTCCTAAATTTACAGCCCTTATTAAGGACTACAAAGCTCGTTATATGGGTATCGGAACTGTTGACACCGATTTTAAACTTTTCAATGAAACCGAGCCGAATGATGAAGCAAAAGCTCTGAATGAAAAATTTAAAGCTCTTGAAAAGAATTTATAATAACAGAAACTATATAGGGGTGCTCAGAACACCCCTTCGATTATATTAAAATATCTGATTACTTAAAGAAGGTGTACTGTGGATACTTATAAATTTTATACCGATAATTTAAAGCATAAATCCGTAAAAGATATTATAAAAATGCTCAAAAACAACGAAACAACATCTTTACAGCTTGTTATGGCATATCTTGAACATATATCAAGGCAGGATACAGCAGGTGCTTGCCTTAATTCAATAAGAGAATTTAATCCCGATGCCTTTGATCTGGCAAAATACAGAGATTGGCAGAGAAACAAAGGTGAAATTTTAGGATCGCTTCACGGTGTTCCCATAATATTAAAGGATTGTATTGATACGGCAGACAAAATGCATACTACCTGCGGAGCGGTTATCATGAAAGACCATTATGCCAAAAAAGATGCCTTTATTGTTGAAAAGCTGCGTAAGGCAGGAGCAATAATAATTGCCAAAGCAAACATGAGTGAATGGTATGGTATGATGTCAACAAAATCACCTAACGGATACAGTGCCATTGCAAAGGGAAGCATGAAAAATCCTTTCGGAGATGAATTAATCCCCGGCGGTTCAAGCGGAGGCTGTGCTGTAGCCGTAAGTGCCGATTTTACACCATGTGCAATAGGTACAGAAACTTCCGGCTCAATAATAGAACCGGCATATATGAACGGCGTTGTCGGTTTTAAACCAACAGTCGGTCTGGTAAGCCGAAGCGGTATATTGCCTGTAATGAACTGCCAGGACGTACCGGGATCTATTACAAAAAGTGTATATGACGCTGCAATTTTAACAAATGTTATTTTTGGCTTTGACAAAAACGATCCTTCAACACATATATGTTCTGACTTAAATAATATTGATTTTACAAAGGATTTGGAAAATGAAACTCTTTCCGGCAAAAGATTAGGCATACTGAGAGAGTCCTATTTTGATGACATGTCGGAAGAAAGCCGCAAAATAACAGAAAAAGCCTTTGAAATACTTAAAGAAAACGGTGCTGTTTTAATAGATGTATATGACTTTATGCCTGCCAAACTTCGTTTAGAACCGGAAAAATACGAACAGCTTACTTCAACATCAATGAAACATTCTTTTAAAGCAAGATTTAACCATTACCTTTCACAGACAGACGATATACCGGCTAAAACTCTAAGTGAAATTATAAGTTGGAACAAAGCTCATCCTTATGCTATACCATACGGTCAGGATTATTTTGAAGAAATCGACAATATTAAACAACCTTTCATTACCGATAATTATTTTAACGAAAGACAAAAAGATATTTATATCTGTGGAAAAAACGGAGTTGACGGTGCATTAAATAAATATAACCTTGATGCATTAATTATGCCCGGATTAAAAGGACAAGGAATAGCTCCAAGAAACGGAAATCCTATTATAACAATTCCTTGTGGCAAAGGAGATGATGGTCCGGTGGGACTTAATCTTATAGGACATGTAATGGGAGACCATTTACTGTTAAAACTTGCCTATGCCTGTGAAAATGTTTTACCAAAAAGACCATTGATAAATTATTAAATTTTTCTGATGTAAATTAAAATATTTTTTGAGAAACCATTACAAATACAAAAACTCCCAAATCGACATTTATCGGTTTAGGAGTTTTTTCGTTACAGACTTATTTACAGTCTGTTTTTTATTTAATATTCAAGTTTTTTACAAAACCCAAGAATTTAATTATTCCTCTTCAGGAACTTCGTATCCTTCTACAACAGTGTTGTATGAGTATTCTTTTGTTGGGAATGCTCCGCTGTTAACGTCATCAGCAAACTGATTAAGACCGTCAACAATATATGTTCTTAAATCACAGTATTTCTTAGCAAATTTTGGAACCCAATCATTAATACCCATGATGTCAGGCCATACAAGGTCCTGAGAATCACAATATTTACCGGCACCGATACCCATTGTTGGGATTGTAAGAGTTTCTGTAATTCTCTTAGCAACGCCTACAGGCATACCTTCAAGGTTGATGAGGAATGCACCAGCTGCTTCAACAGCCTTAGCTGTTTCAACAAGTGCGTCAGCTGCTGCTGAGCTCTTGCCCTGTACTTTAAATCCACCCATCATAGCTGATGTCTGAGGTGTAAGGCCGATATGACCCATTACAGGGATTCCGGCTTTAACAACTGCTTCGATGTAAGGAACAGTGTTCATGCCGCCTTCCATCTTAACACAGTCACATCCGCCTTCAGCGAAAATTCTTGTTGCATTTTCAACAGCTTTGTTGATGTCGCCGTTGTAAGCACCAAAAGGCATATCACCTACTACGAAAGTATCAGGAGCACCTTTAACTACGTTCTTGATGTGGTAAACCATATCGTCTACAGTAACACCAACTGTGCCTTTCATGCCGAGCATGTTCATGCCAAGTGAGTCACCAACGAGGATCATGTCTACTTTACTTAAATTTACAAGTGTAGCTGACATAAAGTCATAGCAAGCTACCATAGAAACTTTTTTGTCTGAGTTCTTTGTTGCCATAATTTCAGGTACTGTGATTTTCTTTTTCATTTTTAATTTCCCCCTTAAAATTGTAAATACATAATGTGCTGCACAAACACATCTTGAATTTAAATAGATTATACATTATTGTCCCTAAAAAATAAATATAATTATTGTTCAATTTTTATGTTAAATAAAAAACAATTTTCGTCAATTTAATGGCTCAAAGCACCGCCACTATGCATTTGGCATAATAGGACACATTATTTTATATGCATAATAACTATATTAATTATTTATATATGTCAATAAGTTTATAAATAATTAATGGTATCCTACTTTAAAAACCGTAAAAATGCAGTACAACAGCATATATGTTGTCCAACATACATATTAAAGCTTTTCATCTCTCTCAAGGTCTATATGCATAAGAATAAAGGCAACAAGCAGAGCTGATGTTGATACCCATATGGAATGTATGCCTAAAAAATTTGATATAATTCCGCCAAAGCCGGCACCGAGAGCAAATATTGTTATTATAGAAAAATATCGTATTCCTCTTCCCAAGTCAGCTTTTTTCCTGCTTCTCAAAAATACCGAAAGTGCCGTTGTTCCGTTTTTAAGATTGCCTATACACATAGTACTTGCAAATGCATTTCCGCCCATTTTTCTAAACGCCTGTACCTGCATTGCACATGAAAAAGAAACAAGTGCGTTTGCCGCAAGATTAATCTCCGTAGGAATAAAGCCTACTGCGAAAAGTATTGCCATCTCAAGCAAAACAACTCCCTGTCTCCAATGCAGTCTTTCGGATTTTTTAAACTTAAACTCAGCTCTTTCCGATGCAAAAACACCTGCCGCAAAAGATACAATAGGTAAAAGGTAATGCAAAGCAGCATAAAACTTTCCGCTCATAAGATTCATACTCATAAGTACTATATTTCCCGTCTGTGCGTTAGCAAATACACCATCTCGTACAAAATATGTATACGCATCCTGAAAACCACCGCTGAACGCCAATACAGCATTCAATATAAAAGCCTCAGACATCTGTCTCTGATGTGTAATTTTTTGGAAAACCGAGTATTGTTTGCCCATAATATCAACCTTCTTGTAGTATTTATTGTTTTCATCGGTTAATTATATTAAAACAAATTCCCAAATTAATCAAGTGAAATTTAAGACCGTGGACGCTGTCCACACCTGTTC
>CAKQPE010000045.1 GCA_934256695.1 uncultured Eubacteriales bacterium
GGGATTCGAACCCACGGTCCCTTTCGGAATCACTGGTTTTCAAGACCAGCTCCTTAAACCACTCGGACACCTCTCCACATTGTTAATTTTTCCTGTGCTTGTTTTTCTTTGTTTTTGTTTTGCTCTCAAGCACGTGTTATATATTACTACGTCCGAGCGATAATGTCAACACTTTTTTTCAAAAATTTTTCATTTTTTTTATTTTTTTGTTTTTTACTGTTTTTCTGCCCTTTCTTTATTGTCGTTTTTATTGATTTTTCTAAGCTTTGCGGCTATTTTGCCTCCCAACGCCCCACTCTCTTTTGATGTAAGACTTTTCCAGCCCGATGAAATAACTTTATCAAAAAGTCCGATTTCTTTTGCTGTTTCTAATTTAAACTTTTCATATTCCTCTTTCAGTTTTTCTTTCTGCTCTTTTGTAAGGTATTCATTTTTGTATTTATTTTTATACAATCCTATCCTCTCCTTTTCAGTCAAAACACATATTTCTTCTTTTATTTATACTTTTTCTAAAAATGATGAATAATATTCATTAAAATATTTGACATAGGATTATTTTGGTGCTAAGATAACACTAATTGAAAGTAGAGGCGCGTTTTCCATCAGTAACTGTTTTTACGCTTTTCCGCAAGCGGGTTTATGATTCAGCAAAAGGGGCGAACGCCGAAGGGAGCGTTTGGCGGTAATCGTTTTCTGGGCAGTAGGTTAACAGCCTTCTGACTGTCATCTTTTAAGATGGAGTGCTACTGAATAATATCATTTGATTGGCAGCCCGTGTTGCACCGATATGATTTATTTAGTGGTGCATACAGGCTTTTTTAATGCCCAAATATCAATTTACACAGGAGTGATTAATAATGAAAAAGATAAATCTCGCTGTTGTTGGTGCAACAGGTATGGTAGGAAGAACATTCTTAAAGGTTCTTGAAGAAAAACAGCTTCCTATCGAAAATTTTTATGTTATGGCATCTGCCCGTTCAGCAGGCAGCACACTTACATTTAACGGTAAGGATTATGTTGTTGAGGAGCTTACAGAACATTCCTTCGACAAACCTATTGACATAGCCCTTTTCTCCGCAGGCGGAAGCACAAGCGAAAAATTTGCTCCTATTGCAGCTGCACACGGCTGTATAGTAGTAGATAACTCCGCTCAGTGGAGATATGACCCTAAGGTTCCTCTTGTTGTACCTGAGGTTAATCCGGAAGACATCGAATGGAACAACGGTATTATAGCTAACCCTAACTGCTCAACTATTCAGGCTATGCTTCCTTTAAAAGCTCTTGATGACAAATACACAATCAAGAGAGTTATCTATTCTACATATCAGGCAGTTTCCGGCGGTGGTCTCGGCGGCTGGAAGGATCTTGAAAATACAATGAAGGGCGAAGCTCCTAAAAAATGGCCTCACCCTATTTACAACAACTGCCTTCCTCACATAGACGTTTTCCTTGAAAACGATTATACTAAGGAAGAAATGAAAATGATCTGGGAAACAAGAAAAATTCTTCATCACCCTGACATGAAGGTTACAGCTACTACAGTACGTGTTCCTGTTTTCAACAGCCACAGTGAATCAATTAATGTAGAGTTCGAAAAACCTTTCGATATTGCAGATGTTAAGAAGGCTCTTGCAGACTTCCCTGGTATCATTGTTGAAGACGATCCTGCAAACAACGTATATCCTCTTGCTACAGAGGCAACAGGACATGACGAAGTATTCGTAGGCCGTATCCGTCGTGACGAAAGCGTTGAAAACGGACTTAATATGTGGGTTGTAGCCGACAATATAAGAAAAGGTGCCGCTTCTAACGCAGTTCAGATTGCAGAGCTTCTTATTAAATCAATGGATAAATAATTTAATTATTTAAATAAAAACTATACATATCTCAATGAGGAGGAACTTATAATGTCTATTTTTACAGGTTCAGCAGTAGCTATTATTACACCTTTTAATGCAGATGGTTCAATCAACTATGATGCATTCAAAAACATGGTAGAAACACAGATTGCAGCAGGAACAAGTGCTATAGCAGTTGCCTGCACAACAGGTGAAGCATCAACTATTGATGATGCAGAACAGATTAAGCTTATCAAATATTGTGTTGATATAGTAAACAAGAGAGTTCCTGTTATTGCAGGTGCCGGCAGCAACGATACAGCCCATGCCGTAGAGCTTTCAAAGCAGGCTGAAGCAGCAGGTGCAGACGCTCTCCTTGTTGTTACACCTTACTACAACAAGTGTACACAGAAAGGTCTTATCAAACATTACACAACAATCGCAGAAAGCGTAAATATTCCTATTATCGTTTACAGCGTTGCAGGACGTACAGGCGTAAATATCGCAGCTTCTACAGTTTACGAACTTGCTAAGGTTAAAAACATCGTTGCTATCAAAGAAGCAAGCGGTGACCTTTCCCAGATTGCTAAAATCGCTGCTAACTGTGACATCGACATTTACTCAGGCAACGATGACCAGACACTTCCTATCCTTTCACTCGGCGGTATCGGTGTTATCTCCGTTCTTGCCAACGTAATGCCTAAGGAAGTTGCTGATATGTGTGCAAAATTCTTTGCAAACGACGTTGCAGGTGCTCGTGAAATATTCCTCAGCACACTTAACCTTGCAAATGCACTCTTTATCGAAACAAACCCAATCCCTGTTAAGACAGCTTGCAACCTTATGGGCATGAACGCAGGTATCCTTAAAGCTCCTTTATACGATATGGAGCCTGCTAACCTTGAAGTTCTCAAGGCTGAGCTTGCTAAACACAACCTTATCTGATATAAAAAATAAATACAGCCGATTTTTACGGTTGGCTTAGACAATTTGACGGCACAGGATTTATTTTTACTGTGCCGTTTTTGTTCACTATACTAAAATTAAGAAAGAGGTATTTTTTATGATAAATGTTATTATCCACGGCTGCGGCGGCAGAATGGGAAGATTTGTAGAAAGCGTAGTAAACGAAACAGAAGGCTGTCAGGTTGCTGCCGGCATTGACCCAAGAGGTCTTGAAGGTGTTAACTACCCTGTTTTCACAAATATTGATGACTGCAACGTCAAAGGCGATGTTATAATCGACTTTTCAAATGCAGTTGCCGTACCTGCCCTTCTTGAATACTGCAAAAAGACAGCTACACCTGTAGTTTTATGCACAACAGGTCTTTCAGATGAAGTTCTTGCTCAGGTACAGGAAACATCTAAATCCGTTGCCGTTCTTAAATCGGCAAATATGTCTGTAGGTGTAAACCTTATTATGAACCTTGTTAAAAAAGCCGCTGCCGAGCTTTTCGACATCGGCTTTGATATTGAAATCCTTGAAAAGCACCACAACCAGAAACTTGACGCACCAAGCGGTACAGCCATTGCCATTGCAGACTCTATAAACGAAGCCCTTGACGGAAAGCTTCACTATGTATATGACCGTTCACAGGTTAGAGAAAAACGTACACACGACCAGCTTGGAATCAGTGCTATAAGAGGCGGCACAATCGTAGGCGAGCATGACGTAATTTTCGCAGGCAAAGACGAAATAATCACTCTTAACCACACAGCCATGAGCAAAGAAATATTTGCCGTAGGTGCTGTTAAGGCTGCCAAATTCCTTGCAGGCAAACCGGCAGGCTTCTACACAATGAAGGAAGTTCTTGAGTAAATAAGACAAAGACCTTGGGGCTTTGCCCCAACACCCCACAAGCCTTTGAAAAGGCTTGACCTAAACTTTTATCAAAAAGAAGTATGCAAAATACGCATACTTCTTTTTTGTTAAACATAAAACTTGCCGTTAATAGCCGTCCCTGAAAGGGAAGGTGGCAAACCGTAGGTTTGACGGAAGGGTTTTAAAGCCTTCTCCCCAGGAGAAGGTGGCACAGCGTAGCTGTGACGGATGAGGTGCAATATCCGTCCCTTCTGGACACCTTCCCAAAAGGGACGGTTTTAAAAACTAACATTTTAACCCACACAAAAATCCCATTCAAAATATTTGAATGGGATTTTATTAAAAGTTTTACTCAATTTTTTACAAAAAATTGTGGGGGTATTGGGGCAAAGCCCCAAGGTATTAGGTTTTAATATTCTTTTATAATCTTTTCGTATAACTCAATATACTTGTCAGCCGATGACTCCCATGAGAAATTGCAATTCATGGCATTTTTAACCACGTTAAGCCACTCGTCACTGTGATATACTTTCAATGCCTCGTCCAAAGCCCACATAAGCCCGTCTGCCGTATAGTGTTCAAAAACAAAACCGTTGCCCTCTTTTGTTTCACTGTTGTAGTGCATTACCGTGTCGGAAAGCCCGCCTGTTTTTCTTACCACAGGTATTGTTCCGTATCTTAAAGCAAACATCTGTCCCAGTCCGCATGGCTCAAAAAGCGACGGCATAAGGAATATATCACTTGACGCATATATCCTCTGTGCAAGAGTATCGTCAAACTTAATAATAGAGCATACTTTTCCCTTATGATTGTTTTCCAATGAACGGAAGAAGTCCTCCAGTCTCTTTTCCCCTGTTCCCAGAAGAACAAACTGCACATCTCTGTTGAGCATTTCTTCCGCAACCCATGCAACAAGGTCAAGACCTTTCTGCTCCGCAAGTCGGGATATAATCCCCACCATAGGCACATCTCTTATTTCAAGACCAAGCTGTTTTTGAAGCTCTGTTTTATTGAACTTTTTCTTTTCTATTGAACTAATATCGTAATTTACGGCTATCCTTTTATCCGTTTTCGGATTATTCTTTTCGTAGTCAATGCCGTTTAATATTCCGAACAGCCTATCCTGTCTAAGTCTCATAATGCCGTCAAGACCGTATCCGTATTGGAAAGTCTTTATTTCCTCGGCATATGTTTTGCTTACGGTGCTTACCGCATCTGCATACATAAGTCCGGATTTCATAAAGCTTATCTGTCCGTAAAACTCCATGTTGTTGTAGCAGTAATCCGGTATTTCAAGCATCTCCATAGTCTCTCTCGGAAATGTTCCCTGATACTGTAGGTTATGAATAGTATAAAGAGTTTTTATATTCTTGTATGCGGTAAATTTGCCGTATACCTCTTTAAGCAGAATACATATAGGCCCTGTCTGCCAGTCATTGCAGTGTATAACATCAGGGAAAAAATCTATAAACGGCAGCATTTCCAATACAGCACGGCAAAAAAATGAAAATCTCTCGTTATCATCACCGTAACCATATAAATTATCTCTGCCGAAATAATAATCGTTTTCTATAAAATAAGTCTTTACCTCGCCGTTTTTAAGCAGAACACCTGCCGGCTGTTTACGCCATGAAAGATGTGTTTCAAAACTGCCGAGATAATCGACACCTATAAAGTGTTCGTTTTTTATACTTCTGTATTTAGGCAATACCACCCTTACGTCTGCACCCTTTTGTGCCAAAACCTTAGGCAGCGAACCTATCACATCTCCAAGTCCTCCTGTTTTAGCAAAAGGTGCTCCCTCAGCCGATACGACAAGAACTTTAAGAGGCTTTGTCTTTTCCATAATCCAAACCTCCAATCTGAATTAACAAATCCGTTACAGTAATTTTACTATGAATATTCTTTGTTTTCAAGTAATAAGGTAAAAATACCTTTGTGATTTCACCCACACACTTCACAGACTTTTATCAAAATACAATTTTATTTCATTTTTGTAAATCCATTTTTACTGCTTTTTGACATCCCTAAAAGTGAATGTGTTACATAAATAACAGATGAATAAAAACATTGTAAAAATCCCCTCATCCGTCACAACTTACGCTGTGCCACCTTCTCCACCAAGGAGAAGGCATTAAAACCCTCCCTGCCACCTTTCCTTTCATGGACGGCTTATTAATGCAAACTTATATTAATCTCAAAATACCGTGACTTGTCACGGTATTTTATTAAAAGTTTTACTCGATTTTTTTCAAAAAATCGTGGGGTATTGGGGCAACGCCCCAAGGTCTTAGATAAATTTATATACTTATTTTGTTTATTTTATTCATTTTTATGTTATACTTATTAATATTCTTAAAACAATTCAAAAAATAATCAAGGAGTGAAATTAATGCCTGATAACAAAATACCCGAAAGAAATGAAATAGACAATAAATATAAATGGCATCTTGATGACCTCTACCCTTCTTTTGACGCATGGGAAAAATCATATGCCGAAGTAAGCGAAAAATCCGATAAGTTTGCTGAATTTGAAGGAAAAATAGGCGAAAATGCCGATAACCTCTTAAACTTCCTTAAATTTAACGATGAAATATCAATGGAGGCAGAAAGACTTTATGTTTACGCCAACATGAAATTCCATGAGGACAGCAGAGTTTCCAAAAGTCAGGAGCTTTCCAACAAAGCCGAAATGCTTATGGTTAAACTTATGAACGATTCCGCTTTTTCCACACCTGAAATTACAGCTATAGGCAGTGAAAAATTAAACTCTTTTATATCATCATGCCCTGAACTTAAAATTTACGAACATTCTCTTGATACAATAATAAGACGTGAAAAACATATACTCTCTCCTGCCGAGGAAGCAATTCTTGCCAAAACAGGTACATTTTCAAATGCGGCAGAAGATATTTTCGCAATGATTAATGACGCCGATATGGTTTTCGGCAACGTCAAAGACGAAGAAGGAAACTCAGTCCAGCTTACAAAAGGCAGATACTCAACATTTATGGAAAGCCAAAACAGAGAAGTCAGAAAATCTGCTTTCAATACTCTTTACGAAGCATACAAAAAACAGAAAAACACATTGGCAACAACTTATTATTCGAATGTAAAAAAAGATGTTTTTTACTCGGAGGTAAGAAAATACTCATCTTCTCTTGAGTCAGCCCTTGATGATGACAAAATTCCTACATCTGTTTATGACAATCTTATTTCTGCCGTACACAAGTATCTGCCACTTATGCACAGGTACGTAAAAATACGTAAGAAAATACTTGGTCTTGACGAACTTCACCCATATGACCTTTACGCACCACTTGCCGATGATTCCGATATGAAAATATCCTACGAAAAAGCAAAAGAAACAGTTGTAAAGGCTCTTGCACCTATGGGAGAAGAATATATTTCCGCACTTAAAGAAGGTCTTGAAGGCGGCTGGATAGATGTATACGAAAACAGCGGCAAACGTGGCGGTGCATACTCATGGGGAACATATTCCTGTCACCCGTACGTACTTTTAAACCATAACGATACACTCAACTCTATGTTTACACTCTGCCATGAGATGGGTCACGCCCTTCACAGCTATTTTACATGGAAAAAACAGCCTTATATATATTCCGGACACAAAATATTTGTTGCGGAAGTGGCCTCTACCTGTAACGAAGCCCTTCTTATGGAGTATATGCTTAAAGTAACCGAGGACAAAAACTCAAGAAAATATTTAATCAATTATTTCCTTGAACAGTTCAAAGGCACTTTCTTCCGTCAGGCTATGTTTGCGGAATTTGAAAAGAAGGCACATGACATGGTAGAAGCCGGACAGCCCCTTACCTGTGATATGCTCTGTGACGTGTACAGAAAACTCAACAAGCAGTATTTCGGTTCCGAACTTGTTATAGACGAAAATCTCGACCTTGAATGGGCAAGAATACCGCATTTTTACAGTGCATTTTACGTTTACCAGTATGCAACGGGATATACTGCCGCCATTGCACTTTCAAGAAAAATACTTAACGAAGGCAAACCTGCCGTTGACGCATATCTCGATTTTCTTTCAAACGGAAACTCAAAGTATTCCATAGATTTGCTTAAAGGTGCCGGCGTTGACATGACATCATCCGAGCCTTTTGATAAAGCAATGGGCGTATTTGAGTCCCTTCTTAACATGATGGAAAATGAATTTTAAAACTATATATTTACTGTTATTGTAAAAACAAATAAACCCGTTTCTAAATTACTTAAAAACGGGTTTATTATTAATTTTAATTACTGTGCTTTATATTTTATAATCCAAAAATATCTCTTTTTTATTTTTGATTTAATATCATTTGTTTCCAATTCATTAAACAGTTTTTCCATAAAACTTTTAATTGTTCTTTCTTCAAATATCTCAAGCTCCGCACCTCCGTATATTACTTTTTCTATTAAAGCACATATCCTTCGGTATTCTCCCTTTTCGATATTTGTAAACCTTTCGGATATTAATTCATCGGTTTTGTCCGTTTCCCAGCCGAGACGGGTATATATTTCAAAACATTCTAAAACCGTAAATATAATTCTTCCTATTGTCTTAACCTTTTGTGCAGATTCCGCATTATTATACTTTCTCTTTAAAGCCCCTATTCTCAATGCCCGGATTATTTCCGCAAATATAAACAAAACAGCCATAAGTATAATATATACCGCCATCAAGCCAAGTATTATAACAGAAACATCTTTTATGCCGTTTTTTATTTGTTCTGTCTTTTTATTCTCGGTATCGGTTGTATCTGCCGCTCTTTCCGCTCCTTCAAAACTGTTTTTCAAAGCAGCTGTCTTTTTTATTGTATCCGGCTTGTCTACCATCTGCTGTAAAGTAACATTGTCATAGTAAAATCCCGGAGTTGCATCTACAGGCAGCCACCCGATACCGTCAAAATAAACCTCTGTCCATGCATGAGCATCTTCTCCCGTAAGGTTTACTTTTCCGCCACTGCTGTTTGAACTAATATCCGATGAATTTATAAAATAACCTTCGGCATATCGTGCCGGAATACCGTATGAACGAAAAGCAGCTGCCGCAGCCGAAGCAAAAAACATTGAGTTTCCTTTATGTTCCTTATCTAAAAACCATATAATAGGTTCTTCTCCCACAGGCACTGTTTCAGGTACAGATGTATATTCGGCATTTTCTTTAAGCACCTGCCTTATATGATTAATAAGGCTGTAAATACCTTCGTTTTTCGGATTATAATCCTTCCAAAAAAGGTTATTTACATATTCGTAAACATCATCATCCAATGATAAATAATTTTTATATACAAAATCACGATATACTTCTTCCGATCTTATATACTCTGCCTGTTCATCTGTATTGGGATTATTTACCCACAAATCGGCAACCGTAAGCTCAGACGGACGGCTCGAAGACAGTTCGTTAAAACTGTAATGTTTTTTGCCAAAAATTCCACCGCTTATTATTCCCTGATCTTTTTTATTCTCCATATGTCCGTTTGTAAATACATTTAAAGACGGTGTAACATATTTGTAGTATCTGTTTGCATTTTTTACATCAACATCAATATTGTTACTGTTCGGCAAATTTTCTCCATCACAAAGGCTGTAATAATACGATACCTGCGTATTCGGATTAAATCCACGGTTACTTAGCCATTTCAGCATACCGAAATAATCTCCGCCGTAATAAGAATCATCAAAACTGCTCCATTTCCCGTTTGTATAAATTCCGCCTATAAATCCATGCATATAAATATTTTTTTCCTGTTCGGTTTTTACCGTAAGCAAATCTCCATAGCTTTTATTGAGCATATATGCCTTATTTAAATCGCCTTCCGGAAAAGTTTTTTGGCCATACCTTACTGTTTCGATCTGTTCTGCAATGCTGTTTCTTATTCCGTTAACAAACACCATTTTACCTGATGGTATAAAATAAGTACCTGATGCAAATATAACCATTAATACAACAAGCCATTTTGCTTCTTTTATTGTAGTATATACAGAACAACCGAATATATAAACTCCCATAAATGCGGAAAGTAAACATATTCCGGATACTTTTCCCAATGTTTCAGTAATAAGCTGAATCAAAATCCAAAAGAAGCAAAAAATACCTGTCAGTATAAGCCTTTTTTCAAAAACAAGAAACCATGATATAAAACTTATTAAAACCGAAACAAGCATTATAAATGCAGTCAAATCACTTTCCGTTGCCCCTGTTTTTAAAATTACAATACCGCTGTTATGTATATTATCCCAACGCAAAATCAGCATATTTAAAAAAGCCTTAAATCCTTCAAAAAAGCCTCTGCCGCCGGTAAATACAAATAACAGCACAAACGGCAGAACAAAAAGCAATCTTACATAACTGTATCGTGTTTTTAAAATCTGTACCGACAAAAGTACGGCCATTGTAAATATTACCAATACTATAGTAGTACCATATCTAAAACTGCCTGTGCATATATTATAAACTGACATAACCGCACCCGAGGCAAGCATAACCGGCAATAAAACAGTGCAGAACATATTATTGTATATATTTTTTATATCATATGGCTTAATTTCCTCAACAGCTGATTTATCCATAGTATTCTCCATTCCGAATTTTACAGTCAGCAAATTATATTATATATTCTGTCACTATTTTGGTTTGAAGGAATTTCCGTTATATTACAGCCGGTACTTAAACTGCTGTGAATAAAATCACCATCATCAACTGCATTTATAACAGAAATACTCACCCTTCCGGCAACAGAATTAATTTCACCGTTATATTTTCCTGCCGAAAGTATAATAAGCCTTGTGAAACAATACTCCATGTGTTCCATAATAAAATACTTCAATCCATCACCGCTTTTATAAGGTACAGGCAGCGACAGCCACTGTGCAAGTGATTTCTGAAAATCTTCTTCCGTAATTATTTCATTTACACAAAGACCTGTAGGCAATACAAAAGCCATACAGAATTTTTCTCCATTTTTTATAAGCTGTTCTCCTAACGAAAAGCAAATAGCCGCCGCCGTATTCAGTTCAGTCTCCGATACTTCTTTATCTTCGATTTTAAGCCCTATATCCGGCATAATAACCACGTTGTAATCGGACGGATCACTTGCCTGACGAAGCACAAGATTGTTTGTCTTACAAGAAAGTTTCCAATGAATCGAACGTATGTCGTCTCCCGGAAAATATTCCTTTATATCAAACATCTCACTTGGATCATTGCCTTTTCTTTTTAGCATAAAAGAATCCGTTTTGTTTGTTCCGAAAGTAATATCAGACATCTCAACATTTAAATTCATCTGTCTCGGATAAACTATTGTACATACTTGTCCGAAAGGTTTAATTTTTTCACCGAAAATATTGAATATATCAAATATTTTTATATTCTTGCATATAAAGTTTACTTCTCCGCATTGTTCTGCTTCAAAATCTATTTTAAAACTGCTTTCTTTTCCCGAAATATAAAACAGAAATTTTCTGTTTTCGGTTTTATTAAACATTTTGTTGTATATTTCAATTTCTGCCAAAACACTGTTTGCCGCAAAAAGATTTTTTTCAGAAATCACTTTAAACTCAGCCGTAATATATCTGCCTTCACACGCACCATGTTTAATTTTAAATTCTGTATTTACAGATTTTGAATCACCCACAATAAGCAGTTTTACAGCAACAGTCAAAACCGCCTGTGCTGCAAGTACATAAAGCATAAATGGACTGCTGAAGAAAAACATCAATATGGCAATTACAACAGCGAATGCTATATAACTAAGCCTATTCTTCAACATATGTATCACTCCTATATTGCCATAGGCTTTATATCAAACATTATAGCTTTAAGCAGGTCTTTTGCTCCTACTCCTTCAACACGTGCCTGCGGACGAAGTACAAGCCTATGTGTACATACATCAAGGAACACATTTTGAATATCTTCCGGAACAACATAATTTCTTTCGTTCATAATGGCACTTGCCTTAGACATTTTCACCAACGCCAAAACACCTCTTGGAGAAATACCAAGCTCTATCATAGGGTGGTTTCTTGTTGCCTCACAAAGTTCAATGGCATATTTCAAAACATTATCATCCATTCTTACTGATGTAAGATAGTTCTGTATCTCTATAATATTTTGTGCATCTGTAACGGCATTTATATCCAAAAGCGGATTACTGTAACGCTGTGAATTTATAATCTTAATCTGGTTTTCAAGTGTTGGGTATCCTATGGAAAGACATACCATGAAACGATCAAGCTGTGATTCCGGAAGCGGCTGTGTACCTGCCGAGCCAAGCGGATTCTGTGTTGCTATACATATAAAAGGTGCAGGCAGATCGTGAGTTTTTCCGTCTACTGTTATTTTATGCTCCTCCATTATCTCCAAAAGCGCAGATTGAGTTTTAGGCGAAGTACGGTTTATTTCATCTGCCAGAAGAAACTGACAGTCTGCCGCACCATTACGGTATTCAAATCTGTTTGTTTCTCTGTTAAACATTGTAAACCCCGTAATATCCGAAGGCAGTGTATCAGGTGTAAACTGAATACGCTTGCTGCTAAACCCAAGTGCTTTTGAAAACGCTACTGCCAGAGTAGTTTTTCCCACCCCTGGACAATCCTCCAGCAGAACGTGTCCTCCCGCATATATTGTCATAAGAACTTTTTCCGTAATTTCTTTTTTGCCCATAAATGCTTTGTTTACTTCCGCTATAATCTGCTTAGACTGCTCAACAATCATTGGTTTGTCTCCTCCCGCTCTCCGCTTTCACCACTGTCGGAAAGGCTGCTATTTGTATTTTCATCGTTTGAATTGCTGTCATTTGAATCTTCTGAAATTCCGTTACTTTCCGTATATGTATTGTCTGTTGTTTTGTCTTTGTCTGTATCGGTATTTTCCGTTGTTTCACATTTGCCTGTATCGGTGTTTTCCGTCGTCTCACCTTTGTCTGTATCGGTGTTTTCCGTTGTTCCGCCTTTGTCTGTATCGGTGGTATTTTCTGTTGTTCCACCTTTGTCTATATCGGTGTTTTCCGTTGTTTCACCTTTGTCTGTATCGGTGTTTCCAGGTATGTCAGGCATAGGCTCTGTATTAGGAAAGTCAGAAAAATCAAAATCCGGATAAGTAAAATCATTACCGAAAACGTACTCACCGTTGTTTGCAATTATAATGTTTACAACGCTTGTTTCATCATCTTCCGTTACCGTATCAATGCCAAACATCATACGCAGTCGGTTTTCATACGGAATAAGAATTCTTCTTATTTCAGCATTTATTTCTTCATCTGTAGGTTCCGTTGTGCCTTTTTTGTCTGTTATTTCATCTTTTAAACTGCTTCTCATCTGTTCATAATCTTCATATCCGGCGAAACTATATATCCATTTTGCTATGTAATCTTCAGCCTTGTAAATACTCCACTCTATGCCTGCATTGAAATGTATCTTGCTTTCATCACAACCGAATGAAAACTTTTCACCGCAAGAATCTACCAACAGCTCAGGTATTTCATCTCCTGATAAATAAATATTAATGTATTCGCCTTCAAAGCCTTCAAAAGCATTGCTGTAAATTCCTTTTATACAATCCAGTAAATATAAATCTTTAAGGCTTTTCGCTCCGGAAAAAGCTCTTTTCCCTATGTAATCAAAACACCAGCCACTCGGAAGCCCGAGATCATCTATATTTTCATCTAAAGTTATATAATCAATATTTGAAGGCACACCTATAAGCATAATATAACCATCATCGGAAACACGATAAGGATAATAGTTTGAAGGCTCATCAACAATATCAACACCAAACATTTTTCTCATGCTGTTTTCCTTGTCAAGAACCGTCTCCTTAACTATTCTGTCTATTTCTTCATCAGACGGATAAACCCATTCTTTTGTTTCTTCGTTATAGTTCATATTTTCAATCTGTTTATCGTCCCACAGATTAAGGTATGCCGAACCTCGCCGTATACCGTCAATATAGCCCATATATCCATAGCACCATTTTGAAATATATGCACCTGTCCTGTCAGGGTCTACATGTATACGAAGCCTGTCAAGTTCATCTTCCTGACTCAGTTCATAATTAAACCGGAATCCAAAATCTCCGTCTATAATAATATTAGGCACTAAATATCCTCGTATTGTCAAATCCGTAAGACTATCGCAGTAATTAAAAAGTCCTGCGTACAGCTGTGAATTATATGCCGGTTCGCCTAAATCAGCTGTTTTTAAATTAGTACATTCACCGAATACATCTCTGCCATAGTCTGAATTGTAAACCACACTCGCATCAAAATTTTCTATATTTTTACAACCGTAAAACGCATATGAGTCAAATGTAATTCTGTTTGAATTAAATTTTAAATTATCACCAACCTGTGAATTATAAAAAGCATATACGTTTATCTGTAACAAATCTTTAAGATTTTCAAAATTAACGGTATATTTTCCGGAAGATGAAACAGTATTTGACATTGCACAATCAAATATCTGTATTGTTGTCTCCGGAAGATTTACTTTTTCAGGTGTTTCTGTTCCGGACCTAAGAAGAAGAACAGGTTCTCCCTCCTCATTATCTCCATATAAAAATTTACATCCGCCTATATCAAGGCATGAATATTTCGATATGCCCGATTCTTTTGTAAAACTTGTCCAATCCTCATTGTATCCCAAACAATCTGTAGG